>VGXE01000011.1 GCA_016873455.1 Nitrospira sp. | reverse complement strand
GCCACCGCCGGGACAAGCGTTGGTAGGCATGGCTGCGATGCGCTTCATACCAACGTTCCCCGCGCAGCATGCGGGTGAGCAGCGTGACGGTTGCATCGGTCACAAAAACAGCCGCCAGCACCAGCCAGGCCGCGTAACTCAACCAACCGGCTTGAACAGACAGCAGCGCCAGCGCGAACACCATGAACGCCAGCCAGGTGCTGCCCACATCGCCCATGAAGATATTGGCGGGCGGCCAATTGAGCAGCAAAAAGCCAACCGTTGCTGCTGCCACGCACAGCATCCACATCCAAACGGGACTGTGAACCGCCTGCGGCTCGGCCCACATCGCCATCGCCCCACCGGCCAGCAACATGAAGACCGCCTGCACCCCGGCAACACCATCAATCCCATCCATGAAGTTGAACAGGTTGATCCACCACACGCCAGCCAACAGCAACAGCCCAAACAGCACCCAGCCAGTCACCTGAAACGCCAGCCCACCGCTCAAGGCCAATGCTGGCAAATCACCCAGCGCAATCAGCCCCCCTGCGCAAACCACCACCTGCACGCCGAACCGCACCCGAGCCGGCAGGTGCGCCATATCGTCGCGCAACCCCACCGCAGCCAGCACGGCAGCGAGCCCGAGCAACAACCCACCGACCATCCAGCCAGAGAGCAGCACCAAGGCGATACCGGCAAGGCTGCCCGCCACCACAATGCCCAGACCGCCGCCATTCGGGGTTGGGTAGTCATGCGATGAGCGGTGATTGGGCATTTGCACCAGGCGCAGCGTCTCGGCACGGCGAAGCACCCACGCCGCCACACCCCTGGCCAGCAGGGCGGTCGTCGCGAGCAAGACCAACAGAGTCACCAACAGGCTCATCGCGGCACATCCTTCGCCGTCAGCGCAAAACCCCTGGGCTTGAAGCCAAAATCCCGTGCTGCATCAGCATGATCGAACACCAAGTCCCGGTTCATGCGCTCGGCCATAGCCGCCGACCAATGCCGATAACGCGGCAAGCGCCGCAGCATGGCCACCGCCAGGCGGAAGGCCCACAGCGGCACAGTCACCAAACGCGCCGGGCGGCCCAGCGCCGCAAAAACGCGCCCCACCATCTCGCGGTAAGCCAGCGTTTCGCCACCCGAGAGGTTGTAAGCTCGGTTTGCCGCTCCCGGCGCCTGCAAAGCCGCCACACACGCCGCCGCCACATCCTCGGCATGGATGGGTTGGCGCAGGCCCTGTGCGGAACTGAGCAATGGAAAAAAACCAAAGCGGCGGATAAAACGCGCCATCTCGCTGATGTTCTTGTCCTGCCCCTGGCCATAAATCAGCGTGGGCCGCAAAACCACCCACTCGATACCTCGGCGCTCAGCCCACGCCTGCACTCGCGCCTCCGCATCAATCAGCTTTGCCGCGATGGCGTTCTCTGCCGTATCGCCAGAGCCGACTTTCGTGAAACGGCTGGTGGAAGACAGCGCCACCACCCGCCGCGCACCACTGGCCTCGATGAGGGAAAAATATTCCGGCAACACCCAGATGGGGGCCACGCAAATCCAGCACCCCATTCCCCTCACCCCTTGCGGCGAGTTTGGCAAATGAGGGGCTGGGGGAGAGGGGGAAAGCTCCCGCCACTCCACGCCATCCGTGCTTTCCACCGGCTTGCGAGAAAATGCCACCACCTGCCGCCTGGCGGCGCGCAACTGCGGTAGCACACACCGGCCCACCAAACTGCTTGCGCCCAGCACGCCAACGCGCGACTCAGCCACGCTTCAACCCCACCCCGGCGAGCAAACGCCGCACGGTCAGATACGCCGCAGCCAAGCCAAAGCGCAGCCACACCCCAAGCGTTACCAGCCACATCATCGCGCCCGGATACTGATGGCGAAAAAACTTGCCATAGAACCGCACCATGCCCTTGTGCTTGTGCCACTCCACAAACACTCGTCGCGACCGGCTGCACGCCCCCAGTGCGTGATAAATGCGCGCATCGGGCACGAACACAATCTTCCAACCCTTTTGCCGAAAGCGCATGCACCAGTCCAGGTCCTCGCAGTGCAGAAAATACCCCTCATCCCAAAGACCCACATCCTCCACCGTCTCGCGCTTCACCAACATGCAGGCGCCGGAAATGGCCTCGACTTCGATTGGCACATCCGGCAAGGGTTGCTTGTGCAGATGGAAATCGTAAAACAGCTTTGGCCAGCGATTGGCAAAACGATGCAAACCAAAGGCCCGCACAAAAGAGCGCCAAGGCGTTGGCACTGCGCGCCGCCCGCCACCCTGCTCGGTGCCATCCTCATTCACCAGCAAGCCCCCCACCATGCCCACGCGGTCGTCAGACTGCAAGCCGGCCAACATGGTTGCCACGGCACCGGGCTGAAAAAAGCAGTCGGGGTTCAGAAACAACAAAAACGGCGCAGAAGATGCCTGCATCCCAATGTTGCAAGCCGCTGCAAAGCCTACATTGGTCGTGTTGCGAATAACGCGAATGCGCGGTGAGTCAGGCAGGCCATCCAGGCTGCCGTCATGCGAAGCGTTATCCACACAATGACCTCGACAGCCAAAGGACAGGCCAGCAAGGAATCCACGCAGCCTCGCAGCAACGGACCCGCGTTGTAATTGACGATGATTGCCGAGAGATCAGGCGCTCTTACAACATTGACGGAGGACGGCATTCCAGCACCGAATGTGATATTAGAAATCATGGGCGGTGAGCCGCCTCAAAGTAAGATGGAAACGCGGATTATTTTTAGCAGGGCAGATATCGTTACGATTCAGGTTAGTGTCAAGGCTTGATAACGGTATCGTGCATCGGGCTACGGCTCAGCGAACGCTTGACTGTGCGTTTGAAATTGTACGGAATCGCTGAACTGACCCAGCGCAGGGACGGATGTGTCTGCAACCACCACAAACCACGCAGCGCGGCGTTGCGCCAGCCAGTTTTGTTCAGTGGGCCACGGACAATCTGTGACTCGCCGAATTCGAATGAAAGTTTGCCGCTTCTAGGCGGCTTGAGCGCACTTGCCAGCAGGGGCAGGTAATCGCGGTCGTAGAATTCCGGCTGCGATTTGTCGCCAGGGAACACTGGCGCGCAAACGGTACCGGATTCAAGTGCGCCGATGAAATCACCGATGCGACGATAGAGCTCGGACACCGGCTCCATGTGATCGAACAGCGTGGCGCAGGCACGACCCGATAGGCGCTCAGGAAAGGCGCCGAGGTTTGGCGCAATGATCGGCAAGCCCGATGCCAGTGCATGGCTCAGTGTATAGCTATAGGTTTCCGGACACTGGGCGGGGAACATGATGAGGTCAACATCATGCTGTTCGATCAGCGCCGACAAATTCTCAACCTTGTAGGGGCCCGTGGTTTCTACTGCGCTCAATTGCCGATAGGAGTAGCCGATCAACTTGAAGGAAAAGCGCGCTCCCTGGCTGTGCGCCATCATCGCCAACTTTTCGAGCACGTCAGCTCCCTTTTCGCGACCAACCGCGCCCAGTACGCCAACCACATAGTGCTGCTTGACGACCAGTAGGCGCGGCGCTTGCCGCACGTCCAGGTGTGATTCCACATGCGGCGCCACGACATCATGCTTGAGCCGGTACATATCGCCGAACAGGGCTCTGGTGGCATTGCTCGGGAAGATCACGCAGTCCGCCTGCTCGATCAGCGGCCGCAGTTTTTCGCGCCACTGCACTGCCGTGACGCCGGTCGGCAGCGGATACAGCGGATTTTGCAGATCATCCACGTATTGCCCTGGGAAACGGCCGTCAACATCAGTCAGCGTTGGATTCGCGTTGAGCCAAAAGTAATCGTGTGCCGTCAACAGCGTTGTCGCGTGCAGATCGCGGGACAGGTTTTGCAGCACTGGATCGAGGTTATAGGTATGGTGGTAATGCACCGCACAGATACCCACCTGCTCCAGTAAATTGCGCAGCCTGGCATAATCGCCCGGCATGTTGAACAGCAGCTTGTCGGTCAGCTTGCACGCTCGCAGGCTGAGGCTCACCACGTTGGGACCGTCTTGTGGCGCCAGCACTAGATGTGCCGCGCCTTGGTCGAAATAGCCAGCCAATTCTTCGATGTGCTGGCCAACACCGCCGCCGAGACCGTGCGACACATGCAGCACTTTCGGCAACGTCAGCTTCGCCAACAATTGCAGGTAGCGTTCGACGCGCGCCAGGCGTAAGGGGTCGCGCTGGATGAAGGCCTGAACATCGGCGTGATAGTTAGGGTGCAGGCTGTCGAGCACGCCCATGGCACGATCGACCAGGGCTTGCTTGTCGATGGAGAAACTGACGCCGCCCTCATGGAAGGCATACATATTGGGCGACAGGATGTTGAGCCAGCCCGCCTTGATCGCGCGCTGGCACAGATCGTTCTCCTCACCGTAGCCATGGCCAAATTTCTCGGTATTCAAGTAGCCAATCTGATCCAGGCAGGCGCGACGGATGAACATGCAGAAGCCGATGCCAGTCGGCGCCGAGACACACGGCAAATGCGACAGGCGGAACACGGCGTCGATTGTGTGGACGTCGAGATTGAACGCTAGCGGATTCTCTTCTAGGAAGTTAGGGAAACTGCAGATGGTGGCGTTGTTGGAGAATGGCGTTACGGTAGCGATACGCGGGTGGGAGTATGCCTCCACCTGCAAGCGCTTCAGCCAATCGTCAGGAACGATTACATCGCTGTTCAGCAACACCACGTCTTGCGACGGGAAATGCGCCATGCCGCGGTTGACGGTGCCCACGAAGCCCAGGTTCACCGGGTTTTCGAGCACTTCGAAGCGCCCTGGCCAAATTTCCACCAGCGATTCGAGCATGGCTTGCATACCCTGCTCCGGACTACCGTCGTTAATGGCCAACAGCACCGCGCCTTTCATCCCCAGCACGCCCGGCATGGCGGCCTCGATGCAGCGGCGCGTCATGTCGATGCCACGATATACCGGCAGGATCACCGACATGGTATGGGTAGGTGCAATCGGGTCTGGAACGACGATGTCGGCTGGCCCCGCAGCTGCAGGCGCCTGACCATCCTTTTTGATGCCCAGTAACTTCTGGAACGGGTCGGCCGCGCCTGCAATGTCACCGCGCAGCATGCGCCCCACCCAGCGGTAGGGTTTAGTCAACCACCAGGAGCGGGAGTTGATGATGCTCATGAACGCGGCTTCGCGCTGGTGTAGCAGTTCGCACAGGTGGCCGACTGTCCCGTCGCGTTCAGCCACGGCTTGCGTCAACTGTTGCACCTGCATCGCGCCTTCGGCTAAATCTTGCTGCAGGCCGACGATAGCCTTGTCGCGTTCACCGATGATATAGCGCAGGTGCCCTACTTCAGTGACCCGTTCCTCGTAGCCCTGGGACAGCGTCTGCAGCGGCAGTTGATTCTGCCGGCCCCAGTCGGCAAACAGCGCAGCCGGGCGACCGGTAACCGCCTGCTGGATGTCGGACTCAAAGGCGATATAGCGGTCATAGTCTGCGTCCTGCAACGACAGGCCCAGCTCCGTCAGCACGTCATCGATGAATTGCTGACGCGTCACGCCGTCTGCATGTTGCGCAGGGTGGCCGAAGCGGGTCATGCAATTAATCAGGGCTAACAGGGAGCGGAACAGCAAGTGTCCAATCTCGATCGGCCGTTCCAGCTGCCACTCGGTATCGATCAACGCTGTGCTGCCATCGGCGCGCACCACGATGTTTTGTGGGATGACGTCAAAGAAGCGCCCTGCGACCTCCGTATAAGCCGAAACAATCGGGCCGCCGCTCTCAGGAAACGCGCCGAACCTGGCCAGGATCGCCAGATAGCGGCTTATGAAACCTGCCACCTGCTGATAGGTCCAGCCGTCGTGCATGACGATCTGGATGAATTCCAGCGACAGTACCTTGCCAAACACATACTGGTCCGATTCGGGCAAGATGAACTTCACCACCGACGAACCCGCCTGTCCGCATGCCGCGCCCAGTCGGTGATAGTGCACCTCCACCGAAGCATTGCCGCTGCGCACAAACCGGGCTTCTTTGCAATATTTCGGCAACCGGTCAGAGCTGTAATGGTAGGCCAGCACATCCGGCTCAATCGCTTTCGCTCCCTCCGGCGAAGCGACCACCAGGAAAGAATTGGCCATATCCATGCCCAGACCATTGGCAATGATTTCAGAATAAGCTAGTTCCATCGAAAAGTTCTTCAGCGCAGGCATCTGCGGATCGTGCCGCACGCTTTGCCAGGCCAGGGCGGCGGCATCGAAGCCGGCATCGGCGAAGCCTTGTTCGGTGACAATCGAAACAGGCAACTTATAGTCGGGATAAGGGGCTAAGAATTCCGTTGACGAGAAGCCCGCGTTTACCAGCAGCTTACTCAGTACTTTTCGGCCAAAGGTTTGGGGCAGGTCCGCGCGATAACGACCTTCAATCCCGATCATCGCTTGGCCGAGATGGTCTTCCGGCGGACCAGCGAAATACTTCAGGCCATACTGGTTTTCGATCGCAATGATCAGGCGACCACCCGGTTTGAGTAGGCTGCGCACGCGCTGCAGCATCTGCAGAGGCGGATTCTCACCTTCGGTGAACATGTTGGCATATTCGAGAACTCCGATCAGAGTGATCACGTCGAACTGATGCAGGCACTTGAATTGGTCGAACTTCTCGCAGAGCACGGTCACGTTTTCAAGTTCGCGCGATCGATCTCGTGCAATCGAAGCGCGCCGCGGGCTGCCTTCCAACGCCAGCAAATTGGCACCTGCTTCACCAATGTAACGCGTAATCGCACCGCAGCCGGCGCCGATTTCCAACACTTCAGCGCCGCGCAGCAGCTGGCCAAACGGGCGCATCAGGTTGGCGCGCAGACTGCCCAGGTGGTATAGCGACGGCCAGTCGATGCAATGCTGGCGCAACTCCGCCGAAAGTACCGAGACGTCGCTGACCAGGCGAACGGCGCGCGCGATGCGCTCCTCTACTTCGTCGCCGTCGCTGTAGGCAATACCGCCAAAGTCGGGGGCGATCCATATGTTATGTTCCGTATTGAGCGCATAGCCCGCACGTTCCAATAATGCCCTCATGCCAGAATCTCTTTTGCCGTCATATTAAATTCCAGATCTACTAAGCCGAACATCACCGTGTTCGGACCCACCTGCAAATGTATTGAATCGTAGCGGCGGTCATGCGGAACGACTTCCTCGCCTTCCTTCGACGCAATCCCCAACGAGATGAAATAATCGCCCGGCGCCAATCGGCACACGAACGAGGCATCGGCTTGCATCACCGAACCGCTGCGCCCTAGTTCATGGAAGGGCGCGCATTCCAGCGTTTCCGAGTTGACTCCATACACCGTCACCCCTTCCTTGGTCTTGATCGTGATGCCGAGGATGGGGCGGTAAAACTGCGCATGGAACTTGACCGTGACCGCCAGCGTGATCCGCTGGCCGGTCGCCACCACTGATGGGTAGGCCAGGCCATCGGCGGCCAAGTGGAAGTCTAGGATGCTGGCGGTGCCGTCACCCCAGCGGTATTCATGCGGGTTGTAGCCATGGCGCGTGGCGAACACATCGTCGCTGCGGCTCAGGCCAAGAGCACTTCTGTCGGCAGCCGCCGCCCCGCTCGCTTCGTGCGTGCTAGCAGCGGCCGTCGGCAGAGCCCGCTTTTCCTTGCCGAACAAGAGGTCAAGATAACGGTTGACCACCTGCTTCGGCTTGCCGGTCTCCAGTTGCACTCCCTCGTTGAGCAGGATCGCCTTGGTGCAGTGCGTAACAATCTGCTCGCTCGAGTGGGTGACGAGCAATATGCTTGTGCCGCCTTCCTTTAATTGCTTGAGACGTTCAAAGCATCTCGCTTGAAATTTCGCGTCACCCACCGCCAATGCTTCATCGACGATCAAGATATTCGGCTCTACTTGCGCCTGCACAGCAAACGCAAGTCGCACCATCATCCCGCTGGAGTAGGTTTTCACAGGCCGTTCGATAAATTCACCAATGTCCGCAAATGCAGCGATTTCATCAAACCGGGCATCGATCTCATCTTTCGACAGGCCAAGAATCGCGGCATTCATGTACACGTTTTCTCGCCCGGTGAAATCCGGGTTGAAGCCTGATCCAAGCTCCAACAGCGCCGCAATGCGCCCATGAGTGGTGACACTGCCTGATGTTGGGGTGAGTGTTCCACAGATCATTTGCAACAGCGTCGATTTTCCGCTGCCGTTGCGTCCGATGATGCCGACGGTTTCGCCTTTCTTGACCTCGAACGAAACATCTTTCAGCGCCCAGAATTCTTGATAATGCTGTTTTGGCGACAAGCCGACAAGGCGCCGCAGGCGCGGCAGCAAGAACTGTTTTAGCCTATCCCGTGGTTGGTCATAAATCTGATAGCACTTGCTGAGGTTCTCGACCTTGATAGCAATTTCAGAGGACATCGGCAAACCCTTTCCTCGTCTTCTGGAACCACGCAAAGCCCAGCCAGGCAATTCCCAGAGTCACCACACAGTAAATTCCTAGCATGAACAAATCCGGCGTCTTGCCCCAGAACAGCACGTCGCGCGTTTGTTCGACCACGGTGGTCAGCGGGTTGAGGTAGAGAATGTGGCGGTAGTCCTCAGGCAACGCGGTAGCGGGGTAAAAAATGGGGCTGAGGAACATCAGGGCGGTTGTCAGCAGCCCGATGAACTGCGACACGTCGCGCAGGAACACCCCAAGCGATGCCAAGGCCCAACTCAGGCCCATCAGGAAAAGGCAGAACGGCAGCAGCACCAGCGGCAGATAGAACACGGTGAGGTGCGGAATGCCGAAGAAGAGGGTGTAGGCAATCAGCCAAACGCCAAGGCTGATCAGGGTGTGAAACAGCGCCGACAGCAAGCCGACGAAGGGAAGAATCTCCAGCGGGAAAACGACCTTTTTCACGTAGTTGGCGTTTGAAAGAATCAAGCCCGGCGCCCGGTTGATGCACTCGGCAAACAGGTTGAAGACAAGCAGGCCGGCGAAGAGCACCAGCGCAAATTCGGTTTTCGAGCCACTGCCCCCGCCCCAGCGCGCCTGGAAAACGACGCTGAAAACGAAGGTGTAAACCGCAAGCATGAAGAGCGGATTGAAGAACGACCAGAGCACGCCGAGGAAGGAGCCGCGGTAGCGCCCCAGCACCTCGCGCTTGGCGGAAGCCTTGATGAGTTCGCGGTGGCGCCAGAGGCTGGCGAACATTTCGATGGGGGAGGCAGAGAAACTGCGCATCAAGCAAAAACCTCCGCGTCAACAAATGCTTTCCCTTGGGCGTCTTTTGCCGAGAGGATGGGCTGGATGCCGGCGGGCCATTGAATGGCGAGGGTCGCGTCGTTCCAGAGAATGCAGCGCTCATGGGCGGGCGCGTAGTAGTCGGTGGTTTTGTAGAGAAACTCGGCGGTTTCACTCAAGACCACAAAACCGTGGGCAAAGCCTTCGGGGATCCAGAGCTGGCGCTTGTTGTCTGCGGAGAGGATTTCGCCCACCCACTGTCCGAAGGTTTTGCTGCTTTTGCGCAGGTCGACCGCCACATCGAAGACTTCGCCCTGCACGACGCGAACCAGTTTGCCTTGCGGCTGGTGGGTCTGATAGTGCAGGCCACGCAGCACGTTTTTGGCGCTGCGGCTGTGGTTGTCTTGCACGAACTGCACGGGTTTGCCGATGGCTTGTTCAAATTGCGCCTGGTTGAAGCTCTCGAAAAAGAAGCCGCGTTCGTTTCCGAACACTTTGGGTTCGATGAGGATGACATCGGGGATTGCAAGCGGGGTGGCCTTCATCAGAATACGTTTTCCTTGAGGATTCTGAGCAGATACTGGCCGTAGCCGTTTTTGGTCAGCGGTTGGGCCAGGACCTGGAGTTGTTCGGCGGCGATCCAGCCTTGGCGATAGGCGATTTCTTCCGGACAGGCCACTTTGAGGCCCTGGCGGTTTTCCAAGGTGGCAATGAACTGGCTGGCATCGAGCAGGGATTCGTGGGTGCCGGTATCCAGCCAGGCGTAGCCCCGGCCCATGATCTCCACGTTGAGCTGCCCCTGTTCCAGATACAGGCGGTTGAGGTCGGTGATTTCCAGCTCGCCGCGGGGTGATGGCTTGAGGCTCTTGGCCAGTTCAACCACCTGCTTGTCGTAGAAGTAGAGCCCTGTGACGGCGTAGTTGGATTTGGGTTGCTGGGGCTTTTCTTCCAGCGACAAGACCTTGCCCTGCGCATCGGCATTCAGGTTGAACAGCGCCCCCTCGAACTCCGGGTCCATCGCCTCGCCCTGAATGGTGATCGGCTCGCCGGTCTGGAAAGTACCCGGCACTTCCCGAATCAGCGCTTCCACATCGACCGGGAATCGGTCGCCTCCATGGACGGCGTGAAACTGATCCAAGAGCTTGTTCAGCCGGTTGGCCCAAGGCGCCGGCTTGTTGGGCGGGGCACTCATCCTTGGGTTTTCTTGAGGGTCTTCAGGATCTCAAGGAGCTGATGCTTGGTCTCGGGTTTGAGCGTCTTGTAGTTGCGGAAGAACGCCTTGTCGAAGGCATCCTCCGGCTGGTCTGCCAGCTCGTTGTGCGCCAGGAACTCTGGCGTGACGTTCAGGACAGCGGCGATGCTGGCCAGTTTTTCCATGGTGGGGTTGGCATCGTCGTTGTTCTCCAACTCCCACAGATAGCTCTTGCTCATGCCGGCTGCGGCGGCCAGTGCGTCGAGACTCAACTTCTGCTCACGGCGCAGTCTGCGAATTTTGTCACCCAGTGGGGTTGCCACGGTTTCTCCTGTGTTCTCTCAGCCCCACGCAAACAGGGGACGGGTAGCGTTTTGCACAGACCGAGATATTACGTTATTTCGAACGAATCCGCACCGGCTTGACAACACAATCATCCACCGTTAAATTCCATCGAACACCCGATATAGCGAACAAATACATTTTGCTTTGTTGTGCGATACGGTGTTGAGAACAGTGTAACCAACCCAGGCCTCTCGCGCACACAAGAAGTCATCGGCACGGCGGCCCAGCAAAAAGGAAAAACAAGATGGCCGCCTTCAACTACCGTCAACTCATTCGCCAAATCCCTGCACGGACTTGGGAGTTTTACTTTCAGTCTCGCAAGCTGGAACTGCCTGACCAGCTTGCCGGTGACAATCTGATCAGCAGCGTCATCGACATCATCGATGCCTTGCCTGCGGCACAGGGTGAAGCCGTCTATGCCGAATTGCGGCGCGTGCACGACTTGGGCAACGGGCGTGGTGTCGATGCCCTTCGTAACACCGCACCGCCAGACTCCACGATCCATGAGGATTTCACGAAGTTCTCCAGCGATGCCGAGCGTGCCTTGTGGGTCATGGCCAACTGGCCTGACCTGTTCGCCACGGCCGAGGCCATCTACGCGGTGTGCCTGCGCATTGGCAAGCGTGGGTGGAAACGCTTGCAGGTGCCGCCCGTCGATGCGCTGTTCCGTGGCCAGGAAGACATTCGCGCCCTCGAGGTGGCACTGGCCACCGCATTCACGCCGCGCAAGGGGACGCCGCGCGCCTGTCAGATCGACACCTTGGACCGGCATCTGGATGGTGGCGTGCAACTGGGCATCCTCATTGAGGACAACGCCCAGCGTCAGCTGGAATTTGGCGACGACAACCGGGCGCACTGGCGTGACGTCAGACCACCCATGGCCATGGATGTCGTCATCTACCCGGCCAGCGGGGTGATTGATGTGCTGGCGCCCGGTGGTGCAAAGACACAGCAGACCTTGCTGGAGCACCTCGGCAAGCATGTATTCAAGCAGGTGCTGCAGCCCCAGGACATCGAGAAGCCGATGTTTTTACTGAACCGTCTGCGGGATGGCTTCGAGCTTTTCGATGACAGCGAATGTGACCTGACGGCACACCGGGTTGAGCGCATCCGTTTGTCACAGGCGAAAGTGCGGGCCATCCATCCCCCGATCTGCGACTACCAGATCAAGCCGCCGGGGGAGAAAGACGTGCCCGATGTGCTGGCCTGTCTCGCTGCCCAGCAAATCAGTCCCATCCTGATGGGACAAGGCTTCAACATCATCGACGCCGTGGTCTCACTGTACTTCGAGCCGCTGCAGCCGGGAAAAGCCAGCCGGGTGCTGCACATCGATCTCAAGCAAAGTGGGATCAGCAATCTGCGGGACATGGAAGAGGCTGATGCCCGGCTGGTGGAATCGCTGCTGCGCGCACTGGGTGTCATGCAGTCACCCGCGACGGCCAAGCTGGCGGAGGAAGCCGAAGGAGTCATGCATGAATGAGGCGGTCGCGGTCATGAACGACCAGGGGCTGGCCGAGATCTGCCGCCTGCTCGAGCGTGAAGACATGCTGATCTCCCCCGACGCGGTCTGGCTTTCGAGCCGGCCCGGGTTCTATGGCCATCTGCTGGCCCTGGACGCCATCGCCGTCAGCCGCGAGCGGGCACTGGACATCCTCTGCCCGGAGTGCGGCACCGAGGCCATGCGGCCGCAGCCACACGCCGCGCCAGATTCGCAACCCTATCGCGGCTACTGCCCAGAATGCGGCTGGGTCGGTCTGGCGAATCAACAGGCGCACTTTTGGCAGGTGCAACCGCAGAAGCTGGCCAAGTGGTTGTCAGCAGGAATGGGGTTGGCACCGCGTTATACCGTCGAACCGATCGTCGACAACGTCTTGTGGCGGCTGGGTGAGTTCGAACATCGGCGCCGGCGGCACACGGTTTTCTTTGGACGTCGCCTGAGCGCGATGTCCGATCCAGTGGCCGCCAAGCTGGCGCAATTGGTGGCGCCTGGCGCTGAGGTGATCATCACGGCGGGAGAGCCTGCGTCCTTGCTCGGTACTGCCTTGGGCGATCGCCTGTTGGTGCCGCTGCGGGCCATTGCCCACATCCGCAAATCCGGCCTGGTGATCGAGAACCTTGAGGCATATCTGACCCGCCCAGCACCGGTGCAGGAATCGACGGAGACGTCCCTGCGACTGATGCACACCCAGCGCGTGGCACTGATCAATGGTGAGCCGGTCGACCTCTCACCACAGGTCTATCTCTTCCTGAAGATTCTGGAAGACGCCGATGGCGACGAAGTGCACAAGCGGCACATGGCGGAAGGGCTGGGCCTTGAGACTGGCACCAGCTTCCGGACGGCAGACATTTTCAAACGCCACAAGCAGGTCTACGCCACATTCGTCGACAAGGATGACAAAGGGCACTACTGGCTCAAGCCTGACTTCGTGATTCTGGAAAGGGGGTGACTCGACAGCCAATACCCCGACTTCCAGCATCCACCCAACCTTGAAAGGATTTTGAAATGGCCGGTAAAAACCAACACGTAGTGAAGCGCGACGACGGCTGGGCTGTGCGCGGCGCAGGCAACCAGCGAGACACCTCGCATCACCGCACGCAGTCCGAGGCCGAACGGGCCGCTCGTGACATCGCCATCAACCAGCGTAGCGAGGTCTTGATTCATGGCGAGAACGGTCGCATCCGCGAGCGCAACAGCTACGGCAACGATCCGCACCCGCCCAAGGGCTGAAGATCGCTGGCCCTGAAATCATCGGGTTCGACTATTGCAGTAAGTGGTCCATGCGTCAAACCCGATGCGGCGCATCAATGGCAACTGCTTGTCACAAGAGGGTTTCTGCGTGTGCTCGGCTGGCGAAGTTCTGGCCGATTTTTTGAGAACAGAGACCAGAAAAGAGTCAAACTTGCCGGGTCGGTGGGCGCTTTCTGGCCGGCGCAATATGGCCTGTGGCACACGCAAAATCGGCGGAATCCCCGCACAGTGTGGGGAATGCACAGATGTGAAAAAGCCCAACCGAGAAGGGTTGGGCTTTGAAAGTGGTGCCGAGGGACAGAATCGAACTGTCGACACCAGCCTTTTCAGGGCTGTGCTCTACCAACTGAGCTACCTCGGCACGTCTTGTTGCAAGGCGGGGCTGGGTGGAAAGATTTCTGGCACTGATCGTACCGGCCAATTTCCAACCGAGGCGCATCTTACCAAGATGCCGCGGCCCAGTTCCACATCTTTTCTTCGTCCGCGGTCGACAACCCGTGTCACGCATGCGAAGCAGGAGTGCCGAATTGCACGTCTGTCTCGGCTAGTCTGACACGAGAATCGTCACCGATGTGGCACTCCAGTCTGCGGAGAGCATGCTTGCTGGAGCGCCCGATGACGGAACGTCGGCAAGCAGATTGGCATCGGGGTATATTGGTGCTGGAGCGGAAGCCGTAACGTCAGCCGAAGGCACCGGTTGCTCGGTTGGGATATGCGATTGAGGGTCGTAAACGGCGACGATGCCTCGTGCAGCCACTCGTGCCAACTCACCCCGTAACGTGCCGATCCCGCCCAAGATCGCTCGCGCCGAAGAGCCACGCTGCACGGATGATGATGAAGCCGCCTGTAGCGAGCGAATACGCTCCCGGATCAACTGGGCCGTTTCGAGATCCGTACTTGAGAAGACTCTGAGGGTGTCCGTTCCTTTGGGCGGGCTGTAATCCCAGTAGAACCCTGCGCGGTTCCCTGCCTGGACGGAATCAGGAATCAGGACAGTCTCTCCTCCGGCCACACGGCCGTCCGGATAAAATCCAGGATGTTGATGGCTATTGGGGAATAGGAGATTGATCCCGCCCTCCGAATCGACATCGACGAGAGTCAAATAGGAGTCCGCATTCGTCTGAATTTCAAGTTGCAGGCTATTGTGGGCGGTTCTCGGTTGGCCCGGCTGGCGAATACGGAACTGCCCGGCTTTGACATCGGCGGCAACAACGGCGATACCTCTGGTCGTCGTGGTCTGAGCCGAGGGCGTGTTCGCGATCCGCACGGACACCTTTAATTGCGAAGAGGGATTATCCAGGGCCAACAGTTCTGATACGTGAGTCGATCGCGACATGACCAGCGCGAAGGCGGTGGTCCAATCAGAGGCGAAGGAATAGGTTCCAATGACTTGAAGCCCATCGGCCGTCAGCAATCTGATTGCGGAGCCCTGGACATCGATCAAGAATCGGGGTGCTTGCTGCGGGCCGACCAATTCGACGTTGGGAACGTGCGCGGCCAGCTTCTGCTCAATCTGTTTCCGCGACTCGTGAGTAGCATGAAGAATGTGTACGGCGATCTTGTCGCTGCTCGGCGCCGGCATCAGCGCGATGGCACGCGCCCCATCCGGAATCGTCAGGCCGGCCGTATGGATTTTGGCCTGCGCATCCTTGCCCGTCATTTGAACGACGGTGGCGACGACGAGGGCACGTCCGGGGGAGAACGTCAGTTCTCCGGGCGGATAGATGCTCCAGAGTGAGCCGGGTATGGCTCCAAGCAAGGGCCCATTGAGGAGCAGCAACTGGCCTGATTCTCCCGCCTTGACTTCGATCCACGCCACTCGTGAGCTCAGGGGCGTGGCGCTCGTGGCGACGGGCGAAACGATGTGGAGCCACGATGCGTCCGGGATCAACCCCGTACTGGGAAATCCCACTTCAAAATTGACCTATAAGGATACTGATACCCATATCGTTGATTTAGCGGCCACGTGGCATCTTACACGACGATGGTTCGTGCAGGGGCATGGAGGATTTTCCGTTGATTTTGATCGAGGCCGATTGATCGATGATGACTATCTGACCGGACAATACCTCTTTTCGCGGACCAGCAGCCCTGTCACGGGAACGGGGACGTGGTATGTCAATGGGAACGTGGGCTATCGCACGCTCGAGTTTCCACATGGACGTGGACACATGGATGTGTTGGGCGGTTTTCGGTATTGGCGGACTGAGCACGAGGCAACCGGCTTTGATCGATTGGTGTGTGACGCAATTGTCATTCCCTGCGTGCCTCAGAGCTCTGCTGCTCGTGCGATTACGAATACCAGTCATTGGATCACACCGATTCACGTGGGAATCAACACGGACTATCGGCTGACAACCCGATTCAGCATCGGACTCAAAGTCTTAGTCAGTCCTGTCAGTATCGTCTATAACGAAGACGTGCATCACCTGAGGGCTGATCTCCAACAGGATCCGAGTTTTTCCATGTGGGGAATCGGCGTCGGCGGCAGTGCCGAACCGATGGTCAAGTTCATGCTCACTCGGCAGCTTGCGGTTACTGCCGGATATCGTGTGTGGTGGAATCGCACCTATACCGGGACATGGGAAACCCATCCGGTCGGAAGCGGGTCACAGTCAGCTCCCTTGAACGAATTCCAAACGATTCGCCACGGGGCGACCCTCGGTCTCACCGCGTCGTTCTAACTCGCATTATCGTCTGGACCGGCCGGATGGCATGGTCTCTTCCTCATATTCAAGAAAGAGCCGTTTGGCTTCGGGATGGAGGTGGTTCGGATGGCCGGCCGGGATGGCCGCCGTTTTGAACAGCGGCGCCAGCTTGCCGTTGGGATGAAGATATCCGGCGCGAAGCGGCACCGTGCGTTTGCTGTGGCGGACCAATCGGCTGGTGGTCTGGCGGATGGACGTCAGCCAATCGGCGATATCTTGCGGATTGCCGATCGAGGCGGACAGCAGCAGCAGTTTTGCTTGTGAGGGACAAAAGATAATGGTTTCTTCCCACACGACGCCGCGTTCCGGGTCGGCGATGTACTGTGATTCGTCCAGGATGACGAGCCCCAGCGTATCCAGCCGGACGTCGATTTCGCCACTGGCCGCATCATAGAGCAGATTTCGTAAGATTTCCGTCGTCATGATCAGCAACGGGGCTTGCCCATTTTCCTGCCGGTCTCCCGTGAGAATGCCCACCTTGTCCGCGCCGAAGATCTTGGAGAACTCGGTAAATTTCGTATTGGACAAGGCTTTTAACGGGGAGGTGTAAATGACCGTGCGGTTGTCCTCCATGGCCCGCCGCGCGGCTTCCACGGCGACATAGGTCTTTCCGCTTCCCGTCGGCACACTGACGACGACGTCGGTTTCACTGAGCGCAGCTAAGGCCTCTTGCTGCCATGGGTCCGGGACAAACGGTTGCGGGGCCGGCACACCAAGCCCTTCGAGCCATCCTGCGAGTGAGACGGCGGGCTCCGAACTCTCCGGTTCTCCCCCTCGGTGCGGTACTCGTTTCTGAGGGGGCGATGGCGCACGGTGGGCAGTCCGCGTGGAAGCCGGCGGCGGCTGAGGCTGTCCCTGCCGTTCTGCTAGGAGCGCCTGTACGTCGGATTCAAGGCCGGCAAGATTCTGGCTTGAATGCTGGAGCAGCAATTCGATGAGGCGGCGTTTCCCGGCGCGAAAATGCCGATGCACACGGCCGCGAGCCAAGCGATGGAGGACCGCGACCGGCTGTTGCGCGAGAAGCCGTTCAAGTTCGTCGATAGTCATTGCACAATGGCTGACAAGAACAAAAGCTGACAGGCTGACAGAAGGCGATTCCTGTCAGCATTCGGACCTGCGCACTTGTCAGCTTTTAAATTCACGGCAATTCCTCCAGCACGCCGCGGCGGATGAGGGCAATGGCTTTCGCGGCGGAATCAGCCAGACTCGGATGTGTCCCGTGCAGCGTATGAATTTGAGAGAGAAACTCCAAGGTCCTCGCCAGCAGCCGATAGATATCGCCTTCCGCCATAGTGGTCAAGCGGCAGAGGCCAATCCAGGTGAGCGTCGGGTCGGCGATCCAGCGTTCCGCGACCGCCGCGATATCGGCTCGAAGGAGCGGAGGATCTTCGTAGGGTGACAGACTTTCCGCCAGTTTTCGGACCTGACCGAGGAGCGAACTCAAGCCTGTACTGATTCGCGGAAAGGCGCCGGGACGATCATCGTCATGCGCAATGCTGGCCATGACTCCGGTCAGCAATGCCGGGTCTGCTCCGGCAAAGGCTTCGGCCCGGATCAGCTCGGTGATCAACAACGAATGGTCAATACGGATCAACCGCGCCCATTCTCCATCGTCCGTCAGATGGGCAGAGGGTGTGAGATACCCAAACTTCTGGAGTACCTCGACCCGCTCTTGGAACCGATGCCACAAGCTGGCCCGTAACGCTTGGATGGATTTCGTGTGGCGCTGTTGTTCTTGACGAAGCCGCGAGGCGACCACCACATCTTTCTGGCACGCCGGACGCGACGAACAGGTCGGGCAGGGGAAGTCCCCCAATGACTGGACGATCGCGTCCGGAAGTGGATCGGACTCTTTCGGCACCAAGATGGGCAGGGTCGGCAGTCTGGTCGGCAGTTCCGTCAGTTGGTAGTGCAGTTCATCGAACGAAGCCGCTGAACACCAGGGGAACGCAGAGGTTTCGTCACACTCAAAGGCGCGGTCGAAGATCTCCGCGACAGTAGCTGCGGGACATTCCGTTACTGCGCCGTCCGGACGCAGGACGGAGATCATCGGATTCCGTTGGCCCTTGCTTCGGTATTGGCGGAGCACGATCCCTCGGCCCCGCGCGAGTCCGACCACTCGTCCCGAGGTCATGAAATGAAACCGGGCGGTCAGTTCCGGAGATTCCTGTTGTTTCACGTGCTGGCGATGGGGGCGTTGTCTCCGAGCCTGGTCGAACGTCTGCCATTGCGTAATCCAATCTGAACAGAGGCGGGGGCCGTACGGTTCCATCTGAACATGGAGGGTGTCCAGTTTGCGCTCCAGCAGTTCAGCCCGTTGATTGAGTTGGAATTGGGCAAAGCTCTTGGCCAGAATCCCCTGAATTTGTTCGTGTGGATGGGCCTTGAGCAGATTGAGCACCATCGGATAGGTAATCGTAAATTGGCTGTCGATGGATTCCGGGTGGCCCGTCAACCCCTTGGTCAGGACTCCGAGATCGATGTAGGGGGAGGGGGTGATGACCGCGAACCCGACCTGATCCTTTCCCCGGCGTCCGGCGCGGCCGGCAATCTGCTGCACTTCGCCGATGGTGAGATCCGTGAAGTCACGGGATTTCCGGATACTGGATTGTGTGATCACGACGGTGCGGGCAGGAAAATCCACGCCGGCGGCCAAGGTTGTGGTGGCAAACACGGCGTCAAGGCATCCTTGGCGCATAAGTTCTTCGATGGCAATCTTCCAGGACGGGAGATGGCCGGCGTGGTGCGCGGCCACGCCAATGCGCCGTACTGTAGGAATGAGCGGATGCTCCGCCACGCTGGGATAGTGGGCAATGACCCGGTCAAGCGCCGCGGCGATGATTTCCTGCCGTGCGGGCGGCAGCACGATGTCGGCGTGGTCGAACGACTCCATCGCTTCGTCACAGGCCCGGCGCGACGTCAAGAACACGATAGCAGGGGTCAGATGCTTTAGGCGAAGGGCGGCGATCAGGTCAACCGGATGGATCGACGGCGGCATGCAGTTTCATTCCCTTCGAAATCACGACAAGACCCGACTCTGTCACGGTAAATTTTCGGGCATCTTCGTCCCGGTTATAGCCGATTTCCGCGTGCTGAGGAATCGTGACATCCTTGTCGATGATGGCCCGACGAATGCGGCTGTGCGCTCCAATGTTCACGTTTTCCATTAAGATCGATTCGCGGACATCGGCATGGTCGAGGACACGCACGTTGGGCGAGAGCACGGAGTTCTGGACGCGCGCACCGGAAATGATACAGCCTCCGCACACAATCGAGTCGAGCGCCACACCCATGCGGCCCCCGTCATAATCCTGTGCAAAAACAAACTTGGCCGGAGGAAATTGCCCTTGGTACGTGCGGATCGGCCACGCAGAGTCGTAGAGGTTGAATTGCGGATCAACCGCGACCAGATCCATGTTGGCTTCCCAATAGGCGTCGAGCGTACCGATGTCGCGCCAGTACTGCACGGCTTTCTTATTCCCATCTTGAAATTTGAAGGCGTAGACGCGTCCCTGTTCGATCATTTTGGGAATAATGTTCTTCCCAAAATCATGGGCGCCGCCGTGCTGGGCATCGGCCAGCAGGTGTTCCCGGATCGCCTGTGTGCGGAAGAGGTAGATGCCCATGGAGACAAACGCGTGAGCCGGATCGTGGGGGAGGGCGGTGGGCTGGTCCGGTTTTTCATCGAACCGGACGATGCGATAGTCTTCATCCACGGAGATGACGCCGAACCGGGAGGCGTCTTGAATCGGGATATCGATGGCGCCCACCACGGCGTCCGCCTGCTTGGCGATCAACCAATAGTACATCTCGGCGTAATTCATCTTGTAGATATGATCGCCCGCCAAAATCAGGAGGAATTCTGGCTGCTCGCTGTCGATCAAGAACATGTTCTGGTAGACCGCGTCGGCGGTGCCTTTATACCAATCTTCGCTGATGCGCTGTTGCGGCGGGACTGCGGCGATGTACTCCCCCAGCTCGGCATTCAAGATGTTCCACCCGACTCTGATATGCCGGTCAAGCGAATGGGATTTGTATTGGATCAGAACGGCGATCTTGCGCAAACCGGAGTTCAAACAATTGCTCAAGGTGAAATCGATGATGCGGTATTTTCCGCCGAAGGGGACGGCGGGCTTGGCCCGCTGCTCCGTCAAGGGGGACAGCCGCTCGCCTTTGCCGCCCGCAAGGACCATGGTGAAAATATTATTCATCAAGGTGAATTCTAACAGGACCGTACCCAAATAGAAAGAAAGAGGATCGTTGACTTCCACCCCAGTGCGGATAATACTAGCCTCACAACCGCACGGTGTCTGCACCATGCACCGGGAAAAGGAGTGCCTATGAAACGCGATGTGGTCGTCGCCGCTCTTCAAGACAATCACCGTCCAGAAACCAAGTCTTCGGCTGCCAAGCGGGCGGGCTCATCTAACGACATGGAATGGCGTTTGGAGCGGTTGGAAGGACAGCTGCAAAAGCTCTCCGAGTTGGTGCGTGAGCATGCCGAGGATATGGACCGCCTCGTACGGATCGTCGCGGAAGATCGGGATGTGATACGCCGGCAGCTGCTCCGGAAACACCATGAGAAAGTACGAGTCAGAAAGCATTTGCGGGACACGGCGTCCGGAAACGGACTGGATAGCTGATCGTTTCACCGGCCGTATCTCTTCTATGCCTGTGAGTCCCACCGCCACCGATTCTCTTGCCGACAGGTCGTTACCGCACTGATCCCACGACATCGCGCAGAAGGCCATTCATCTATGAGAGGCACCTGATGACTATCCCGTTGACGCGATACACGCTTGTGGCCGTCTTATGGCTATTGACCATGGCGGTGGAGGGCTTCTGTTGGGCTCTGGCTGACATGCTGCCGCCTGTCCAGTTGGCTCAGGTGCCCTACGACGCGCCGCCGGCCAGCCAAGAGTCACCCGATGTGTCTGTTCCTCCGAATACGAATCCGCTGAGTCCTGAGGAGCTGGCCCGTGCCGAGGCGCTCCTGCCCTTGTTGGAGGGCAAGCAGGAATTTTGGGCCATGGGAGAGTTTGTGCATCTCGGTGAACCGTCGGTCCCGGCGTTGATCAAGGCCCTGGCCATGCCGAGCCCACGTATCCGATACAATGCCATCGAGACCATTTCGATGATCAAAGCCCTGTCGGCGGTGCCGGCTCTCGTCGCCACGGCCAAAGATATAAATGAGATTCCCCGTGTGCGGGAACATGCCCTGCGCGTCGCGATACGTCTTGACCCGTCACGAACACCTGACGCGATCCAGGTGATGGCAACCGATGGCAATGCCTCCATTCGAAAGGCCGCGGCGTTTGAGGCCCGGTATGTGCGGCAGAAATCGGTCATTCCCGTCCTCATTGCCCTTGTGACCGATGAGGAGCGATTTGTCGCCTTGTCGGCCGTCCATTCGCTGTGGGTTTTGACGCGCCATGAAACGGAATTTCACGATTGGGATGCCTCGACGAAGCAGGATCGTTCGGCCTGGGTCAGTGAGTGGGTCGAATGGTGGAATGACTATAAAGATGTGTTCGAGATCCCGGAGCCGCCGCGGCCTAAACGAAAATCGTGAGGGGCATGCGCACCACGGAATCGGAGTTGCGGCCCGTCAGAAGCCTGTGTTAGGACTATCTCGTCCCTGTGAAGCGGATCCACAATTGATTCGGGTCAGTGGTTATGTTGAAGATCGCCAAGCTCGGTAATCCGATTCTGCGCAAGGTCGCGGCCCCAATCGATCCGCGCGAGATTCGGTCGTCGGATATCCAGGGCCTGATCGATGAGATGTTTGAGGTCATGTACGACGAGCCGGGTATCGGCCTGGCGGCTCCGCAAGTGTCCCGTTCGCTTCAGTTGGTGGTGATGGGCTGCAAGGGTGAAGACGGCTTTCCCGAAACCGTACTCATCAATCCCTCGATCGTCTATTACGGCCCGGAACAGGTCGAAAACTGGGAGGGCTGTCTCAGTGTCGACGGATTACGGGGGAGGGTTACCAGGCCCTCGGTGGTGCGGGTGAAGGGGCTCGACCGAAAGGGCAAGGCGCTCGACTTCGAAGCCACCGACCTGTTTGCCGTCTGCATTCAGCACGAACTGGATCACCTCATCGGGAAGGTCTTTCTCGATCGCATGACCGACATGTCCACCCTGACGCAGCTGCATGAATTCCAGCAGTATTGGCAGAAAGAGCCGTCGAGCGTCATCTGACCTCCGACATCATTCGTAGACCTCTCGTGAAACCGCTGTATCGTGTCTTGCGCTATCTCCGGCCCCATCGCGGGCTTGCCGTCACCACGCTGCTCTGTGCGGCCTGCGCAACGGCAATGGAGCTGGTGCCTCCCTGGGTTATCAAGCTCATCATCGACGATGTGATTCAGGCCAAGAACCTGGCCCTGCTTCCCTGGATCATGGGCCTGTTGGTCGGGGCCTATTTCCTGAAAAATCTGTTCGCCTCGTTCAGAATTCGGCTCAACAATCGGCTGGAGCAGACGGTGGTGCATGATTTGCGGCGGGAGATCTTCTCCGCCCTGCAACGATTGTCCCTCAGCTACTTCGAGAATCGTTCGACCGGCGAGATCATGTCGCGCGTGACGAACGACACGGAACATGTCGAGCGCATCTTTATCGACGGCCTCGAAGGCGCGATCACGGCGTCCCTGACGCTGATCGGGATTACCGTCATGCTGTTCATCCTGAACTGGAAATTGGCGGCCCTCTCACTTCTCCCCATTCCTGTGTTGATGATCTCCGCGAGTTGGTTTACCTCGACCGTGCATGGCTACTACCATCAGATCCGAAAGCATTCCGCCGAACTCAACGGGTACCTGCAAGATTCGCTGTCAGGCATCAGGGAGACGATGGGATTCATGCGCCAGTCCCATGAACAAGCCCGGTTCGATCGATTAAGCCGTAGTTACAGCGATTCGAATCTCAAGGCGATGTTCCTGTGGTCGGTCTATTCACCGGGGATGATCTTGCTCGGCAGCCTCGGAACCGTCTTGATTCTTTGGTACGGCGCCGGGGAAGTGCTGGACGGCCGGCTGACACTGGGAGAGCTGGTGCTCTTTCTGTCCTATCTGGCCCTCTTCTATGTGCCGATTAATCAGATTCATTCCGTCAATCACATGCTGCAACATGCGCTGGCGGCCAGCGAGCGGGTGTTCGAGGTGCTGGACGCGATTCCCGACGTGGCCGACCGGCCAGGCGTGGTTCCCCCGCCGCATCGTGGGCTGGGAGCCGTTCGCTTCGAGCAAGTGGCCTTCCACTACCGACCAGACGTGCCGGTCATCAAGAATCTGTCCGTCTCCATCGCAGCCGGCGAGCATGTGGCCTTGGTGGGACCGAGCGGAGCAGGGAAGAGCACATTGCTCAAGCTGCTCATGCGCTTCTATGATGTGACGGAGGGAGCCATCTCGATCGATGGATGTGATCTGCGTGATCTGCCGCTCGCCTATGTTCGGAAACAGATCGGGTTCGTCCAGCAGGAGCCGTTTTTGTTCAACGGAACCGTGCGAGACAATATCCTCTATGGTGATCTCGAGGCCGGGCAAGAACAGATCGAACGGGCCGCGCGCGCCGCGAGGGCACACGACTTCGTCGCAGCCCTGCCGGAAGGATACGAGACCTGGATCGGCGAGCGGGGAGTCAAATTGTCGGTGGGTCAAAAACAACGCGTCTCGATCGCGCGAGTGCTCCTGAAAGATCCCTCCATCGTGGTGTTCGACGAAGCGACCTCCAATATCGACACGGAAACGGAACTCGAAATCCGTGATGCCGTGACGGAACTGACCAAGGGGCGTACGACATTCATCATCGCGCATCGCTTGTCCACCCTGCATGACGTCGATCGCATTCTGGTCATCGATGGAGGCCGGCTGGTTGAGGAGGGCCGGCATGAGGAGCTGCTCCCTCGTGGCGGCGTGTATGCTGGTCTCTATGAGGCGCAGTTCCAAGTCTAGTCCCAGGGCCATAGGTTGCGGCTCCGAATCAAGGCTCGCTATACTCATACGCAGGAACGGGAACAATTGGTGCACCATGGTACTGATTTACGAAAGCGATCCCTTGGACGATGAACATGCCAGGGGGAAGTTCTATCATGTCTGCCAAGGGAGGGTGGAGCGGACGCCCTTAGCCGTGCCGCAGGATGATCGTCCCTATGAGTGCGGGCAGTGCGGGATCGATCTTGAAACGGAAGATTTTCTCATGGCCCTGCAGAAAGGATCGGTCTAATCGATATGGCTGGAAGTACGGGAAGAAAAACCGTGGGGGTCTCACGCGGCCTGATGATGCTCTGCGACACCTGCCATTCCCTGGTCATGGGCGAAAAACTCGTGGATGCCAAGAACTTCGTCGCCAACCACGAGGAACTGTTTGACCTCATCTGCATGGGCTGCACCGATATCAATCGCCCCCTGATCGACGACATGGCGGGGAGCGGGGAGTGATAGGAGACGTGACGCGTGAAAGGTGAAACGTGAACTGTAAAGCGGTGAGATAGGACGTCCAGCCTAGGCAGAGTTCTTTGGATAGGAATGTGTTCGCCCCACGCCAGCCATCCACTTCGTAGTCGCACCAGTATCAGTTCTAGTAGCTCAGGCGAGACCTCGCACTTGGTGTCAGCTTTCGACCCAAAGCAGACATCCACGACTGACCGCTATCAGAAGGCGAGCTTACGCCGATCCGCAGACGACCCCGTGATAAATGGTCAAATAGCCCCGATTCATTGGACAGGCGTCGAGCCTGGCGTATGATTCACAACTAGTGGCGCGTTATACGGACAGAGAATGGCAGATCCGGTTCTTATGCGGATCGACCTAAACATAGTTAGGCATCATGAACCCCCACTTTCGACGGTCCCTGCCAAAGAATCTGTTCATGACCGTCACGGTTGGGGCCATAGGGTTCTGGTATTGGTCTGGTTGGGTCTCGGAGTCGCCGCTGCTGGCGCCGATCGAGCTCACCGCGCCAGGCTCGATGGAGAGATCCGTTCAACTGCGTGTTCCCCAACCATACGAGCTCTCTTTTGAATTTACTCGCGGCAGCATTGCACACGAACGGGTCACGGCACTCGTTGGGGAGATGGGCCTGTGTGGGTCGGGGCCAAGCTGCGGCAAGGGAGTCCCGATCGAGGTCGAATGGAGCCTCTCGATTCCGAACACCCAAGGCAACGTGGCTGGCTCACGGCTAACGACGAACGATGCGAGTGGATTCTCAAACCTTGAGGTCTGGCGCCGCATTGGAGAGGTCAATGTACCGCCGGGCGAATACAAGCTGAGGGTCGCAATCCTTCAACCTGCGCCAGAACTGGCTGTCTTGAAGCCCGCCATTCGGCTGTCCCTATTCCCCAAGGACACGACTTCCTGGCAGATGTTCGCAGTATGGTGGGGTGCGCTCATACTGCCTTTCGTGGCGCTCCCCGTTGCTCTTATCACGGCGTACCTTTGGCTCCGCAGTCGGCGATGACGCCTAACCCTTCGTTCAACCGGATGCGACAGGGCTGAGGCCGCTTTATGGCGGTGCGCCCGCGCTGCCGAATGTCCGCTCCTGGCCGATAGCAGTCCTTAACCCAAACCCACCTCTGTCATCGTCTCTTCAGCAAGGCACGAAACTCTTCAGGTATGGGCATGGACCGAAACGGATGAACATGCGCACCGCCGGTATTCCCCAACGGCACCCAAATTCGTGAAAAGAGCAGCGCACCGAGAACTCTCGCCACTTGACCGCGTATCTCGATCGGGTCTCGGCGTTTCCAGCCGACCTTCAGCATCCACCAGTGTGCTCTCGCATGCGCGAATGCGAAGGACTGCCCCAGGATATGCGCGCGCTCCAGGTGACCAAACGCCTTGTCGAGGTTATTGCCGGAGTAGTGCTCTACTGCTGCCAGCATCTCCCGGTCGTAGGCTTGTCTTAGCTCTGCGTGCATTTCCCTCCCGTGCGACATGCTCGCCGTGAACGCGGTCACAACCTGGTTCAGACACAGATACTGGAATCATGGTGTCGAGTCTGATGCCTGATGTTGTTGGGGTCGGATAAGATGTGGCTTTCCCTCTTCACCTACGAAGACCACCAATAATCTCAACGGCACCTCGCCTAAATTCTTTGCACGATGCACGGTGTTCACAACTTCCAGAAACCCGCTCCCAGCGGTAAATGTCTGTCGAGTGCCATCTTCAAATTCCACCGTCATGGTCCCCTCAAGGACATGGACGTAGGTGGGGACGGCATGCATGTGGCGGCCGTTCTCCTTCCCCGGTTGGATTTCGACCAGGACCGAGGCCATTTCTGCCTTATCGGTCTTGGGATATTCGATCTTCTGGCCACTGATCGTCGTCGAACTCTTCATCACTGTGGTCACGGTGAAATCTTGTGGCTCTGCATGCACGGGGACGGTCGTCTGAAGCACGATCAGAATGAAGAGGACTGAGAAAGTTATGTTCATCGTCATACCCCCATGAGCAGGTGTTGTTGAATCGATGACAGCCCATGTCCCGCGATCTGGAAAGCGACAGGACGACATCGCGTCCCATCACCATCCCATTGAGCCGGGCATCCCCTTCAACAACGGGAATGGTACCACAGTGACGGTTCATCATGCTTATCACGACCAACCAGGTTCTGAAGACAGAGATCTGATCGTCGGTGTTCCAGTTCACCGCAAAATGCATCAGTCTGGGACCAAGCCAAGAATATGTATCATCTCCTGCGCGGTTGGCAGAGAATCTAGATCAACACCTCACTGGTAGGGGTGTACGAAATGTTGTACACTGTGGTTGGAGGCACACATCATGACCAAGATTGCATCGGTTTCATACGTGCGGGCGCATTTGCCTAAGATGGTCGCGTCACTTCAAAAGAAAAAACGAGGACGGGTGATTATCACGAGGAACGGCGCCGCTTCGGCCGTCTTGCTGTCCCCGGAAGAGCTGGAGACGCTCGAAATTCTGGCGGATAAAAAGCTCATGCTCTCTCTGTTGAAAGCGGAAGAAGATGAGCGGGCGGTGAGGCTGGTCACCCACGAAGACATTTTCAAATGACGTATCGCATCCTCTACACGGAGGAAGCCGCGCGTCGCATTGGCAAGCTCGACAAGGCGGTCAAGGATCGTGTCGGCAAGGCGATCGGCAGACTTTCGCAGAATCCTGAATTAGGCAAGCGTTTGACGGGACTCCTCAGCGATCGTTGGTCCTACCGCGTCGGCGACTGGCGCATTCTGTACAAGGTGAGGAAGAACGAAGTGGTTGTTCTCGTCCTGACGGTTGGGCACAGAAGCGAGGTATATGATCTGTAAGCCCGCGCCGGTGACCTCCTTCCCACTGAAGTAATCCCCCCTCCATTCGTTAGATCACTTGCTCGCAGGGGAGGACGAAGACGTGCAGGGGGAACGCGTCCTCTCCCTGTTGCTGAACCTGTTCGTTCCGATAGCGGGTGAGTCCTTCTATCACTTGGTAGGCCAGTTGTTCAGGAATGGCGGCAAGGATCACACGGTTGGCCCCCGCCGACAGAGAAAAATGCAGTGTTGGGCCTGTTTCGCCCCGACCGGACACGTTCTGGAGTTCGGTAAAGGCCGTCACTCCGTGCGTTTTCAACAGTGCATGGATCTGTTGCGCGATTGACTCGCGGAACACGATCATTAACATCTTCATCACGTAGGCTCCTGAAATGTGGTGACGTGGCCTCTCATCTGGTTTCCGCATTCTCGTTCATACGGAACACGGATGAAAAAGACAAGGGGCTCTCCAGGATCTGTTCGGCTTATGCCGAAGAGGGATGATGCGCATCGATGCGCGAGACCGTCATCTGCATGGGATGTCTCGGCCGCAACGTCATCAGTGGATCTGGAAGGACAGGCTGTTCGTCCGCCAATTCAAGATGAATCTTCGACGCCACGGTCGCCATGATCAGGATGCCCTCCAATTCGGCAAACGATTCTCCGAGGCAACGGCGGCCGCCGCCGCCGAACGGCAAGTAACTGAACGCCGGCCGGTGCACGACGGCTTCCGGCGAGAAACGTTCCGGGTCGAATCGGTCGGCATCAGGAAACCACTGCGGGTTTCGGTGCAGGCTCCACGGGCTGATGAACACTCTCGCGCCGGACGGCAGGTGCGCTCCGGACGGGAGCGTGTCATCGGCGCGGCTCACACGGGTATGAAGCAGCCACGCCGGTGGATAGAGACGCAGCGTTTCCTCCCAAATCATCTTTGTGTACCGCAAGTGGGGGACGTCGGCGTTCGTCGGGAGGCGGCCGTTCAACACTGCGTGGAGCTCTTGTCCAAGCCGCGCACGCACGGCAGGGGATTGCGCCAGCAGACACCACACCCATGTCAGGGCGTTCGCGGTGGTTTCGTGACCCGCCAACAGGAAGGTGACGAGTTCATCACGAATTTCGTCTTCGCTGAGCGGCTTCCCCTCCGGGTCAGTCGCGGCGAGCAAGAGGGAGAGGACATCCTGACTCTGTGTCGGCGCCGAACGCCGGGCACGGATGAGGCGGCGGATGATCGATTCCAGGCGGCGATGGCCGCCGGAAAATTCTCGATGCAGCCTGGTGGGAATCCAGAGGGGCATCAGGCGAGCGAACACCGAGTCGTATTGGAGCTTAATGAGATGCTGCCCCGTTGTGATGGCCTCTGTCACCGTCCGGGCGTCGGTTCCAATGTCCTGTCCGAACAGGAGGCGCCAAATCACGGAAAGCGTGATCTGCGTCATGGCGTGTCCGATATCGATGGTGGTGCCGTCTTGCCACGAATCGGTCACCTCGACGGTCATGTCCGTGATGAGGCCGGCATAGGACGAGACATGGTCTCCATGGAAATACGGCAGGAAGATGCGCCGTTGCCGATGATGAAGGGCCCCCTCCGTATGCAAGACGCCTCGCCCAAATACGCGAGCTTCCACCGGGGGAATCGGGGCTTTTGTGTAATTATCTTGGTTGACGACCAGCACATGTCGGACATCGGCCGGATTGTTGAGCAGATACATGGCGGGATCGTGTTCGCGCAGCAGCCATGCGGCGAGGGTTCCCATGGGCAGCTTCGCCACGTCGCCGTATTCGCGGCAGCGCAACAGGTAGCCCAGACTGTCTGTTTTGAACTCGGGGAAAAACCCCAACCAACGGGAGACCGGCGGGCCCGACAGCATGCCCGAGGAGTTAGCGGGGCTGCTCATGCAGCCACATCACATTGAGGCCGAGACATACACTGGTGCGCACGACACGTTCTCACACCGGCTTCAGCGGGGCGAGCATCCGGCGACCTGGCGGACACCAGGATTAATTCGCAACTTTCAGCAGCCATCCATCAGCGCGGTCACATTGATTGGGACCGTTGGCGAAAATTTCGACCCGAATATACGTGCCTTTGACGGTGTCTGGCAGTTTACCTTTCACCAGGTATCCGTTACTGACCGCGGTCACGGTGAGGGGGACTGATTGGCCCTTGATGATAACTTTAATGCTTTGCGAGGAGGTTGCCTTGGACGCCAGAAATGAAAAATCCGATTTCGGAGGCACTTCTTTATTGTTGTGGTCCATTGAAAAGGGCGCCGGTGTGTATGCGGAGAAGATGACTTGGTTGCATGGATCGGAGCTGCTGGAACCAGGACTGGCATCATAGGCCAACACGGGACCGGCCATGCCGGAGACCGCCACTGCAACAACGAGCGAGAGAATGGTTCGCAAGTTCACGATTCTCTTCCTCCCTGTGTAGGTGATAGAGGTGAACGGACTGGCACTCATCGTGGGCCGTATTGTAACGCGTGAGGCAAAAAAAACAACCCCCCGCGAGTGAGCCGGACGCGCCCGTGATCTAGGGATCTCCTCCCTGCTGCGCGGTGGTGCCCGCTGAAATACACGCCGCTCTTCGCCTTGAACTTGGGGAAACCATTTGCTATCCTGCCCGCACTTTTTTCGAGTGGACGACGCCTGTTTTCCCCATTCTAAGGATCAAGGAGCATCTACATGGCTGGCATGAAGCGAGCACTGATCAGTGTGTCGGACAAGACCGGGGTCATCGATATTGCGAAGGGCTTAGCAGCGCTTGGGGCGGAAATTCTCTCCACCGGCGGGACGGCCAAAGCCTTGCGAGACGCAGGCGTGAAGGTGACAGATGTGGCAGCCTATACCGGTTCGCCGGAAATTCTCGACGGTCGGGTCAAGACCCTGCATCCAAAGATTCATGGCGGCCTGTTGGGCCGCCGGTCTCTGCCGGCCCATGTCGAACAAATGTCCCAGCACGGTATCGGCCCGATCGACGTGGTGGTGGTGAATCTGTATCCCTTTGAAGCGACCATTGCCAAGCCCGGTTGCCACTTTGAGGATGCGATTGAGAATATCGACATCGGTGGGCCGTCGATGTTGCGTTCTGCGGCGAAAAACCATGAGGATGTGTTGGTCCTGGTCGATCCGTCGGATTACTCGCGGGTGCTGGACGCGGTGAAGGCAAATACGGTGACTCCCGGACTCCGGCGTGAATTGGCAATGAAGGTGTTTCAGCATACGGCGCGCTACGACAGTTTGATCGCCGGCTATCTCGAGAGGCAGGCGCAGAGCGGGGATGTGAAATTTCCCAAGATCCTCTCGTTGCAATTCGAGCTCGCGGAAACCTTGCGGTACGGCGAGAATCCACACCAGCAGGGCGCGTTCTATCGCGAGCTGACTGCCCCTGAACCGTCCGTCTCGCGCGGAACGATTCTGCACGGCAAGGCCATGTCGTACAATAATTTCCTCGACGCGAATTCCGCCCTTGAACTTGCCAAGGAATATGAGGCCTGCGCCGTCGCGATCATCAAGCACAACAATCCTTGCGGAGTCGCGCTCGGCAATACGCCGGTCGAAGCCTATGTGAAGGCGAGGGAGACGGATCCGGTCTCCGCCTTTGGCGGGGTAATCGCGTTCAATCGTCCCGTTGATCTGGCTGCGGCCAAAGAGATTACGTCGACCTTCGTTGAGGTCGTGATTGCGCCGGGATTTCTCGAAGACGCCTTGGCCGAATTGAAGCGGAAGAAAGATTTGCGTCTTTTGGATGTCGGGCCACTCACGAAGGTGAAGCAAGAGGGGTACGACCTCAAGAAGCTGGTCGGCGGGCTGATCGTGCAGGACCGCGACCTTGGTGTGCTCACCGATCTACGATCGCTGAAGGTGCCGACGGTCCGGAAACCGACGGATGAAGAATATGCCGCCTGTGCCTTCGCCTGGATCGTGTGCAAACACGTGAAGTCGAACGCGATCATTTATGCCAAGCCCGGACAGACGGTCGGGATCGGCGCGGGGCAGATGAGTCGCGTGGATAGCGTGAAGCTGGCAGCCATGAAGGCCCAGATGCCGGTGAAGGGCTGCGTGATGGCCTCGGATGCGTTTTTCCCATTCCGCGACGGACTCGACGCCGCGGCGCAAGCCGGCATCACCGCCGTCATTCAGCCCGGCGGGTCGATTCGGGATGCCGAGATCGTCAAAGCCGCGGACGAGCAGGGCTTGGCGATGATTTTGACGGGCATGCGCCACTTCCGCCACTAGCGGATGTTGAAACGCCTTTCCAGCTTCGTTCTCGGCTTGGCAAGATCCTCAACGTATCCCGGAGGCGACGCCTCCGGTGTTGCCTTCGCCTGCGGCCTTGCTGGAAAGCCGTTTGAACATCCTTCAAGGACAATCAGATCCCCCAGGACTATCCTATGAAGATTCTCGTTGTCGGGAGTGGAGGGCGCGAACATGCGATGGTGTGGGCCCTCGCGCGGAGCCCGCGCAACCCCATCCTGTATTGCGCGCCTGGCAACCCCGGCATTGCATCATTGGCCACATGCGTCCCCCTCAAGGCCGACGATGTCGCCGGGCTGAAAGACTTCGTCATTCGCGAACAGATCGATCTCACCGTCGTCGGGCCGGAGGCTCCGCTCGCGCTCGGCATCGTCGATGAGTTTCGCAGAGCGAAACTCAAGATTTTTGGTCCCACCAAGAATGCGGCACGACTCGAAGCCAGCAAGGTCTTTTCCAAAGAGATCATGGCGCAGGCCCACATTCAGACCGCGCGTGCGAAGAGCTTCGACAAAACGGCCGATGCGCTCGGGTATCTCGAACAGCATCCGCTCCCTGTCGTGATCAAGGCAGACGGGCTTGCCCAAGGCAAAGGCGTCATCATTGCAACGAGCCGAGCACAGGCGCGCGAAGCCGTGATCGACTCGATGGACAAGGCGGTGTTTGGCCCGGCAGGCCGACAGGTCTTGATTGAAGAATTCCTCGATGGCGAGGAATTAACAGTGATGGCGTTTACGGACGGCCGGACCGTCGTGCCGATGTTGCCGGCACAGGATCACAAGCGCGTCGGGGACGGCGACACCGGCCTGAATACCGGCGGGATGGGCGCCTACTGTCCGGCTCCGTTGGGCACGCCGGCCCTCCGTGAACACGTGACGCGCAAGATCTTGCAACCGATTGTGGAGACCATGGCTCGCCTGGGCTCGCCGTTTCAGGGGGTGCTCTATGCCGGTTTGATGGTGGTGAAGGGTGTGCCCTATGTTTTGGAATTCAATGCCCGGATGGGGGATCCTGAAACGCAGGTGGTCTTGCCGTTACTGAAGACGGACTTGATCGAGATTGTCCAGGCGGTGGTCGAACATCGGCTTGACCAACTGGCCGTCGAATGGCACGATGACACGGCAGTGTGTGTTGTGATGACATCCGGTGGATACCCCGGTGCCTATCAACAAGGGTTTCCCATTCTCGGACTGCCGGTGCAGGAGGATCGCCAGGCCATGATCTTTCATGCCGGGACGGCCATGAAGGACGGGATAGTGGTGACGGCCGGAGGGCGTGTCTTGGGAATTACTGGGCGGGGCGTCACATTGCACGAGGCCCAGGCCCAGGCCTATCAGACTGTGGCGGGTATTGGCTTCCAGGATTGTCATTATCGGAGGGATATCGCACATCGTGCCCTCCGTTGATCTGCGCACTAGTGCATTGATGAGTATCACGCAGATCGTGTGTCCGCCGCTCTCGACAGGGCCGGACGGACATGTTAGACACAGGAGGACTGAATGGGACGGACGCTGAATATTAACGGGACACCGTGTGGTGAGGAGGAAGCGCGATGACGAGTGGGAAGAGGCAGGTGGTACGGCGAGTATTGGGGATGGCCCTGGGGTTTGGCTGTCTCTTGAGTGTGGCGGGGTGCGACTACTGGCCGCCGGCACTGCAAGCACAGATTGAACAACTGCGATCTGAAACAGACACCTTAAATATGGAAAAGACTCAGCTGCAGAGCCAGGTCAATGATCTCTCAAGGGCACGGCAAGATCTTCAACTTCGTTTCGACGAACTGAGCCGGGTCAACCGGGAAAAGACCGAGGTCATCACAGGCTTACAGCGCCGGCTTGAGGCTGCACATAGCAAAACCAGCAAGACTCTGGCGTCGTCAAAAGCTACAGCCAAGTCGAAGACAAAACCGTCTGCGACGTCATCAGTGAAGAAAAAGCCCGCGGTGAAGCGGTAGGCAGATTCGGTTAGCTGGAGCTTGACGAGTTCCCTGATGACGAGGGTGTGCTCGGCGATGAGGACGCAGGCGTTGCCGTCGAGGGGGTGGATGCGGACGAGGTGGAGGGTGCGGAAGCCGCCGTACTGCCTGTCTCTTTCTTCGCCGACGCTCCCGAGTCTGCAGACTCACTGGACGGGGGTTTCATCTTGTTGGAATAGTCAGTCACATACCAGCCGCTTCCCTTGAACATGATGCCCGGCGACGAAATCAACCGCCGCACCGGCTGCCCACATTGCGGACAGGAGGAAAGCGGATCATCCTTGATGCTTTGCTTGGCTTCAAACTTGTGGGAACAACTGTCGCATTGATATTCATACGTGGGCACGGGATATCCTCCAAACGGTAATCATGGTCTCTGTCGAATCATGACGTCAGTTCCTGCCGAGTCTAACGCCACACCGTTCACGCGGCTAGGTTGTTGAACGCCTCCGCGATCCGCTGAATCCCTCTCTCAATCGCCTCCATGCCGGTGGCGTAGGACAATCGAATATGCGTGCGACTGCCGAAGGCTTCTCCCGGGACAACGGCCACCCGCGCGTTCTTCAGGAGATACTGGGCCACGTCTTGCGGTGACTCGATCGGTCCGGCCGGTCCCTGACGCCCGAGCACGCCACCAATGTTGGGGAATGCATAGAAGGCCCCGCCTGGCAGACGGCAGGACACCCCGGGAATCCTATTAAGCCGATCAACGATGACCTTGCGCCGCCGATCGAATTCGACAACCATCTTCTCTGTGAAGGGGCCGCCAAGCCTCAAGGCCGCCACGGCGGCTTTTTGTGAGATTGAGCAAGGGTTTGATGTGCTTTGGCTCTGAATGTTCGCCATGGCGGTCACAAGGTCCTTGGGGCCGGCCGCGTAGCCGATACGCCACCCGGTCATCGCATAGGCCTTCGAGACGCCATTGATGATGATGGTCTGCGCGGCAACTTCGGGACTCAGTGTCGCGATACTCCGGTGAACAGCACCGTCATAGAGGACTTTTTCGTAGATTTCGTCGGAGATGATGAGCAGCTGATGTCGGAGCGCGATATCGGCGATCGCTTCGAGCGTTTTCCAATCGTACACGGCGCCCGTCGGATTACCCGGACTATTCACGAGGATGGCTTTGGTCCGCGGCGTCACTAGCCGTTCCAGCTTGTCAGGATCGATGGCGTACCCGGCGGCTTCGTCTGTCGCGAAAAAAACGGGAGTGGCATCGTTGAGCAGCGCTTGGTCGGCATACGATACCCAGTAGGGAGTCGGAATAATGAGTTCATCTCCGGATTCCAAGAAGGCTTCGGCCAAGTTGTACAGCGAGTGTTTGGCGCCGCAAGAGACAAGAATCTGGGACTTCTCATAACGGAGCCCTTGTTCCGACTGAAATTTGTCGATAATCGCTTGTCGGAGATCATCGATCCCGGACGACGGGGTGTACTTGGTAAACCCCGCCCGGATCGCGGCTTCGGCTGCGGCCTTCACTGGTTCAGGGGTATCGAAATCCGGTTCGCCCGATGAGAAATCGATGACATCGATGCCTTGGGCGGCCATCGCCTTGGCGGTAGCGGTCATGGCGAGTGTCGGAGACGGAGTAATCCGTCCGACTCGGGCGGCAAGTTTCATGATTTGAGGCTCCAGATTCGTTCTTGCAAGCGGCGCGCGACCTCAGGATGAAGAAATTCCGTCAGGCACCCGCCATGGTGTGCAACATCTTTAATGATCGTAGAGGACAGATATGAGTATTCTTCGCTCGGCATCAGAAAGACGGTTTCGACATGCTTGGCCAATTTTCGGTTGATCAGGGCCATCTGAAATTCGTGTTCAAAATCGGATATGGCACGCAGCCCCCGGATAATCGCGTGGGCTCCGATTCGTTCGACATAGTCGACCAGCAGCCCTTCGAACGTCGTGACTTCCACCTGGCCGAGGTTTTTCATGGCGAGGGTGACCATCTCCAGCCGTTCAGCGAGGTTGAAGAGGGGATGCTTGGCTGGGTTCGGCGCAACCGCAACGACGACTTTATCGAATACCCGCAGGCTTCGGGTGAGAATGTCGGTGTGTCCATGTGTGACCGGATCAAACGTGCCGGGGTAGATGCCGATCTTCATCGTTGTTCAGTGTCTGGAATGGAATAACGCGATAAGGCGGTATCGCCATACCGATAGTGCCGAGTTCTGATCGCCGCGCCGAGAGCAGAAGGGACGGAGGTTTTGTTCGCATGCTCAAGAATCAGCCACGTCTCGGCGGCAAAGAACCGGTCCACTATCGTCTCGCTCAATAGGTCGATAAACTCGAGCGTCCTCTCGTAGGGGGGATCGGCAAAAATGATCTGATAGGGACCGCCCCATCGGTCGGGTCGCTGGAGAAAGTGTTCAACCGGGTGGGCGTATATCGTCATGCCGTCAGCGATCCCACAGTCCTCAACGTTTCGGCGCAGCAGTGTCAGTGCCGCGGCATCGGATTCCACGCAGGTGACGTGGGCGGCTCCTCGGCTTAAGGCTTCAACGCCGATGGCACCGGTTCCTGCATAGAGATCAAGAAAACGGCTATTCAGTAGCCGATTCCCAATGATCGAGAAGAGCGCTTCGCGCACCCGATCGGACGTGGGACGAATTGCCGATCCTTGTGGTCTGCGAAGCCGTCGGCCACGATGAGTACCCGCAATAACACGCATGTCAGAAGATTGCCGCGACTCCTGAGAACGGGGAACTCTAACACAGCGATTTTGAAGGGGTCAAGGACGGTCCATGGGAGGAAAGGCTCAGTGATGAGCGTTCAACCACTTGCGGTGCGCACCTCCAGGCAGGTCAGCCTGTGACACGCGAGCACGGGATCGATAGCGGGCTCTTTTGACGCTCTTGGCGCGAAAGGACTATACTATGACTCTGTCAGGCCACCGACGCGCGGCCTAATCTGCTCATGCCGCTCATGACGGATCTCCGTCGGTTCACCGCGGATTGGCCAAGACGAACGCGCGCTGCACTTAGCGCGTGGCAACGGGTTGAGCCTCGCGTGCTGCCAGACTCTTTCTTCGGTTATTGGAAATCGTCCGATCGATGATGGCGCCACAATTAATACATTTCCAAGCGTAGAAAATGAGAAAGAAATCCGAGAACCGCTCCAACATCATCATCCCTTTGCACTTCGGACATTCCATCGTATCCTCCCAGGTGGCTAAGTGTGCAGCTGGTGGCCTACATAGCAAGAGATGCACCAAATTGTCACATGTCGATATTTCAATGAGTTATGTGATAAGCGGGTCTCTCAATGGCTAGAAACTGCCAGGTTTGTTAGTACAAAAACGTCCGCGGTGTCAGTTTTTGTGCAGTGACGAAGGATTCTATGACACCCAAAAGACCGGCAAGCAGCATTACGACCTGGCCCGAATCGGAACGCCCTCGGGAACGACTGCTGGCACGAGGAGCGGACGCACTCTCCGATGCTCAACTCTTAGCCATTCTTCTTCGGACCGGCCGTCGTGATTCATCCGCCGTCCAAGTGGCGATCGAACTCCTCAGTCGAAGCGGAGGTGTGAGTGGCCTTGCCACCTGTGGCCTCGAAGAACTGTGCGCGATTCCAGGCATGGGGCCCGCGAAAGTCGCCCAACTGAAAGCGGCCATTGAGCTGGGACGGCGATCGTTGGCGGCGCCGTTGTCAACCGGAACGCGCATCTCGTCGAGCGCAGAGATCTACAGACATTTCCATCCTATGCTGCGCGATCAAAAACATGAGATCTTCAAGGTGATCCTCCTCGATGCGAAAAATACCTTTGTGAAGGAAGCGACGGTGTCCAAAGGCAGTCTCACGCTGAGCATCGTCCATCCGCGGGAAGTGTTCGCGTTTGCCGTGCGTGAATCTGCGGCAGGCGTGATCTTTCTGCACAATCACCCCAGTGGTGATCCCACACCAAGTCTTGAGGATCGGCAATTAACAGATCGATTGGTCGCCGCCGGTCACCTGCTTGGCATTCCTGTGCTGGACCATATCGTCATCGGTGATAGCCGGTATATCAGCTTTGCGGATGAGGGCTGGCTCATAGGCGACGGCGCGGCTCGTCAGATAGGGAGAAGCCGCATGGCCTAAATTACGCAAACAGTTCCCCACATACTCACCATGAGGAGGGCATGCCATGGAAGACAGTCGTATGGAGCCCGTTAAAAATGTCGCGATGGTGTCTAATGCCGGCGCAGGTAAGACATCCCTCAGTGAGGCACTTCTATACAACGGCGGGGCCATTCCGGTGCTTGGTTCCGTCACTCAAGGGACCACCGTCTCCGACTTCGAACCGGAAGAATTCCATCACCGAACCTCGGTCAGCACCAGCATCCTTCAATTTGTCTGGGACCGCACCCGCATCACATTGCTTGACACGCCAGGCGCGTTGAGTCTTCTCGGTGAATCGCTTGCCGCCTTGAGAGCCGTCGATGCTGTCGTGATTGTGCTTGATGGAACCGCCGGCATTCGGACCGAATTGGCCCGTCTTTGGACGCGGGCCGCGGAACTCGGGTTGCCGTGCCTCTTCTTCGTCAATGGATTGGATCGAGAGCGAAGCTCCCTCGACGGTGCAATCAAGCTCTGCCGGACACAACTGGACTGTTCGCCGCTTCCCATGGTCGTGCCGGTCGGGCAGGGCCTTCAGTTGGAGGGCGTCATCGACCTTCTCCAGCAGCGGATGATTCGGTCACATCCCGCATCACCCGCCGTCGAGACGATCGAGATTCCTGACCATCTCGAAGCCATTGCGAAAGCCTGCCGGACGAGGCTGCTTGAATCGGCGGCTGAAAACGAGGACGCCCTTCTTGATACCTATGTGACGCAGGGCAATCTCAGCCAGATTGACCTTGTCCGCGGATTACGATCGAGCATTCGCACCAGGCAGTGCTATCCGCTGTACGCTGGTTCCGCCATCCGCCAGATCGGTATCTGGTCATTGCTCAACGGGATCCGTGTCCTGATGCCGTCACCTCACGAACGCGGCGCACAACTTCCGTTCGCCGGCGCACATCCAGAGACCGGCACACCGTGTGAGCGGAAGGGGAGCGTGCAGGAGCCATTTTCGGCGTTTGTGTTTAAGACATCGATCGACCCATTCGTAGGACGGCTGTCCTACTGCCGCGTGCTGTCGGGAACCGTGCAGGCTGATTCCACAGTCTGGAATGCCTCGAAGCGGGTCCGTGAGAAGCTGGGCCATTTCTATGCCCTCCTTGGCAAGCGGCATACTGCGATCGGAGGCGCGCAGGCGGGCGATATCATCGCGATTGGAAAATTGCGCGACACGCAAACCGGCGATACGTTGTGTCAGGAGAAGGATCCTGTGTGCTATCCGGGCTTGGGGCTCCCTCGCCCGGTCCTGTCGTTCGCCATTGAGCCCAAATCGAAGGCGGAAATCGACAAGGTGAGCGTTGGCCTTCATCGGTTGATTGAGGAAGATCCGTCTCTGGGATTTACCCGCAACCCGGATACCAAGGAGATGGTGCTGAGTGGATTGGGCCAATTGCATATCCACGTCGCGCTGGAAAAACTTCACCGCAAGTTTGGCGCCGACGTTCTGTTGCACACACCAAAAATTCCGTATCGGGAAACGCTGCATGCCCCGTCACGCGCCCAAGGCAAATACAAGAAACAAACCGGAGGCCATGGGCAGTATGGGGACTGCTGGCTGGAAGTCGAGCCTCTGTCGCGAGGGCAAGGATTCGTCTTTCAGAATCATGTTGTCGGAGGGGCGATTCCCAGGAACTTCATCCCGGCGGTCGAGAAAGGGGTCGTCGAGGCCATGTATGAAGGCGTGCTGAGTGGATATCCCGTCGTAGATGTCCGTGTGACTGTGTACGATGGGTCCTTCCATACGGTCGACTCGTCGGAAATGTCGTTCAAGATCGCCGGGGCTATGGCCATGAAAAAAGCCATGGAGGCCGCGCATCCCGTGTTGTTGGAACCGATGATGACGGTCGAGATCGACGCGCCGACGGAGGCCATCGGCACAGTCATGGGCGATCTGAGCGGCCGGCGCGGCCGCATCCTCTCGGTGAGCGCGCATGACCATGAAGAGCGGGTCACCGCGCTCGTGCCACTGGCGGAATTGCTGAAGTATGCGCCGGCCCTCAACGGCATGACGGGCGGGCGGGGGAGCTATGTGATGGAGTTTAGCCGCTATGACGAAGTGCCGAGAGAGCTCGCCCCCAGAATCATTGAGCAGCACAAGGCCGATCGACACGCCGTCGCAGTGCACTGACAGGAGGTTCAGTCAGTGGGCTTGAGCACGACGTAGAAGGCTCGGGTCTCGCGCAGCACTCGAAGCAACACGGTGTCCCCGCGCCGGATCCGGCCGATCGCCGCCGTGAAATCCTCAGCACTGAGGATTTCGCTACGGTTCACTTCTTTGATCAGATCACCGTCCCGGAGACCTTCGGCCTGGGCCAAACTGCCGGGCTCCACCTTCGAGATGAGGGCCCCTTTCGTGTCCTTCAGATTGAACCGTTCGGCCAAGGCTGCGGTCAATTCCTGAACCTCGAGGCCGAGCTTCATCTCGGTTCCGGGTGGAGGAGGGGACGCCGCAGCGGCTGTCTCCCGGCGTTCAATCAGGCGAATATCCAGCGTCACACGCTTGAGATCACGCATGACTTCGATCTTCGACGTGGCTCCCGGCGCGAGTGTCCCAATCAGGCGCGACAGTTTATTGGGAGAATCCACCAGGTGCCCGTCGATTTTGACGATGATGTCACCGGGCTTGATGCCCGCCGCTGCCGCCGGATCATTGGGGAAGACCTCATTGACGAGGACGCCTTCGCCTTCCGCCACGCCGAACTTCTTGGCCAGTTCCGGGGTCAGCGGCTGAATGCCGACTCCCAACCAGCCGCGTGCCACCCGGCCTGTAGCCAACAAGTGCTCAATCACCTGTTTGGCCATGTTCGATGGAATGGCGAATCCGATGCCTTGGGCGAAATTGATAATGGCGGTATTGATTCCGATGACCTCCCCATGAAGATTGATGAGGGGACCGCCGGAATTGCCGGGGTTGATCGACGCATCGGTTTGAATGAAGTTTTCGTACCGGGATAAGTTGATATTCTCTCGGCCGATGCCACTGACGACCCCAAGTGTGACCGTGCGGTCGAGGCCAAAGGGGCTTCCCACCGCCAGTACCCATTGTCCCACTTTGACCGCGGCAGAATCGCCGAATCGCGCGGCCGGCAATGGCCGATCGGCCGTCACTTTGAGGAGGGCCAGATCTGTATCGGGATCCTTGCCGACGACCTGGGCGGTCAATCTGGTTTTGTCGGAGAATCGAACGTCGACTTCGACGGCATCGCCGATCACGTGGTTATTGGTGACGATGTACCCTGTACTGTCAACGATCAGCCCGGATCCTGATCCTGTTGCACTTGGCGTGCGATCATTTCCTCGATCGCGTGCACGGCTGCTGCCGGTGACTGGAAAGAGGTTGACGACCGACGGCGTCGCCTGTTCAGCCAAATCAGTGATAACGGCTTGAATTTCTTCCAGGAGGCGAATGCCTTTGGAGACATGAGTGCCTGTGTCCGCGCTCTGTTCCGCACGGAGCGACGCCGGATCAAGGAGTGTTCCCACCGTGAGGACCACCCACATGAAAAGGCCACGACACCCGAGAAATGATCTGATGCTCATGCCGTCCTTGCCATGATAATCACGAAGTCTGCTGGGTACCTCCACCAGACCTAGGCAGATTGTGCTGAAGGAGTGTGGAGTGACCGTTGAGCGGTAAACCAGGGCGCAATGGGATCTAAGTCCACCTCCATGCCAATTAGGACAACGATATCGTCAGGGCGAAACGTCAGATTGTCGGACGGTGCGAGAACAAAAGGGCCGCGCAAGATTGCCGCCACGCGGACGGATGACGGCTGGGACAGCATGTTGCTAGACTGGCCGACTGCGGCCGCATTTCTTGCGACCATCAGGCGATCAATCCTGGCCGATCTAAGCTTGAGGTCATAATGGAGTCGGAGGAGTTCCTCATGGATCGCTTCAAGTTTTAACTCGCGAATGTCTCCATCAATCTGAAGGAGGGTCCGCTTGTACTCATGAACCTGCATGGCAGCATGAGACAGGCTGTTGTCCAACTCGCTCAGATCCGGGTGCGGTTGGCCTTGAACGAGAAATCGACGCGAGACGTGTGTGACTAACTGTCGGCCGACATCTCCGGTCAGCGCGTCAATTTGCTGTAGGAGTGTTGATGCTTGCCAATGGAGTCGAATAATCTGGACTTTCCGATTGACACGCTCCGAGATGGCAAGGACGGTCTCATGGAACGCGCTGCCGGTTATCGAGAGTTCTTTATGAATGCGGCCGAAGAGCTCGAATGTCATTGTCTGATAAGCAAGATTATGTCAACTTACTGGTCTGTGTCATGCTGGCGGACTGTCCCAGCCACTGCGATCACTGATCCGTCTGTACCCTATCAACGTGGCTCTGTCAACTCATTGCGCCCGTCACACGAGAGGCCCTGACTTGTGTCGATTCAAACTATTTAGTGGTGCCATGTTCATCCTGGCATTCGCTTGGTATGATGATTCCGTTCAGTGATGGAGAACGTTGTTCGATGCGGATCACCTCTGTTAGCGTCCTGACCGCCGTCTTGTTCTGTATGGGTATCCATTTCCTCCTTCCTCCCTCGCCTGCGCGCATTCCAGCAATTCATCCCGCGTCATGGCGAATAGCCGACCTTTGGGAATCGCCTTGATCCAATGCCCTGCCCGCCCCACCCGCTGCAGGCAGGTGGCAATGGCCCGGGGTGAGGTGACCCGATTTGACAGACGAGATCCACCGTGCCCACATCAATACCCAGTTCCAAGGAGGCCGTGGCGATGACGACGCGCGTCTTCCCGGTCTTCAGGCGTTCTTCCGCCTGCAGCCGTATCTGCCGCGAGAGGCTCCCATGGTGCGCGGCCACGGCGTCTGATCCTAAGTCGCTGAGGCGATCTTCAAGATAATGCGCGACCCGTTCAGCCAACCGTCTGGTGTTCACAAACACCAGAGTCGAGCGATGTTGTCGAATCAAATCAGCCACACGATCGTACACATCCGTCCAAATCGCATTCGTCGCGATCGAGCCCAATTCGTCTTTCGGCACTTCGACGGCGAGATCGAGTTCGCGGCGATGACCCACGTCGATAATGGTGCACGGAGGCGGTGCTGAGGACTGAGGACTGAGGACTGAGTTGAACACGATTGACGCCTGACGATTGACGTGTGATGAAGATCGGTTTCCGGTCAGAAACTCTGCCACCAGTTCGATCGGCCGCTGCGTCGCTGACAACCCGATCCGTTGCGGCTTGACGGGCGTGAGGGCGTCCAGCCGTTCCAGCGACAACGCGAGATGTGCGCCGCGTTTATTGGGAGCAAGCGCATGAATTTCATCGACAATCACCGTGCGAATCGTGTGAAGCATGCGGCGGCTTTTGTCAGCAGTAAGGAGAATGAAGAGCGACTCCGGCGTCGTCACGAGGATATGCGGCGGCCGCTTCAACATCTGTTGCCGATCTGCCATGGGTGTGTCACCCGTCCGGACCAGTACCCGGAGGTCCGGCATCAAGAGGCCGGCTTGAAGCGCCATCTGGCCGATTTCGGCCAGCGGCTTCTGCAAATTCTTCTGGATGTCGTTACTCAGCGCCTTGAGGGGCGAGACGTAGAGCACATAGGTATGGTCGGCGAGTTCGCGTGCGAGGGCTTGTCGGAAGAGGTTGTCGATACAGGAGAGAAATGCTGCGAGAGTCTTGCCGGATCCCGTCGGCGCCGCGATCAGCGCATCCGATCCGGATTGAATCGCTGGCCATGCTTGTTGCTGCACATCGGTCGGCTCCCCGACGTGTGAGCGAAACCACTCGGAGATGAGCGGATGAAAACCCGAGAGCGCCATGGCGTGGAATCTTACCACGCCATGAGTGGAGAGACTATCGCACTAGCGGAAGGACCTTCCAGGCAAAATGGCGATCCTGTGAGTGTTGTTAAGACTCCAGAGCGACCGTATAACTTCATGGAAACAATAGGCCAACGGGAACCTTCTATTTTCCATAGACTCTCGTTGCCGGAAGCTGGCACACTGTCTACTCGTTCAGATAAAGGACAATTTCGCAGTGACAGAATCCCTCGTCATTCTTGGTTCAGGCTATACCGCCCGTTATGTTCTGCCTTTGGCAGAGCCTCGATATACCCATGTATTGGCGACGAGTCGTGAGCCGGACAAGCACCTGAGTCATGTGGCGGCGGACCGCCGCGTTCGATTCGACCTTCACGATCAAACCACCTGGAACCACATTCCCCCGGACAACGACGTACTCTGGTGTTTTCCCGCTGAGCCGCTTGAACTGGTTCAAAACTTTGCCAAGGGACTCGGCCTGCGATCCAGTCGGCTGGTGGTGCTCGGTAGTACCTCGGCTTATGATGTTCCGGCGCAGGCGAGTGACTATCCCCCACCCTGGACTGATGAAACCGCTCCCATCAATCCCGACAAGTCTCGCGTGCAAGGTGAAGAGTGGCTACGGAAGAACCATGGCGCTACGGTGCTGCGCGTCGCCGGGATTTATGGTCCGGGCCGGAGCCCGATCGATTGGATCCGACGGGGACGCGTTGGACCTTCACGCAAATACGTCAATCTCATTCACGTCGAGGACCTGTCCACCATCTGTCTGACGGCACTCGAACGAGGACTTCCCGGTGAGGCGTATAACGTCAGCGATGGGACACCGCATACCTGGACGGAGATTTGCCTGAGAGCCGAGAACCACTGGGGCATTCAATCGGCAGCACAACGCGATGACACCGCGCCGACCGGGAAACGAATCGCCAACGGGAAACTACTGGCCATGCTCCAGAGCGGCCATCAGCACTTGCGATATCCTGATCTCTGGAGCGCCTTGGATCAGCTGGTCGCGCCACACGGCTAGCCTCTCAGCAGCGCCATGACCGCCAGGCTGACCAGCAGATTGTTCATCGAATGCGCGATGATGCCCGGAATCAAGCTCCCCGTTTTTTCGTACATCCAGGCCCATAAGAACCCGCTCCAGAGTACACTCACGAAACCGATCAACCCGTATCCATGTGCAAGGGCGAAGACGCTCGCGCTCAGGAGCGCGGCCGGCACGAAGGACAATCGGCGGCGGAGAATGGCGTACAACAACCCCCGAAAGGCAATCTCTTCAAAGATGGGCGCAAACACCACATACTCCAGCAGACTGACCGTGAGCGCTGATCCAGACGCCCAGACGAGATTGGGATCAAACCATTCGGTCCAATGATTGGTCAGATTCAGGGCGTCGGCAGCCCGTCCCATTACCCATTCTCCCCACAATCCTGCCGCGACGACCGCGAGAACAGCGCCGGTCAGCCGGCCAAGCTGCCCCCGTTCGAGGCGCAGACCGAATCCGCTTTGGAAATCGAGCCCAGCCGGTTTGAGCAAATGAATATAGGCCAGGGCCAGGAGTGGCAGATTGGCCAAGGGGATCGCCAAGGCTCGCAGCGAGACGTGTTCGATGGGAGGAAAGGTCAAAAAGGCGGCAGTAATGACGGCGCCCAAGGCGCCGCCACGCAACAGAACGGCGGTGCCTGTGCCACCTGTCCAGGGTGGAGGAACTCCCGGCTGATGCAGGCGCACCGCATTGGGACGCCGGGTCCTCCAGCACACCAGACCGATGAGGATGACGGAACCAACGACCAGGCACCCGACTTCGAACAGCATCAGCCGATTCGATCGAGTGTGGAGCCGGAGACCCTGAGCCTCGATCTGTCGCTCGACCGTGGCCAAGAGTGCGTGATCACCGGTGCGCTGTGCCAGCCTGGAGGCCAGCCGGTTGTAAAACCACCCTGCTTCGAGCGTATCCGCCAGCGCCGCGTGCAACTCGATAGCCCGCTCACGCGCTAAAGACTGTGTCCCATAGGCAGCCACTATCCATTGGCTATACAGTGGCATGGGCGCGTCGAGATCCCACCACTGGGCCGCCTGTTCCAGTGCGTCCTGGACCTGTCCGGTTTCAGCCTGGAGAATCGCCAATCGCAGCTTGGCAGCGGGACCGCCTGTTGTGGCCGCGAGTTCTTGATACCACTGAATGGCCAAGAGGCGTTCTTTTTCACTGCTACCCACCATCCATTCGCTTACTCGTTGCTCCCAGGCAGGTGAGCGTTGCAGCCCATCCTGTGCCTCCATGATACGGCTGACCATTAAGTCAAGAGCACGGTCCGGATCATCCAGCCGGTCCAGCTTCGGCACGGTGGCGGAAAACCAGAGAATCGATCCTAAAGCGGCAAGCAACAGTCCTGCCGAAATGACACTCACAAGTCGGGAAAAACCGGACCCGAAAGGCGTGAGTGGATAGCGAGCGCGTGGCCGCGGCTCACTCGCCGCAGATCCTTGATCCTGGCCAATTTGAAGAATTTCTTCCGCCATGCGCCGGCACTATACCATGGCCTTCGCGCACTCTATACCCCTCGAAATGGCTAGAACTACCTGAACCGCGGCTGAAGATCACGTAGCCTCTCAGCCGGGACTTGGCTATACTAACCCCGCAACACTGTACGGAGTTTCGCGATGATGCAGGATTTTCTTCCTCCTCGGCGGCTCTTGCTTGGACCAGGCCCAAGCCTAGTGCACCCCCGCGTCCTGCGCGCCATGGCCACGCCATTACTGGGGCACCTCGATCCGGTGTTTCTCGCGGTCATGAATGATATCCAGGCCCTGCTGCGCCGGATGTTTGCGACCACAAATCGGTTTACCATTGCGATTTCCGGCACCGGATCCGCTGGAATGGAGGCGGCGGTCGTGAACCTCGTCGAGCCCGGCGATGCCGTGATCGTCGGCATCAACGGTGTCTTTGGCACACGGCTAGCTACGTTGGTGGAACGGTGCGGAGGGAAAGCGATTCGTGTCGAGGCTCCGTGGGGTCGGATCATCGAACCGGAGGCCATTGCGTCAGCCCTTCAGCGGTCAGGTCCGGTGAAAGCCGTGGCCGTGGTCCATGCGGAAACCTCGACCGGAGCCTGGCAACCGATTGAACCGCTGGGACACCTATGCCGTGACTACAATGCCTTGTTCATTGTCGATACGGTCACGTCGCTCGGCGGTGCCCCGGTCGAAGTTGATCGATGGGGAATCGACGCCTGTTACAGCGCGACACAGAAATGTCTCAGCTGCCCGCCGGGATTGGCTCCCTTTACCTTGAGCGATCGCGCCTTGGCGGCCATCAAGAATCGCCGCACCGCTTGCCAAAGCTGGTATCTCGACATGGCGCTCGTCGCCGGCTATTGGGCGGAGCAGACGCGAGCCTATCACCATACCGCGCCCATCTCGATGCTCTATGCGCTCCGGGAAGCGCTGCGTCTGGTGGAAGAAGAAGGATTGGCGGCCCGCTATGCCCGCCACCAGCTCAACAGTGACGCACTGGTTGCCGGGCTGATGGCACTCGGTTTTAACCCGCTGCCGCTTCCGGGACAACGGCTACCGATGCTCAGTTGTGTATCGCTTCCGACATCGATCGATGACGCAGCGGTACGAGCGCGCCTCCTGGAGGCCTACGGCATTGAAATCGGAGGAGGCTTGGGACCATTGAAGGGTAAGGTGTGGCGGATCGGGCTCATGGGAGAATCGAGTACTGAGGCCAACGTGCTGACCTTCTTGAATGCACTGGAAGAAATCGGCATTCAATCCGGTTGGCTCTCCACGCCGGGTGCGGCCTTGCAAGCAGCGGCTAGAGCCTACAGTGGAGGCGCCACGTCATGACGATCGCGATCCACCACGCCCGTCTCATCGATGGAACCGGCGCAGTGCAAGATCGAGCCACGATCGTCGTGCGCGGCTCACAGGTCGTGGCAACCGGTCCGAGCCGCTCGATCACCATCCCGAAAGGTGCCACACGGATCGATGGCCGTGGGCTGACGGTCATGCCCGGGCTCATCGATTGCCATGTCCATCTGTGTTTAGGCAGTGAGCCGGATGTCGTCGCTGCCGTCGAGTCTGAACAGCCGTTTTATACCCTACTGAAATCGTCGAAGCATGCGCAAGCGACGATCGAGGCCGGATTTACGACGGTGCGTGACGTCGGCTCGCGGGATCATTCCATCTTCACCCTCAAGCAGGCCATCGAGGCGGGAGTGGTACCGGGACCTCGCATCGTGGGGGCCGGCCTGGCCATTTGCATGATCGGAGGCCACGCGCGGTTCATCGGGCAAGAAGTCCAAGGCGTCGAACAGGTTCGACAGGCCGTCGCGGCGCAAGTCGGTGCCGGAGCGGGTGTCATCAAAGTAATTGCCTCCGGCGGTGTCTTGACCCCGGGCACCTCTCCAGACGAAGCGCAGATGACGCAGGAGGAACTGCAGGCTGCCGTCGATGAGGCCCGGCGCGCCGGGAGAAAAGTTGCCGCCCATGCACATGGCGCATCAGGCATGAAACAGGCCATTCGAGCCGGCGTTCATTCCATCGAGCATGCCACGCTGATGGACGACGAGGCGGCGACTCTGTTCCAACGACATGGGGTCTATATGGTCCCGACCCTCTCAGCTCTCGCCACCACGGCTGCGTGCCGGCGAGGGTGTGGCATCCCCGACAGCGCGCTCGACAAAGCCAAAGCGATGACGAAACGGCATCAAGCCAGCTTCAGATTGGCCCACCGCCATGGGTTGCCGATCGCCATGGGAACCGATGCCGGGACCCCATTTAACTTGCATGGCGACAATGCGCAGGAACTTGAACGCATGGTGGCATTGGGCATGACACCGATGGAGGCGATTGTCGCGTCGACTGCCGAAGCAGCCAAATTAATTGGCCTGCAGGACAAGATCGGGACGATTGCACGAGGCTACGAAGCCGATCTGGTCCTCTTCGAAGGCAACGTCCTTGCCCATATCGATTGGCTGTTGGATAAGCGCCGTATCGTAGGAGTGATGAAGGCAGGCGCCTTTGTCGCAGGGCCGTTGTCTCGACAGATCTAATCGACGATACCCGGGACTCGCACGAAGCCGTTGAGGTCAAGAGTTCCAGATCGCTACTGTTTGATCGAGCGTTTGAGCGTTTTTTCGACACTCGCCACTTTGCTCTGCAGCCGACCTGTATGGCCTTTACGGTAATCCACCTTGATGGTGCAGGAGATCCGATTACAATCCTTCTTCATCCGTTGATAACACTGCGTCACCACCCCGATCACCTCATCCCACTCCCCTTCCAATACGGTTCCCATGGGATTTAACCGGTAGGACACTCCGCTCTTATCGATGATGTCGAGGGACCGCGCCACGTACTTGCCGACACTCTCGCCTTTACCCAACGGCGACATGCTGAATTCCAATAGCACCATATCCGCTCCTCTCTGTCTCTCTCGTTTCACGATTTACGTTTCACGCTCGCCTCGCTGAGTCGAAGCGGGTTTCACGTCTGAGGCCTTCGCAGCTCGCATGTCCAACCAGACCTTCGGGTACTGCACTTTGCCCAAGAGACGGAATCCATCCAAGGCTTCGCGCAACAAGGCGCGCCGCTTCTCGGCATCCGGCTCGTCCTTCTTCGCCTGTTCCCGCAATTCTCCGAGCCAGTCGACAAAGGCGGCAAACTCACCGTCCAGAATGCGTTCCAGATCCTCTTTCATGAACCCGGATAAGGCCGGCGCCACTCCGCTGGTACTGACCGCAACGCGGGCATGACCGGACGCCACTACGGCCGGCATCGTCACGCTGGAGGCTTCCGGGAAATCCACTGACCACACGAGGACACCCTTCTCCTTCGCCTTGGCAAGCAACAGTCTGGCAAACTCGCGATCTCCCCGAATGGTATTCAGTACCAGGATCGTATGGTCAAGATCAGCGTCGCGGAAATGGCGCCCCCGATGAATGACTTTTCCCGAGGCAGCCAGTTCACGCAAAGGTTCGTTGAGCGCAGGACTGATCACCGTGACCCGCGCACCGGATGCGAGCAGCCGCTCTGTTTTCTCGGATGCCTCTTCGTCTCCGCCAACGACCAAAACAGTCCACCCCTTCACATCCAACACCAACGGAAACCCAGGATTCGCCGCCATGAGAACTTCCTCCACTCCGTTCATGCACGCTGATCTGGCGCATCATACATCAGCGCTTTGAAGAGCGTAAACCATACACTCCCCTTTTCCTCCAGGCATAGCTATAATACCTGCCAGTCTTTCAGGCTTGTCTTGATACGCTGTTAGGCTAGATTCGTGGGTAGTACTTCGACCGAGCTGTAAAGATGCGAAGGCGGGACAATCAGATGCGAACCACTACTCAGTCCTCAGCACTCGATACTCAGCACTGAGTATTATGTTTCCGCCGGATCCGCATCCAGTTCCATGTTCCAGTAGAGGTAATCTCGCCAACTCTCCGGCGTATTGCGGATACCGATGGTGATCGTAATGACGGGACTCCACCGTGGCTTCACCGGACGTTTCTTCAATCTCATCCCTGCTTCATCCGGTGTACGGCCACTTTTCTTGTTGTTACACCGCCAACAGGCGGTCACAATATTTTCCCACGTCTTCCTTCCCCCCTTCGCAATGGGCACCACGTGATCAAACGTCAGTTCTTCCGTCCGGAACCGATGATTGCAATACTGGCAGGTGTACCCGTCTCGCGTGAAAATATTGATGCGGGAAAACTTGACTGCGCGGTGGCTGTCCTTCAGGCGCACCAGCTTCAGCAGCCGCATGACCGCCGGGAGCTTGATCGTCAGGGAGATCCCGTGAATCTCACGGTCGTAGACTTCGAGAACTTCAACTTTGCCTTGCCAGAGGAGCGCGATCGCTTTTTGCCAATGAACGACCCGGAGAGGTTCATAGGTCGAATTGAGGAGGAGAGTCATTTCCATGCGAAGGCCTCATATCCAACCGCGCCTCCATACGAGAGGAGACCGTCTGGTGTGCCGGAACATGCTCTGGTATGTCTATGCCATAAGCCTTTCCTGAAATCAAGCAAGCGGGCGGCTCTGAGCGATCAGCGCGCAGTACGACACATGGGAGGTACCGGTTGATGACTGAGTTTGTGACCGTGGCTCATGCACGCGACATTCCGCCAGGAACGGGACGAACCGTGGAGGTTCATGGGGTCTGGATTGCCCTCTTCAACGTCGATGGAACGTTTTACGCCATCGATAATGCCTGTCCGCATGCCGGCGGGCCGCTGGGTGAAGGAAAACTGACGGGGACCGTCGTCGAATGTCCGTGGCACGGCTGGAAATTCAGTGTGGTGTCCGGTCAACGAGAGGGCAACCCGAATTTTGAAGCGCCGTGCTGCCAAGTGCGGATCGAGGATGAGCACGTTCAGGTCGCCCTCCCGCCAGGCCTGCTTGCGCCGTGATCATATCAGCTGAGCCCAGGAACTCCTGGGACATTCGGCGGTTCTGAGTCAGGCTCTTTCGGTGTCACACCATCGGCAGGGAGCGACGCTGCGTTGACTTTTTTACGGCCCAGATGGGCATGCCAGATGTATTCCCGCTCGAACCACTGACCTCGGACGCTTTGATCTCGTAGCTGTACACGAATCTCGTAGATGTCGCCTTCGACGTGCGTCACTCGCCAGTCGCCGAGCCGCACGCCCTGCCCGCGATCCTTCATCGACCGCACATGTTCGTTCATCGCATCGAGAATTGTGGCGGCTCCAATCGCAGGGGTGGATTGTACCAACATCAGCGCTTCGGCCTCTCGTGTGTCCATGGTCGCCGGCTTGACTCTCGGCAAACCAGTCCACGTGTAATACAGCCCGCCAAGGATGAGGATGGACAGTGCAACGATTTGGAGAACTCGAACCACAAGACCTCACGCCGTCATAAGTACTTCAGCGATGCCGCCATATCAACATCAGATCCTTGGCCCGGTTGGGTTGCAGGACACGACGGTAGCCCGTCGGCATCTTAGGAAGGGCGATCATCCTCTGTCAACGGACGAGAACAAGAGGCCACCGCTTGTCTGTCTAAAAGGCGATGTGCTAGAAGTAGTCCGTCACGCGTACACGATCGAGTTGCTATGAGCTTCACGGATGAAGTTTTTTTTATACGCTGATCAGCTCAACCCTACCCAGCTCAAGCGGCGCGCCCCAGAACACAAGTTTCTGCACCTGGCCACACTGGCGGACCATACCATTAAGTTCTGCCGCTGGTCGTCACAATGGCGCTGCGGATTGGCCAGCATCGTCCCGTCGCCCGGCGAACAGGTCTGGGGCGGTGTCTTTGAGCTGACCGACGAGGACCTGACCACCATGGATGAGTTTGAGCAGGATGTCCCCCAAGGTGCCTACCGACATCTGCAAGTCAATGTAGTGACGACTACCGGTGAGAAAGAACTGGTGACGACATACGCAGCCAATCCCATTGGTAAGTTCAAGCCCAAGGATCACTATCTGGATTGGGTCCTGAAGGGAATCAAACAGTGGGCCTTACCGGAGGAATGTCTTCAGCAGTGGGAAGCGTATCGGCCGCGATAATTCGGAGGAGCTGGCATATGGCGTATGGCCGATAGCTTATGGCACAGAACGGATTGAGGAATCTTCACCTCAATCACCTGCCATAAGCCATGCGCGATAAGCTCTTTATCTTTTAATAACGAGGAGAACTCGATGCCAAAACCAAAATATCACATTCTCGTGTGCACGAATTCTCGGCCTCCGGGCCATCCCAAGCCCTCGTGTGGCTCTGCGGGAGCCGCGCAACTGCTGATGGCCTTTAATATGGGATTGATGCAGCGGGCGGTTCCACCAGGCCAAGTGCTGGTCAGTGCAACGGGGTGTCTGGGACCCTGCGAACAGGGGCCGACCGTCGTCGTCTATCCGGATAATACCTGGTACTCCAAAGTGACAGAAGCGGATGTGGCCACCATCCTCGATGAACACGTGGGGAAGGGCACACCACCGGCCAAGCTGAACCCGGATGGGGTGTGGAAATAGCTATCTCAATGCGCTTCCGGCTGTCAGCAGTCAGGCTCTGAGCGAGCTGAGGGCTGACAGCGGTAAGCTGAAAGCGGATTTTTTATGAACACGCACGATGAGCACAAGTCTGCCGCCCCCAAGTCCATTGGGTGCGCCGTCATCACCTGCAGCGACACACGGACAGCTGAGAGCGATGTCAGCGGGCAGCTGATCCAGCGGTTACTGAAAGAACAGGGGCACTCCGTGGCGTCGTACCACGTGGTCAAAGACGACCCCTCACGCCTTCAACTGCAGATCGCCCTCGATACGATCAATCCGGCGGTTCAGGTCATCATTATGAGTGGGGGAACCGGCATTGCGAAACGGGATTCAACCTTTGAATCCGTGGATGCCATGCTCGAAAAGCGGCTGGAGGGGTTCGGCCAACTCTTCCGCATGCTGTCCTATCAGGAGATCGGCTCAGCCGCCATCATGACGCGCGCCACGGCTGGGACCATTAGCGGCCGAGTGATCTTTTCTCTCCCCGGCTCCGAACACGCCGTCAGACTGGGGATGGAGAAGCTGATTCTCCCGGAACTTGGCCATCTGGTTCAGCAGCTCACCAAATGAACAGGACTGAGGACTGAGTGCTAAGGACCTAGAGGCTCGGCGCTTAGTCCTGAGTCCTCGGCCCTCAGTCCTAGAAATTAGTCCTGCGTGATCTTCGGTTCTTCGTAGGTCACCTCTTCTGCGATCTTCGTATGCGCGCGGCGCTTGTAGTGCACCAAGAGGTCGCGTACGGAGATGATCCCGACGACAGCTCCGCCTTTCGTCACGCCAAGGTGGCGTACGCCCAGCTCGGCCATCATGTCTTGCGCCTCGTCGACCGACTCATTCCCCTCGATGGTACAGACTGGGGTGGTCATGATTTTCTCCACGGTCAACTTGCCCAGCGGCTTTCCGCTTGCCACGGCTCGTCGGACGACGTCAGTATCCGTCACAATCCCGACAAAGGCTGTTCCCCGTTTGACCAACAACGAACCAACTCGTGCCTGACGCATCTCTTTGGCCACAGCAGCTACCGAGGATTTCGGCCCCACAGATTTCGGACGCTTGGTCATGATCTGCGCAACAGTCGACATGGCTTCCTCCTTGAAGTTGGCATGACTGAGACGAAAGAACGCCGGCCACGCTCATTCCGAATCGATTCAGCCTAACACAGAATGACAGGAGGCTCAAAAGAGGCAGGGAGGGAACAGCCGTCAGCTGTTGTGAGAAGAGTCGGCACGTGTCTAGCACACCAGCACTATCTTGCCGAAAAACTTCCGGCTCAACATCCGCTCTTGCGCCGCCCGAGCATCCGATAACGGATAGGTTCGTTCAATCACGGCGATCAGCCGTTTCTGACCCATCAGTTCTACGGCTTTGACCAATTCGGCACGGGTGCCCATGTAGGAACCTTTGACAGTGAGTTGGCGGGAATAGACATAGCGGAGATCTAATTGCACTGCTGCACCGGTTGTCGCGCCACAGGTGATCAGCCTGCCGCCTCTGGTCAGCGAGCGGAGGCAGGTATCCCAGACCTCCGGGCCGATGTGTTCAATCACCACATCAACCCCTCTCCCTTCGGTCAGCAACTTCACCCGGTCAGCGACTTTCTCCTTGGCATGGTTGATCACCGCATCAGCACCAAGAATCACCGCTTTGGGAATCTTGTCATCGCTTCCGACTGTCGTGAGAACCCGTGCTCCGGCCAGTTTGGCCAACTGAACGGCCATGCTTCCAACGCCGCTGCCTGCTCCCATGATTAGTACGGTTTCTCCATGCTGAACCCCCGCCAGGGCAAACAGCATGTGTGACGCCGTCACCGACACAAGCGGAAACGCCGCAGCCTGTTCGAAGGAGAGATTCTCCGGCATCGGCAACACATTCCTGAATGGAACTCTCACATATTCAGCGTATCCACCATGCAGCTTTGCCCCAATCAATGAATAGGATTGGCACAAATTGTCACGACCGGCCAGGCAAAATTCACAGCGCCAGCAACTCACACCTGGCGAAACCACTACACGGTCTCCGACAGTCACCCCCTCCACCTGACCCCCGACTTCCTCCACGACTCCCGCGATATCAGAACCTGAAATGTGTGGGAGCGGAATGGGATACGAGGGATTCCCCTGCCTGATCCAAATGTCCAGATGGTTGAGCGCACAGGCCTTGACGCGAATCAGCACCTCACCCGGTCCAATCACCGGATTCGGAACGTCTACATAGACAAGCTGTTCTGGCCCCCCATGCTCTCTGAAGACCACGGCTTTCATAGCATCTCAATTTTGAATGTTTAGTGTTTAAGGAAGGTCTGATTAATTCACGTTTACACGAAGAACTCTGTTTCTGAATGGAGCAACACAGGTACTCTGCTGGAAATTCGCTAGGCCGGGAGCGTCCGCCTCGGGTATCGCCCGCTGTCGGGCCGCC
>VGXE01000010.1 GCA_016873455.1 Nitrospira sp. | reverse complement strand
CGAGCTTCATGTACGCCTCCGCTCGTTTCGTGGCTGCCTTATGAGGCAACGTGGACGTGCTGAATCAGACGAGGAGTGAGGTCGCTAGTATATTCGGGGCCAACAATGATGAGAAGCTATGCTGGAAGAGGCGCCGGCACGAGCGAGCTTGGTATCAAATGGGGAAGACGCTGGTGGTGTTTATCCGGCGGCCTAAAGAAGAGCGGCTTCGCCTGATGAGCCGCCGGCACGAGCAAGCTTGGTTTGGTGCCCCCGATACGAATTGAACGTACGACCCGCGGTTTAGGAAACCGCTGCTCTATCCAACTGAGCTACGGGGGCGTGATGGTGACTGTAGCGCATTGACGGGACGATTGGAAGGGGATGGTGGGGGACCGTGTGGGTGCCGATGAACAGCGCAACTACCTCGCCGCCGCCAATTCTGGCTTGACGGGCAATCGAATCGGAAACGCTTTGGGCGTAGCCTTGATCGTGGGGAATTGAGTCGCCACGCGGTCTAAAATCGATTTTGGGTCGACGATTTTCCCTTGCTCAACAAGCCAAAAGAAATAAAGCGACCGAATTAACCGGTCATTGGCTACGCCTAACCGTTCTTCGCCTGTTTCCCATCGCGAGACTGTTGTCGGAGTGACCCCAAGTACCGTGGCCAAATCCTTGGCCTTCATGCGCATTTCTTTCCTAAGAAACCGAAATTCAGATCCAGTCAAGATGAATGGCTTTTGCAGTAAGAGTTCTGCGATTTGGGCATGCAGCCCAGGCACATTTCCCAGCTCGATAAGTTCCTCTTCGCAAGCCGAGCACCGCCATATCGTCACGCCTTCCAGGTAAACGTTTTTTAATCCCGATTCCGTATAATGATACGGCTTTGCGGGCGTACGATCCTGCATTTTCCCGCCGCATGTGGGACAGCGTTCCATTAGGGCACCCCTCAAAAAGCTGTTACGAGAACCAGGCCTGTTTGGAATGCCGTTGGCGCAACCCGCACCGTCAAGCTTTCCCCTTCGATGTCTCTCCCTGCAATATCATAGTTCCACGATCCTGTTTTCTCGTTCCAGATTGGGGCTGGAATGACCGTTCCCGTACGAAGGACCTCAAGTGCATCTTGCATAGAAAAGTTACGCTCACGGCCACGTTTCTTGAAATGCTCCGTTGGAACCAGCGAGCCAGATCCTGCGATTACGGCCTGTGCAAGAGAGGCAAGTTGTCCTGCCGATAGAGGAGCTGGCCGATCTTCTTTGGTGTCTTTGGGGCGATCGTTATCGCTCATGTGTACTTAACAACATGTAAAGTCATCCCGTCAAGCGTATTCTCTTCCTTATTGAAAGGCGACGGGTGCCATATGCCAGGGTTTCGCATGGTAGCTGTCAGTCCAGTCCGGACAATGGAGCTCCTACGAATAATGCGGGCTAGCTCAGTGTCATGAGGATTGGAAGGGGATGGCCTCGTTCAGTCAGCCGCAACAGCCTCCGGCAAAGACTTGCCGTTGCCGATAGGCATTCCAGCAGCCTGCGCAGAGCTGCACGGTCGAGTGGGTAAACCCATCGATCGACTCCGCTCGCCGCTCGACATAGAGGCCACAATCGGAACAAGGCCCAGCCGCCACCTGATCAACGCGAGATTCTTGCAGCACCATGAGACACCTCCTTGGTATTCGGGCGAATGCGTTGGTTGCAGATCGCCGACATGAAGAGACGATTGCGGCGCAGGCTAAGCACATTGTTTCGCAGTTGACCCGCCGCCGACCAGCTCTTGGCCTGGTGTAATTCCTTCTGCAAGCCATGGAGTTGCTCGTTCAACATTTCGACAACCCGTTCTAAATCCATCAACCGGTTGTGCGCCAGTGTGAGGGGATGTTCCATTGTTGTCATATCGACCTCCTGGTTAAAGTGGGCAATGCCGGATCACGCCGATGAGAATGCCTTCGATGTGAAATTCATCAGGTGGCTCTACGATGATGGGTTGCATCGCCGTGTTGGCCGGATGTAGCTCAATGTGCCGATCTTTCTTGAAATAGGTCTTGATCGTGGCTTCCCGATTTACGAGCGCGACGACGGTTTGCCCGTTCCTTGCCGTCTCTTGTTTCCGCACCACCACCAAGTCCCCTGGGAGAATGCCGTCGTCCTTCATGGACTCTCCCTTGACGCGCAGGGCAAAGGTCTCGCCGCCCTGCAGCATGCTGGGAGGAATCTCCACCAGCTCCGATTGTGGAATTGTTTCGATTGGAGAGCCGGCTGCGACCATTCCGGCCATCGGGATCGTAGCCTTGCGGTGCAGTTGTTCCAGGACGACGGGAACGATACCGGGAATTCGCCTCATGCCGGCTTCGTACCGTGCAACGGTGACGCGGGTGGTCTGGAGCGCGTCCGCGAGTTGCTGCTGCGTGAGTCCCAATCCTTCGCGAATGCGCTTGAGATCTATCGATTTCATGATGTAACCAATGGTTACACATTGAATATGCTGCTGTCAAGCGAGATTTCTCAGCTTTTTGTGAAAAATTTGAGGTGCCTGTGCATAACTGGCAGGCCTAGTGCGGGGTTTGCATTTTCATGATTTATGAAGATGGCTCGAATGGCGTTCTCATCCAGGATTGAATGGTTTTGCCTTCAAACGGCGAAAACACCACAACATATAGCGGAAGGCCGAAGGTCTGTTTCTATGACCAATAACTAGGCAAGCAGGTCGCTATTGTGATGATTGCAGCTATTTCTGCAGGGGAACGACCGTTGTACACAGAGATATCCACAGAAATTGGGGAGATTGGGTTAGTCCGTGACCTCCTCGTTCAGCGCCACGGTCTTGATATGGGCAAAGACCGAGTCTCCGGGTTTGATTCCCAAGGTCACAAGGGATTTTCGAGTAATACCGGCGATGAGCGGTGCCCCGATATCCAAGAGGACTTCCACCGAGGACTGGCTGATTTCACGGATCTCTTGAACGGTTGCCTCTAACACATTCAGCACACTCGTCGGGGAGTGGGATCTGCCGATCACGAGGCTGACATCGCTGGATAGGACATGCACACGCACCGATTCTCCAATGGCTGATGGTTGAAGTGGCACAAAGAGCCGTTGGCCTGAGAAATCAAGCTGTGTGAGCCCATACTGTGGCTCATGTCCGATAATCTTGGCATCCAAGACCGCGCCGACGCGGTGCGACCCAAAACTTCCGCGGAACTGCAAGGACGTCAACATCTCGTTGAGCGTGCCCACTCCCACGAGTGAGCCGTCTTTCAAGAGGACAACGCGGTCCGCGAGTTGGAGAATTTCGCTGATGGCGTGGCTGACGTAGATCACCGGGATGGCCAGCTCGTGGTGAAGACGGTGGATGAAGGGGAGGATCTCTTGCTTGCGCTGAATGTCCAGAGAGGCCAGCGGCTCATCGAGCAGGAGGAGACTGGGACTGGTCAGCAGCGCCCGTCCAATTGCCACACGCTGTTGCTCGCCCCCGGAGAGCCGGTGGGTGCGGCGTTCTAACAAAGGGCCAATTCCAAGAATCTCAACCACCTGGTCGATCGCGATGCGGCGCATGTCGCGGCGGATGCGGTTGTAGCCGTATAAGAGATTTGAACGGACATTGTAATGGGGAAAGAGGCGAGGCTCTTGGAAGACGTAGCCGATCGGTCTGGTCTGAAGGGGGAGATACCGCCCGGTGGTTTCATCTTGCCAGACCGTCTCGCCAAATTGCATGAACCCATGGGGCGCACGCTCCAATCCAGCCAGGCATCGCAACAAGGTCGTTTTGCCGGAACCGGAAGGCCCGAATAACACGGTGATGCCAGATGCCGGGATGTCCAGATCGAGGTGCAAGTGAAACGTCGGGTAGCGGACGTCGAATTGTGCGACGAGGCGGCTCATGAGGCGTGAATGGGAAATCGGCGGTTGAGGATGTAGACGGCCAGCAGCACCACAAACGAAAAGATCAGTAGGACCGCCGAGAGCGCATGGGCCTGGCCGTATTCCATGGCTTCGACATGTTCAAAGACGGTGGTAGAAAGCACCCGTGTCTGACCGGGAATGGAGCCGCCTACCATGAGGACGACCCCGAACTCTCCCATCGTATGGGCAAAGCCGAGCACGATGGCGCTGATATAGCCACGCAAGGCGATGGGGGATATGACCGTCAGAAAGGCATCCCACTGTGACGCGCGGAGCGACCAGGCGGCCTCCAGTGGAGCCGTGCCCGTGGCTTCAAACGCCCCTTGAAGGGGCTGAATCACAAAGGGCATGGAATAAAAGACCGAGGCGATGACCAATCCCGTGAAGGTGAAGGCCAGATTGAGCTGCATCAGCTGGCCAAACGGTCCATGCGGGCCCAGTGCGATCAGGATGTAAAATCCAAGAACTGTGGGTGGCAACACGATCGGCAAGGCTACCAGCGCTTCCACTGCCGGCCTAAGCGGCGAACGAGTATGGGCCAGCCACCAGGCGAGGGGGGTGCCTACCAGCAGTAAGACGAGTACGGTCGTGGTGGCCAGTTGCACGCTGACCCACAGTGCACTGAGATCGAGATCTGTCATGCTGTTCCTCTTACGAACACGAGGCCTGCTACTTCAAGAGATAGCCATACCGCGCAATTATGTCCTTCGCCTGCGTTCCGGTGGCAAACTCCAGCAGTGATTTGGCAGCCGGATTGTCTTTGGCTCTCATGAGTAGAATCACGTCCTGGGTAATCGGTTCATGCACGTCAGTCGGAACCTCCCAGCGACTGCCCGTTCCCTTGATCTTTGGGTCCAGCACCTGGGAGAGCGCGACAAACCCCAACTGTGCATTGCCGGATTCGATAAACCCCATGGTCTGACCGAGACTCTCCCCCATGACCAGCTGGGGCTTGAGGTTGTCCCAGAGTTCCAGCTTTTGCATCGTCTGCAGGGCGGCCACACCGTAGGGCGCGGTCTTGGGATTGGCCATGGCCAGCCGTTTGAAGGTCTTGGAGCGCAACGTCTCTTCTCCCTTCACCAGACCGGCATTTGGGCTCCACAGGACGAGACGGCCGATGGCATAGGTGAAGCGGGAATCCTTGACTCCAAGGCCCTCGTCTTCCAAAAGTTTGGGACGTTCATTATCGGCGGAGAAGAACACGTCGAAGGGTGCGCCGTTTTTGATCTGCGCATAGAACGCACCGCTGGCGCCAGAGACCACCCGGACCTGATGCCCGGTTGTCCGTTCAAATTCCTGTGCAATCTCACGAAAGGGCGGAGTGAAGTTGGCCGCCACGGCCACGAGGACCTGCTCGGCGAAAGCCGGTGGCCCCATCATGGTGAGGATGAGCCCTGCACACCAGGAAAAAATTCTCTGTTTCATCGCCGATCCCTTCTAGATCCTGACCCGCATTTGGACATAGAAATAATCACTGTCTTGATTTCCCCCGGGCGGCATTTGGCTCAGGATCGCGGGGCTGTCGAAATAGGAGCCCTTGAACCAATGGACATACCCGACATCAACATCCAAGTTGGCGTTGAGCGCATACTGGGCCCGAAGTTCGACATCGTGCCCGAGTGAGGAACCAGACTGTCCAGTGACATCCCGCAAGCCGGAACTGCCGAAGAAGTCCTTGCTCTGTGCGAGATGCCAGGCGCGATGTTTCACTTGCAGGATGATGTGTGGCGCCGGGGTGACGACCAGCCGCCATCCGGGTGAAATGAGATTCGTTCTGAAAAATGGAAGGAAGATCCCGGTTGGTCCATACTCCCATCGTCGGGCGCCAAATAAGGTGTCGAACCCGTCGTTCTGGCTATCGCCGGGCTTGTGATCTCCGCTGGCATAGTCGAACTGAAACAGGAGTCGAGGGGTCCACGGAGCATTGAGCGTATAGCCGAGTTCCACGTGTTGAAAATGTGCGAAGTGGTCGATGGCGCCTTTGGTCCCAATCTGCCAAGCCGTCTCGATCTCGTAATCCGGTTCTCCCGGCTTGGGGTCTTTGTAGAGACGGCCTCCAAATGTGGAGTAGGTCCGATGGGTGGCGACATCCGCGAGCCGGATATCGTTGAGCCCGAGGTAATAGGCGTCAAGTTGAAGCCAGGGGAAATGCCGGCTCTCCAGATAGCTTCCCCAAAAGAGCGACTTGTTGTGTTGCGAGTCGAGGGTCACGAAATCGCGGATGACGGGCTCCACCAAAAAGGCGCGGACTCGCCACGTGTGATCTTGGCCGATTTGCCAATGCAGCCCATCAAATGCGTTCGAGGTATTCCGAAAATCATTTCGCGCGATGAGCCGGCGGCGCCCGAAGTCCATCGTCATACGTCCGAAATGGACATCGGTCCGGAGTCCGGTTCCCAGGACATTCTTCACCGTCAACGAGCCGAGTAACTGGAGGATGTCGAATTCATTGACGGTTGTGGTATCTCGAAAATCTCCTCGGTCTCCGTTCAGTAGAGAACGCGAGTCCTGACCTTCAAAGAGAAACCGGAACGGGCCGTCGCCTCCCAAGCCGACTCGCAGCCGAGATCGGAGCGCGACTTGAGCGTCCGTTGCACCATTGCCGACTACCTGGTTAGCGCGCCATGGGTGGTCGACCGATTCAAATCGGGTTCGGTTTTCGAGGCCGAGATCGATCCAGTCCGGCAAGTGCAACCCTGTTTTGAGGTAGCGGTTCCATTCAATATCCCGTCGCTGATTGAGGACGGCATCAGCCGGCTCGATCCAGTTTTTTCCGGTGCGTTCTGACGCGTGGACATAGTGTTCATTCGTGATCAGCCCAGTATCGCGCATGAACTTGAAGCCCGGGTCTTCTGTGTTCTTGAACTCCCATTTCCCATCCTTCTGAACCAGTTCGCCATATTCGACGGCGTGAACTGAACCGGTTGCTGCGGCGATGAACATGGCCAACAGAAGGGTGCAGTATAGATGTGTCCTCGCCATCGATGTGTCTTTCCTTACTCCAGTCATGCGTTGAGTCCGGCCTCTCTCGTGCTCATGTTCTGCACGGCGGCATAAGCGGTCAGCTGCCGCGCAAGGCTTGGACCTTTCCCGTTTCGCTGGTGTCATAACCGCCAAGCGCTTCAATTTCTTTTCGGAATGGACGGCTCGCCAGTGTGTCAAATAAGTGCATCAATGTCGGGTGGGATATCAGGTAGGCCTTGGGCACCACCAGGTCGTAGCGCGCCGCTTGAAGCGGGATGAAGTCCAGCTCAAACTGTTGTGCGGCGGATCGTATACCGATTCCGACATCAGCGTGGCGTTCTGCGATGGCCCTCGCAACGTCAACATGCGTCGAAACGATCCGGTCGTACCCCCGAACTTGCGCGTGTGTCACCCCGGCGGTTCGTAACCGCTGATCGAGTAACAGTCTGGCCCCGGAGCCTTCTTCCCGATTGACGAGCGTCACGCTTGGTTCGGCAAGATCAGCAGCTGAGCGAATAGACAACGGGTTGCCGGGGCGAACGAGGAATCCCTCTTCCCACGTCGCAAACGTCACCACCTCGTAGCGTGATTTGTTCAGTGCCCGCCTGAGAAACGGGAGGTTTGATTCGCCGCTCACTGGGTCAAAGAGATGCATCCCCGCCACATGCACTTCGCCGCGCTGCAAAGATTGCAGGGCGGCCATGCTCCCCATCGTCCAGCCGACGACGGTGGTCCGGTCTTTGTGACGACGAAGGTGTTCGCCGGCCAAAAAAATCGCTGGGTCGCATCCCGCCACGGAGATTTCCTGTTGGATGGCCATCCGGTCGCGCGAGAGTGTGACGCGGACGATGGTGTCGGACGATTGGCGGCTTCCGTCGGTGACATATCCATCGGCAGGTACGGTGAAAGAGAATTGCTCGCCCAAGTCGGTGACGGGGCGAACGATCGTCCGCTTTCCAACGGTTGAGACTTTGACGCGGATGGGCTGAGTCTTGCCTTGAGTGTGGGGGAGGCGACCGATCAGCGTGCCCTCAATACTGTCGTCGTTCGCGGCAATACTGAAAAGGTCTTCGACGCGGCATGACAAGACGGATGCAAGCCGGAGCGCGACAGCCGTCGTCGGCAAGTAGAGGTTTGACTCGATGGAGGACACGGCTTGTCTGGTCATGCCTGCTCGGCCGGCGAGTTCTCCCTGTGAGAAGTTCCTCGCAGTGCGGAACGATTTCAGGTGGTTGGAGAACTGGGGGAGGGCCTCAGCTTGTGCTCGCGGATGTCTCATGCCGTCCTATGTAGCAATAATACTTTACTAATGTCAATTAACATGTCTTATGGCGCTGTGGTTGACTGAGCTATCAAGTTTCTTGGGGATCTAGTCTATTTTCTACTGGTAAGTAATGATTGTTGTTTCTTCATATCATTGTTGACAAAGTCTGCATGGCTAAGTATAAATGCATCTATCATATCCTGATCGGAGTAGTAGGGTATATAATATTTGAAAGGATTTGCGGAGATGAGAGCAACTCAATGGCAACGTTCTCTGGCGATGCTCGGAGCAGTGGCAATTGTCGGCACGACCCAATCGGTTGCAGCCGCGGACACCATCAGAGTCGGCCATTTCCCGAACGTCACTCATGTGCAAGGATTGGTGGCGCACCATCTGTCCCGCATAGGAAAGGGATGGTTTGAAGAGCGTCTCGGCAAAGATGTCAAAATTGAATGGTATGTCTACAATGCCGGTCCGAGTGCCATCGAGGCGATCTTGGCCGGTTCGATCGACCTGACATATGTGGGGCCGAATCCTGCGTTGAATGCCTACACAAAGTCGAATGGAGAGGAGATTCGAATTCTTGCCGGTGCTGCAGCAGGAGGCGCGGGATTAGTGGTCCAGGGAGACTCTCAGCTCAAACAGCCGGCAGATTTTCGGGGGAAGACGATCGCGACGCCTCAACTTGGGAACACCCAGGACATTGCCTGCCGTGCCTGGCTGGCCAATGGCGGATTGAGGATTACGCAAACAGGCGGGGATGCCGTGGTCATTCCCACGCCGAATCCAGATCAAATCTCACTCTTTCAACAGCGCAAGCTCGACGGGGTCTGGACGATTGAGCCCTGGGTGTCCCGCCTTGAACGTGAAGCAGGAGGTAAGGTGCTGGTTGAACAGTCGAAGGACAGTGTCACGGTTCTTGTGTCAGGGGTGAAGTTCGTCAAGGCCAAATCAGAAGTGACGAGGAAGTTTGTCCAAGCCCACCGAGAACTCACACAATGGATTCTCGCGCATCCCGAGGAGGCCAAAAAGATGGTGCTGGAAGAGCTGTCCGTGGAAACACAGGCCAAGATGTCAGCAGAGTTGATTGCACACGCGTGGAACCGTATCATGCTGCGCCCGGATGTGTCGACCGAGGAGTTCCAACAATTCGTGAACAACGCGCAGCGTGCGGGGTTCATGCGTACCACGCCGGATTTGGCGCGGCTCATTGAAAGGCTGCAGTGAGGATGGAGAGTCCGGCCCCTGCTACGGAGGCGGTTCCCACGAAACTTGTGTTGGAACATGTCTCGAAGTCATTTCAAACCAGTTCGCTGCATGTGCAGGCGCTTGATGACGTGACGCTTCGCATTGCCGAAGGCGAGTTTGTGTGTCTGGTCGGTCCGAGCGGCTGCGGCAAGTCTACTCTCTTGAATTTGATCGCGGGGCTTGATCGGCCAGACGGTGGAACGGTTCAAGCAGATGGCCAGCCTATCAGTGGGCCGGGCCCGCATCGACTGATGATGTTTCAGGAGGCGGCGCTGTTTCCTTGGCTGACAGTGCTGGGAAATGTCTTGTTCGGACTCAAGCTCGTCAATGGATTGAGTTCCGCGGAGCGCCGTGAAAAAGCCGAGTATTTTTTGGAACTCGTCGGGCTGAAGCGATTCATGCACTCGAACGTACATGAGCTCTCCGGTGGCATGAGACAACGCGTGGCCTTGGCCAGGTCGCTGGCGCCGAACCCCGGGGTGCTCTTAATGGACGAGCCCTTCGGGGCATTGGACGCACTGACCCGCGAACAGCTGTATGGAGACATTCAGCGTATTTGGAGCCAGCATCGCAAGACGATCGTGTTTGTCACGCATAACGTGCGTGAAGCCGTGTGCCTCGGCGATCGGGTTATCCTGTTCTCGCCGAATCCCGGACGAATCAGGGAAGAATTCTCAATCCCCCTGCCTCGCCCACGCGACATCAACAGCGTCGATCTTGCCCGGTATTCAACGGAGATCACCCGCGTGTTGAAGGGCTATGTGCAAAGCGAGGTCGCAGGATGATTGCACGTTGGGCCGTGGCTTCCCTGTTTTTTGCCTGTCTGATCGGCCTGTGGCAACTGGCCGTGAATGCACACATCTGGTCTCCGCTGTTGCTGCCGTCGCCGTCGAATGTCTTCATCTACCTCTGGTCTTCTCTTGAAGACGGGACGATGTTGGAAGCCACTCTTGTCACGGTACGTCGCCTTCTGATTGGATACGGAATGGGCATTCTCATTGGCTTGCCGTTAGGTCTTCTGACCGCGTCGTTCAGGTGGTCGCAAGATACGATCGGGGTTCTCGCATTGGGCCTTCAGACGCTTCCAAGCGTGTGCTGGGTGCCCCTGGCGCTGCTCTGGTTTGGGCAGACGGAAGCGGCCATGCTGTTCGTTGTGGTGATGGGAACGTTGTGGTCTCTCATCATCGCCACAGATACCGGCGTACGGACGATTCCCCCAATTTATAGCCGAGCAGCCCGCAGCATGGGATCATCCGGGTTCCACACCTGGACCCATGTGATTCTCCCGGCGGCTCTTCCATTCCTCTTGAGCGGCATGAAGCAGGGCTGGGCGTTTGCCTGGCGATCACTGATGGCGGCGGAAATTTATGTGACGATCCTCACCGGATTCGGTTTGGGTCACTTGCTGCACTATGGACGGGAATTGAACGCGATGGACCAGGTTATCGGAGTCATGCTGGTCATTGTGATGATCGGGCTGGCCGTGGATAAGACGCTCTTTGCCCCCGTAGAACGGTTTCTTCATCGGCGATGGGGCACGGGGAGACAATAGGGTCTCTTCAGCCGGACCAGTCGGTCCCTGTGCCCTAAACCCTGCGATCGGCCCGACAATTGTTAGATGTAGTCATGGGGTGCTGTCACGGCTCACGCCGGTTTGGGGATGAATGGTACCCCTGTGGATTGAGACTCTGCCAGCGCCAGGTGTCGGCGCACATTTCTGAAAGCCCTCGCGCTGCTCGCCAACCAAGGAGTGCAGCGGCCTTGCTGGGATCGGCATAACAGGCAGCGACATCACCGGACCGGCGAGGCGCGATCTTGTAAGGGACCTGCTTCTCGCTGGCTTGTTCAAACGCCCGCACGATATTCAACACGCTATAGCCCTTACCGGTGCCGAGATTCACCGTCAGGCATTCAGCCGGTTGTGCCCATTGCGCGAGTGCGTCTAGCGCTTTGAGATGTCCGATGGCAAGATCGACGACATGAATGTAGTCACGCACCCCGGTGCCGTCAGGAGTGGTGTAGTCATCGCCGAATACGTTCACATGAGGACGGCAGCCAATCGCCACCTGTGCCACGAAGGGCATCAAGTTGTTGGGCGTATCTTGAGGATCTTCACCGATCAATCCGCTCACGTGTGCGCCGACCGGATTAAAATAGCGGAGAATCCCAATGCGCCACGAGGCGTCACTGCGTTGGACATCCCGCAGTATGTGCTCAATCGTCAGTTTGGTTTGTCCATAGGGATTGGTTGCCGAGAGCGGATGATCTTCTGTTAGTGGAAGTCGCTGCGGGTCACCATATACTGTGGCAGAAGAGCTGAAAACCAATGTCTTGACGGCGCAGACCCGCATCGCTTCTACGAGCCGCAGGGAGCCGACGACATTGTTGTCGTAGTAGGACAGCGGCTGCTGGACTGACTGGCCGACGGCTTTGAGACCGGCAAAATGGATCACCGAGTGCGCGCCGCTGTCGCGTAGCGCGTTCACCAGTGCCGTTTGGTCTCGGATGTCGCCACGAATCAGACGGAGCGGCTTTCCGGTGATTCGTTGTACGCGTTCGAGCGACTCGGGGTGGCTGTTGCTGAAGTTGTCGAAGACGGTTACGTCATGTCCGGCCTGGAGCAGTTCGACACAAGTGTGAGAACCGATATAGCCGGCCCCGCCCGTCACGAAAATCACGCGGTATCTCCCATGATATGGTCGTCCGAAGTTATTGTGATGTCAGGGTAGCAGATCAGGCGTTGAGGTCAAGAAAGAGAGGTAAACACGGGAAGCCACCCCCGCACTATCGACAATCTCCGAATTGGACCTGGCGTAATGCTTCATAGATCATCACAGCCGCAGCATTCGAGAGATTCAAGCTGCGGCTGTTGGGTTGCATGGGCAGCCGGAGGCGCCGTTCCCTGGGAAAGGATTCGAGTAAAGCTACCGGCAACCCTCTCGTTTCTGGGCCAAACACAAAGACATCATTTTTCGCGTACTCGGCCAGATCGTAGCGCCGTGTGCCTCTGGTTGACACGGCGAACAGGCGTCGATCCTTGAAACGATCTACACACTCGGTCCAACTGTCATGGACACTGATCGTGGCGAATTCGTGATAGTCCAATCCTGCCCGCACCAGTTGCTTATCATCCAGCGAAAAGCCCAGCGGTTTGACGAGATGGAGTCTCACGCCGGTATTGGCGCAGAGGCGGATGATATTGCCGGTGTTGGGCGGAATTTCTGGCTGGTAGAGAATGAGATCGAACATGGGGAAGTCCGGAGCATATGGCTGATAGCATAGAGCCGATTGCACGAGCAAGAGAAATCCCATAGGGACATCTGGTACTCATTGCGTCTGGCTTCTTGGTATAGTGCGTGTGGATTGATGTGTGGCCCGGTGATCAAGGAGAGATTTCGGTAACTTGATATGCGTGTTCCCCTCGGACGACAAAGCTCTCACTCTATTGGCATGTGTCACGCCGCCGCGTTGGCACTGGTTGTGACAATGGCACCTCTCGTCTCAGCAGAAGAGGCGCCGATCATGACCGCAGAACAGATTGCCGAACGGGCCAACACTGTGTGGGAGAGTGGGGCGCCGTTGGCGGCGCTGGAACTTGTGGAGGAGGCGATTCAGGTGAATCCGGCCAGTCCGGAAGCGAGGGCGTTGCATAAGTTACGGGGCGATATCCTGGCCACATTTCGAGGGCCCAAGGAAGCCGTGCAAGCGTACGACCTGGTTCTGTCCACACAGCCTGCGGCGATGGATGTTCGTTGGGCAAAGTGGAGTGTCTTGGTGTGGTGGGGGCAGGATAGTGAGGCCATCGCGGAACTGCGCCACATGGCCCAAATGGACCCCTACGATCCACTGATCCATTTCCGGTTAGCACAAGACCTTCGGAAGATCGATCGGCTCGAAGAATCACTCGAGTCGTTCAAGCAGGCCGTTCAATTGATGCCGGATATTCTGAGCTGGCGATTGGCGCTGGCACGGGCGAAGTTCGATGTCTTGGATTATCAAGGGGCAGAGGCCGAAGTACAGACTGTCTTGCAACGGCTACCGCCTGGGTCCCCATTGGAGATTCCGGCAAAGAATCAGTTCGCGCAGCTGTACGAATCGATGGAGCGGGGGCGGCGGTTTACGCCGGTATTGACACCTGGTGCGACGCCGGAGCAGCTCAAAGAATGGTCAGAAATTCGGGCAGGTGCCTGGAAATTATTTGTCGCCGGCCGATATCGGGAAGCCGAACCGATCTATCGCAAGATGCTGGAGCTGAACCCCAAGGACGCGCTGGCCACGCACCAGCTGGGGCTTACTCTCATGCAACTGGGTCGGTGTGAAGAGGCGTTGGCGGTCTTTGGCAACATGTCCAATCTCGATCCGAGCGAAGAAGACTATGCTGATAGTACCTATCGAATGGGTCAGTGTTTGGTTGAATTGAAACGGTGGGAGGACGCGTTCCTGCATTTCCAAACGCTCTACGATGCGGCCGTCGAATTCGAAGAGGCCAACAAGGGCATCGCGTTGCCGGCCGGCACCAAGGTGTTGTCGAAAGAGAAGATTGGGCGGTGGCTCGATAAAGTTCGCCCTCACGTTCCTGAGTTGGCCACGTCGCAAGTGGAGGCAACGAAATCGGGTGGGGATTCCGATAAACCAGTACCGCCGGCTGAGCCGTCAGCAGAAACGGTGTACGCCAAAGCAATCGCACCCGTGAAGCCGCAACATGTGTTGGACACCAGTGCGGCCCTCATGGGACGTGATTCCGATTTTAGCTGGTTTCGGTTCGTGATCCCGGCGGCTAAAGTCGTCCGAGACGATTTCCCGACCGGGGCGCATGACTTTATCCCCGTGAGCCCGGGAGACACGTTTTCCTCCACGCAAGGGGAGATCTATCTGGTGTTTAGGCTGGTATCGGAATCGTTTGACGTCGTGCCGCTGACCGCGCGTTGCGTGATGGAAACAGCTGATTCGACAGCGTCACAGCAGGTCATCGCGCAGGATCGGGTGCTGACATCGATGAACGACCAGTCCGGCTACTTTCTGCTCAGTCGCCCCACAGGCGGCTGGCCGGTGGGACTCTACCACTGTGGGCTTTTTGCCGGCGAGCACTCCTCCGCCTATACGCTGACCGACGAAGTGCGGTTCAGGATTGTGGCGGCTCAATAGGCGCTGGAAGCCATGGACATACTCTATGGAGGTCTTTGCATGCTACGCACCATTGTCCGACGTGCCGAATGGTTGTCTGTTATGTTGGTTATGGCGACGGGTTGTACCCAGTTTGGCATCCAGGGAGATGCGACACAGGAACATCTGGGGAGAGGGATTGTCTCCGGGACCTTGGGCGAGCAACAGCGGGTGGCCTTGTGCGCCGGCGAGCCGTCTTCTCTTTCGGTGGTCGGCCACGTACTGGTATTGGAAGGCGGGGCCTACATCATTCGGGATGCCCAAGGGAAGGACATCCGTATTCGGCATGACGAGAACACCAGGATCGACAGACCGGCCCATGTGGGCGACCGTATTCAGTCCTGGATGGACCGCCATGGCCGCGCCCTGTTGATCCGCAGCCTTGATGAGAATGGGCGATAGCGATTCCTTCCAGCGCCGTGATGCTGTCCGATCGTATCCGAGGAAGGATGAGTGTGCGTCGGCATCGGATCTTGGATCGTGCTTGGCTGGCCTAGCCCATGTTCCAGTGAAGCCGTTCTCGGTTCTGCCTCTCGATGGCGAGGGCGAGTCCGACACTGCTTCAGCCGTCCAACTGTGTGTGCCCATCCTGCGCGGTACAAATGTCCTACTCAAGAGCATGCTGATGCGGCACTCTCTTACATCGGTGAAGTCAACGGGATTGGTGGCGGTGTGGCTCCAATGCCATAATCAAGCCTGCATCACAAGTGGTTGCGCAACCAGAGAACGATGACGACGCTGTCGCTCTTTGCGATCATTTTTATCCTCAATTGTTTGCCCGCATTTGCGCCGCCGACATGGATGGTGGTGTCTGCGGTGACCGTGTCCCGCCCCGGCGCGAACCCATGGCTCATTGCCTTCACGGCTGCTACCGCGGCGACCGCAGGGAGACTGGTCCTTGCGAAGATGGCGTATCTTCTTGTCAGGCAACGCTGGTTGAGCGCGCGCACCAAAGAGAATGTTGACCTGGTGAAAGCTCGTCTGGAAAGGCATCGTGCGATGACGTTTGGGGCCGTTCTCGCGTATACCTGCAGCCCCTTGCCATCGAACTCGCTGTTTATCGCTTATGGGCTCACCTCATTACCCCTGGCCCCGGTGGCGGCCGCCTCCTTCATCGGCCGGTTTCTGACCTACAGTGTGTGGGTGGTCATGGCGATGGAGGTGGCGCGGAAGGTCGTGGTCGATGAGGGGGCAGTGTTCGCGTATCTCGGAGGCTATTTTGTGGTGACGCAAATCCTCATGCTTGCACTGGTGGTGCTCTTCACGAAACTGGACTGGAGAGCTTGGTTTGCGACCAAGACCGTTCAACTCCTGAATCGGACAGGTCCTTCTCGTCGGACGTAACGCCACATCATCCAGTGCTGGGTATCTGAGACTGGAGCGAAGGGTTCAGTCTGGGAAGGGAGTACTACGCAGGAACATCAACGGACATCCAATTCGGCATGTCTGGTTAGGGAGGTGTTCCGAATGTCTCGGTGCGTGGCAATAAATTCTGGATGCCGCCTGATTGTTCGCGCTGAACAGGTCAGCCGGCTACGGGTTGCCGGTAATCGACTTCAATCGTGAAGCCCAGGTCTTGAATCATGCCCCAGACTTCTGGGGCCGGGGCGCCTGGTGTCGTCAAGTAGCCATTGACGAACAGCGAATCGGCCGGATAGAGCGCCAACGGTTGGAGGCTGCGCAGGTTGTGCTCGCGTCCGCCGGCGATGCGAAGCTCGATTCTTGGATGGAGGAATCGGAACAGACAGAGGACCTTTAGACAGCGCTGCGGGGTGAGGTGGTCGGCCTGTTCCAACGGTGTGCCGGCAACTGGGTTCAGCATGTTCAAGGGAATGGAATCTGGTTTCACATCGCGCAAGGCCATGGCCAGATCGACGAGGTCGTCATCCCGTTCGCCCATCCCCACAATGCCACCAGAACAAATTTCCAGTCCAGCCGCACGCGCGTTCTTGATCGTCGCCAGGCGGTCTTGAAAGGTGTGGGTGGTGCAGATCGAGGTGTGAAAGGCTTCGCTCGTATTCAGATTGTGGTTCACCCGATCAACGCCTGCGGCTTTGAGCCGTTGTGCCTGCGGTTCGTTCATCAAGCCGAGTGAACAGCAAATCTGGATTGGAACTTCTTGCTTGATAGCGCGCACCGCTCCGGCGATCTCGTCGATTTCACGGTCGAGCGGACTTCTCCCACTGATGACGATGCAATACCGCTGAGCCTTCGAGGCGGCAGCGCGGCGGGCTCCCTCGATCATTTGTGGCCGCGACAGCAGATTATAGCGGTCGATCGGGGCCGTCGACACTGCCGATTGCGAGCAATAGTGACAATCCTCTTGGCAGGCTCCACTCTTGGCATTTTGCAGCATCTGCAGCCGGACCGTACGGCCAAAGTACGTGGATCGCACGGTAAATGCGGCGTGGAGCAGAGGCAAGAGGTCGTGGTCAGGAGTCTGGAGCACGGCACGTGCGTCGTCGTGGGTGAGGAGTTCGTCACGAAGGGCTTTTTGCGCAAACAGCATGTAATCGGTCATTGCAAAGTTCCTTTTTGAGATCGTGCGCGTGACGGAACCAGTTTGCTCCGCCCAGATTGTACGAGGCTATGGTGTCAGTGTCAGAGATATCGGAAGGGAAACCTACACGGTTTCAAACGGAGAAGCAATGCCTTGGTAGGGGATAGCCCGCGTGGCTGGTGGTGCTCCGTCGGTGCTGACGGCGACTTGGCTGGTTTCGAGCCAGGGGAGCGCGGTGAGCGTATTCCAGCGAGCGCAGCGTCTGCAACGGCCCGACCATTCCGTGGCTTCATGCTGACACTGCGTGCAGACGTAGGGGACGACGACTCGCTTCTTGAAGCTCAACGCTTTCTTGAGTTCGATGATCGCCTGCTCGAATTGCTGCTTGCGCAAGTATAGATTGGCCATGATCTTGTGATAATCGAGCAAATGGTCCTGAGGGCCTTCGATCGTCGACAGCTGGTCGAAGGCTTCATCGATCATTTCGAGTCGGTAATAGAGTTTGCCCAAGTAGAATTGAAGCACTGGGTTCTGTGGATCGTGCTGGAGTGCTTCCTGATAGACACGGATGATTTCCCCCGGTTCTCCCTGGTCCAGAAACAGCTCTTCCAGCCGGTGGAGGATAATGACGCTGCGTGTCTTTGTGTAGACCTTCTTCAAAATCTCGACGGCGTCCTTCGTCTTGCCCTCATGAAGAAGGATCTCGCCGAGCCCGATATAGGCCGGCAGGAAGCTGCGGTCCTTCTTGATGGCACCCCGGAAATATCGGCGGGCTTTATCAGGATGGCCACGTTCAAGCAGTTGCCGTCCAACTTCATACATGCATCCAAGGAGGAGCGCTTCTTCGGCCTGTTTTTCAGGGTCGGGCAAGCGTGCTTTGACGAGGCGGTGCTGGATCTCGAGCGCCTCGCTCCACTTTTCCAGCCTGATATTCAAATCCCGCTTGCGAATCATGGCTGTCAGATTGTCCGGCTCGATTCTCAGCATCTTTTGGTAGGCCTGGAGCGCTTCTTCGTACCGCTTGGCCCCTTCGAGATCTTTGCCCAATTCCAGCAAGATTTCGATGTTTCGCTCGTCCACTCGATTGGCGTGTTGATGCAGCCGGATCGCTTCGGAAAAGTTTTGCTCGGACCGGTAAATGTTTCCCAGCCACAATAAGGAATCGACGCGGTTTGGGTCGATCGCCAGCGCTTTTTCGAAGAGGGTAATCGCCTCCACGGTGCGCCGAGACATGAAGGCATGGGTGCCGTCACGGTGCAGCGTATCCACCTTTTCTTTCCGGCGCACCAGCCGATTGCTGCGCCAGTTCAGAATGACGTGCGCCGTTTGTTGCAGACCGACGGCAAACGCGACAAAGACGGCACCGGCGGACATGGAAATCAAGACGAGCGTGACAGGGCTCAGGTCAAATTCCGCGGTCGAACTGGTATGGATGATGATGGTGCCGGGATTGAGTTCTCGGAAATAGCTGTAGATGAAGACGCCGGCACTAACGAAGAAGATGGTAATCAGCAGTCTGAGCATAGCCTAGACCGTTTTCTGCGAGGCGGTTCGTTTCACGATGATCCGCCGCTTCGGCGCAGTGATGGGGGCAGGCGCCGTTGCGGGAATCGGGACTTCTGTTGCGTCACTCCACAGCCGTTCCAATGCATAGTGTGCCCGGGCATCTTGCCGAAAAATGTGGGCGACGACGTCTCCGAAATCAAGCAAGACCCACTGCCCGGACGTGGTGCCTTCGATGCTCAAGGGCCGCTGGCCCATGCGGGAAAGCGTGCCGTCGATATGGTCGGCAATCGCCCGAGTTTGTCTGTCGGACTCCGCCGATGCGATCACGAGGTAGTCGGCCACAGAAGTCAGGGGGGCGACGTGCAGCACCTGAACATCGACGGCCTTTTTGTCGAGCATGGCTTTGCCGACGGCGAGGGCGGTAGCCTTGGCTGTTTGTGTGATCTCACTCCTCCTGATACACGTGATGCTGCAGTATATAAGATCCGACCAGGGGCGGCAACAGATTTGCCAGCGTCATCCCATGTCTGATCCGTTCTCGAATGTCGGAGGCGGAGGTTGAGCAGGGAGGAATAGAAAGGCACACGATACCTCGGCACGAGGGAATGGCTATGTCCAGCCGAAGCGATTCCCCGGTATCAAGTTGCATGAGTGCCTGGGGGGGGAGTACTGGCAACAGTGGCATTGTTGCCAGTGATTGGAACGACTGTCCCGGCCTGGGAACGACGACAAATCGGCAGCGGCGCAGCAACTCCCGAGGATCCTTCCAATTGGGAAGGTCAAGAAACGCATCGAGTCCGATCAGAAGATGTAAGTCGGTCGAGGGGCCAAATTGGTGCTGGAGGGTTTGGACTGTATCGATCGTATAGGATTTCCCGGTCCGTCGTATTTCCATGTCGGACAGGCCGAAGGCTGGTTTGTCCGCAATGGCGAGTCGGACCATTTCGTATCGGTGTGCGGCGGGGGCCAAGGATCCGTCTTGTTTGTGGGGTGGATCGCCGGTCGGAATGAATAGGATGTGGTCCAATTGGAGCTTGTCGAGGACATGGCCTGCAAGAGCCAAGTGGCCGTTGTGAATGGGATTGAAACTGCCGCCGAGTAGCCCAAGTTTGAGTGCTGAGTGCTGAGTGCTGAGTGCTGAGTCGGGAGGGGGCAGTGACGAGTGCCGAAGATCGGGGGCCGAAGAGTTCATGGCTCAGTACTCAAGTCCCAGCACTCAGCACTAGAGAATCACGAGATTGTCCCGGTGGATGACTTCTTCGTATTCTTGCGGGCCAATCAACCGGTGAATGTCCTGGGTCTTGAGACCTTTCATACGCTTGAGGAGCTCTGAGGGAAAATTGACGAGACCCTTGGCGAATTCTTTACCGTCTGGATCGAGGCATCCGATCGGATCTCCCGCCTCAAATTGTCCGGTGACGTCGGTGATGCCGGAAGCCAGGAGGCTCTTGCCGCGGGTCGTCAATGCGTCGACTGCTCCCTGGTCCAGGTGGACATGGCCCCGGGCGCGAAGGGTAAACGCGATCCAGTGTTTGCGGCTGTTCAGGCGGCGTTCGTGTGCGAGAAAGAGGCTGCCGCCGGGCCCTCCGGAAAGAACTGTCGGGAGCAGTCCCCCCTGTTCGCCATTGATGATCAACGTGGAGACGCCGTATTCGCCCACTTTCTTGGCCGCACGAACTTTGGTGGCCATGCCTCCCGTACCCTCAAAGGTGCTGGTGGCTCCGGCCCGGCGTTCGATGTCTTCGGTGATGTCGGGAATCAGCGGAATCAACGTTGCGGCGGGATTTTTGCGCGGATCTTCGGTGTAGAGTCCGTCGACGTCGGACAAAATCACCAACAAATCCGCATCGACCAGATGGGCCACCTCGCTGGCGAGCGTGTCGTTGTCACCGACACGGATTTCTTCAACGGCGACCGTGTCGTTTTCATTGATAATCGGCAGTACGCCGAATCCGATCAGGGCCGTGAGCGTGTAGCGGGCGTTCAAGAACCGCCGTCGGTCCGCGAGGTCTTGATGGGTGAGGAGAACCTGGGCGACTTGTACTCCCAGCCGCTCGAACGCCTTCTCATAGGCCCACATGAGTCGGCTCTGTCCGACAGCTGCGGCAGCTTGCTTGACCGGCAAGTCTTTGGGGTACTCCTTGAGCCCCAATTTCTTGATGCCGGATACAATGGCCCCTGACGAGACGACCAGAACTTCTCGACCGCTGGATCGGAGGGCGGCTATCTCGTCGGCTAGGCGCTCGATTTGCTCGACGCGCAAGCCGGTTGATCGTGACGTGATCAGACTGCTGCCGATCTTCACGACGATGCGTTTGGCCTGGGCTAGAGTTTCGTTTCGCATTGCGCGATTCTCAGCGTATCCACCCGTTGCCCAACGAACGCGATCAACTCGTCGAGACCTGCTCTTGTTGCGGAGGACACGGGGAAGCATCTGTACTTGTGGCGTGTGCAGTAATCCTGAAGCTGCGTGAGCCGATCGCAGGCTCCGCTGATATCAATCTTTGTGGCGACGACGGCAAACTGGCGGTCCTTCAGCGTGTCGTCATAGGCCGCAAGCTCCTGTCGCATTACCGTGAGGCTCGGGATCGGTTCGTCGGGGGCCCACTCAGACACATCGATTAGGTGGAGCAGAAAGGCCGTGCGTTCAATATGCCGAAGAAACTGGAACCCAAGCCCTTTCCCTTCATGGGCACCCTCGATGAGGCCGGGGATGTCGGCGACGACGAAGCTGCGGTCCGATCCCCAGCGTACGACACCAAGGTTTGGAGTCAGTGTGGTGAAGGGGTAGTCAGCGATTTTCGGTCTGGCCGACGAGATGGCCGCAATCAGTGTCGATTTCCCGGCGTTCGGAAGGCCGACCAGCCCGACGTCGGCAAGGAGTTTGAGTTCGAGCCGTAATGTCCGCTCTTCGCCGGCGGTTCCCAGGGTGCACCGTGTGGGCGTCCGATTCGTGGATGTGGCGAAATTGCTGTTGCCGCGGCCGCCGCGTCCACCGTGTGCGATCACCGCCGGCTCCCCCTCGGTAACCAGATCGGCCAGCATTTCTCCGGTGGCATCATCATAGACCACGGTGCCGACGGGGAGTGTAATGAGCGTGTCTTTGCCGGTCCGTCCGGTACAGTTCGATCCGCCGCCAGGCCGTCCATCCTCCGCTTCATAATGTTTCTGGTAGCGAAGATCCAAGAGAGTTGTGAGCCGGTGAGAGGCTGTCAGGACCATGTTGCCGCCGTGGCCTCCGTCTCCTCCGTCGGGTCCTCCCCGTGGGACAAACATTTCTCGGCGGAAACTGCAAATGCCGTCTCCACCTCGTCCAGCTCGAACGGTGATCTTGGCTTCGTCGACAAACATTGCTCTTTCCAAATAGAGGGTGAGGATGACTGGAGTATATCCGACCAGCCCTGAGGAGGGGAGGGGGGATTTTCTAGTTCATTGTGCCGATGTGAACGAGTGCGAAGGGAGAATCAGGATTCAGCGGGAGCAGGATAGACGCTGACTTTCCGTCTTGCGCGTCCACCTTCGAACTTGACCGTGCCGGTCACCCGCGCGAACAAGGTATGATCCCGCCCTAGGTCGACATTGAAGCCAGGGAAAAACTTGGTGCCACGCTGACGAACAATGATGCTGCCGGCTGTGACGGTTTGTCCGCCATAGGCCTTGACGCCTAGATATTGGGGATTGCTATCCCGACCGTTACGTGAAGATCCGCCGCCTTTATTTGTTGCCATGGAAGATCCTTCTCTTTCCGGCTACGCTGTGGCAATTCCCTTCACGAGCAGTCTCGTGAAGCCTTGCCGGTGTCCGCGAGTCCGGCGGTAATTTTTTCGCCGCTTTTTCTTAAAGACGGTGATCGATCTGGTGCGGCCCTGCCGCACGATTTCAGCGGTGACCTTCGCACCCTGTACGAGGGGTTGTCCAATGACAGGACCCGCCTCGCCATGCACGAGATGCACCCGATCGAGTTCGATCACGGCGCCGACATCGCCGGGTAATTTTTCGACCTGGATGGTCGAACCGGCTTCAACCCGATATTGCTTTCCACCTGTTTCGATAATTGCGTACATGTCTCATTTTCTCCACATGCGACCGGACCATGTAACATACTGTTTTATGAGGTGTCAAGTGAGATTTTACAGGGCTGTTCGGCCATGGCCAGCGATGATGAACGCGTGCGCGCTGCTCCCCCTCTTCAGGAGGGCTTGGAGAACCGAGGCGAACCACGTATTCTCGCCTCACTGGTTCACACTGATTTTGTGAGACGATTCCCAGGGATCTGCTCCTGCATCGATTGAAGGAGACTCCGTGCCGACAACCCGATTTATCATCCGGACCTACCATCGAATTCCTCTTCGCTGTGAGATGTATTACATGGGGGAGGGATTTCTTGGGAAAGGGACGGTCATCAATTTATCCCGCAACGGGTTTCGTGTCCTTGGCGACTGTTTGGTCGTGCCGGGGATGGAACTGGTTGTGCGGCTGTCTCTTCCAGACCGCGATCAGCCGGTTGAGATTCAACGGGGCGTGGTCCGCTGGGTTCGTGGTCTGATGTTCGGTGTCAGGGTGATGAAGGTGAAGCCGGAGGGTGAGGATCGGATCGGCACCTTTCTGAGCGCCCGCATGCGGACCTATTGCGCCTTGCCCTAGGTAGTGCTCCTCTCTCAACTCTTCGTGCGCACGTTCTCATCGGCACCGTGCCCAATTGCTTGACGGGTATCTAGCACCACGTTATAGTTCGCGCAGATTGCATAGTAGGAATCGAGGGCTGTGCTTGTTGGAAGGGTGTGGAACATGCTGGAGCCGGTTGAGAAAATTTGGATGGACGGGAAACTCGTCCCATGGCAGGACGCGAACGTCCACATACTGACCCATTCGCTGCATTATGGGCTGGCGGCGTTTGAAGGGATTCGGTGCTACAAAGGGATGTCTGGGTCCGCGATCTTCCGGCTTCAAGAACATGTCGATCGGCTCTTTGACTCCGCCCATATCGGCCTGATGGCCATGCCCTATGATAAGAAACAGATGGCCGAAGCCATCATTGAAACGGTACGTGTGAATCGGCTCGATGCCTGTTATATCCGTCCGCTGGTGTATATCGGCTATGGATCGATGGGGGTGCATCCGGGGAATAACCCGATCCGTGTTGCCATCGCGGTATGGAAGTGGGGCGCCTACTTGGGGGACGATGCGCTGGCGAACGGGATGCGCGCCTGTGTGTCATCGTTTACCAGGCACCATGTCAATGTGTCGATGACCAAGGGGAAAATTTCGGGCTACTACGTCAATTCGATTCTGGCCAAGCAGGACGCCAAGTCCAACGGATTCGATGAAGCGATCTTGCTGGATGCCGAAGGGTACGTGTCCGAGGGATCAGGCGAGAATGTCTTCATCGTCCGCAAGGGAAAATTAAAAACGACGCCGCTCACATCGGTGCTCGAAGGGATCACGAGAAACTCCGTGATCGAACTAGCCAAGGAACGGAAGATTCCGGTCGTTGAGGAGCGGTTTACGCGGGATGAAATGTATGTCGCCGACGAAGTCTTCGTCACGGGGACGGCCGCCGAACTGACTCCTGTGCGTGAAATCGACCATCGGACGATTGGAACCGGCAAGCCGGGGCCGATCACGCGTGCCTTGCAGGAAGCCTTTTTCTCCATCGTGCGCGGTGAGGATCCCGCGCATGCCTCCTGGCTCACCCGGATCTGAGGGGAAAAGAGCTGATAGCTGATGGCGTATAGCACGTGATCGGATGAGTGCAGATCTTACGCGACTCGTTCTTGTCCCGTGCCATTAGCCATACGCCATAGGCTCTTATCTCATTAATCGTTTGACGAATGACGGTTGACGAGTAACGCGTGAGGTCTGGGGTTACTTCCCGGCAGGTTCGGCGCTGTCCGAGGAGCCGGATTCCGTCGTAGGATGACCGGAAGTTGCGGGAGCGGCTGAGTCGCTTTTCTTATTCAGATCAATGACGGTCGAGGAAAAATTCTGTTGCTTGGCCAAGATTGCCAATGTGAGCGAGGTCAGCATAAACACGGCGGCGACCGCCACGGTCAGTTTGCTCAGAAAGTTCGCAGGCCCCCGGCTGCCGAATACGGTTTGGCTCGACCCGCCGAACGCAGCGCCGATTTCCGCGCCTTTGCCGGATTGGAGCAGGATTGCTCCGATCATCAGGAAACAAATGAAGACATGCACGATGACGATGAGTGTGTAGACCATTTATTGTCTGGCTCCAATCGATTGGGCAATGTCGGCGATTGTAACAAAGGCGTCCGCTTGGAGACAAGCCCCGCCGATCAATGCGCCGTCGATCTGATCCGATCGCAACAAGGTGTCGATATTGTGCGGCGTCACGCTGCCTCCGTACAAAATTCTCGTGGCTTCCGCGACATCTGTAGACCACATCTGGGCGAGAAAGGCTCGAATGGTCCGGTGTGCGGCGACAGCTTGGTCGGTCGTGGCCGCTTTTCCGGTTCCGATGGCCCACACCGGTTCGTATGCAATAGTCAGGGCGGTTACGGAGTGAAGCGAATGGCCGGCCAGTGCTCCGTGTAATTGCTGCCGAAGCACCTCCTCTGTCTTCCCCTCTTCCCGTTGGAGGAGCGATTCTCCGATACACAGAATCGGTCTAAGCTCATGAGTGAAGGCGGCGTGGAGTTTTTTCTGAATCGCGTCTTCCCGTTCGCCGAAGAGCGTGCGGCGCTCGGAATGGCCGATGATGACGTACCGGCAGCCGAGATCCTTGAGCATTGGCGCGGAAATTTCCCCTGTATACGCGCCGCGATCTTCCCAGAAGAGGTTCTGCGCGCCAAGTTGAATGGTTGATGAGGAGCCGAGTGTCGCGCGGACCGACTCGATCGCCGTGAAGGGGGGCGCGAGCACGTATTCCACCGTCGGGGAGGCGGGGAGTCTGCGGGCAACGTTGTGGACGAAGGCCGCCGCTTCTGTGGCGGTCTTGTTCATTTTCCAATTGCCGACGATGAGGATTCTGCGCACGATTTCTCTTGCCGAGTGTGTGTGAGGATGGAGGGGGCGGCTAATCCTCGCGTTCCGGCAAGGCAACCAGGCCGGGGAGTTTCTTGCCTTCGAGCAATTCCAACGCAGCGCCGCCGCCGGTTGAGATGAACGACATATTTTCCGAGACGCCGGCTCGATGGACGGCAAGAGCAGTTTCACCGCCCCCCACGATCGTAAGGGCATAGGCATCGGCGATGGCATGGGCCATGGCCAGCGTCCCCCTCGCGTAGGCGTCGATTTCGAATACCCCCATCGGGCCGTTCCAGAGAATTGTCTTGGCGTTCTGGACTGCTTCATTGAACAGCTTCACGGAAGCCGGGCCGATGTCGAGTGCATACCACCCCTTGGGGATTTCTTGAACGGGGACGATCTTGGATTCCGCGCCAGGCTCACGGCTGGTCGCGACGACGCAATCGACCGGCAGGTAGAACTTGACGCCGCGGGACATGGCGTGTTCTTCGATACCTTTGGCGAAATCCAGCATGTCGTTTTCGACCAGTGAGTTGCCGATCTCCAGCCCCTTCGCTTTCAAGAAGGTAAAGGCCATGCCGCCGCCGATGATGACCTTATCGACTTTTTTCCCAAGGTTTTCGATCACGCCGATCTTTCCGGACACCTTCGCGCCGCCGAGCACCGCCACGAACGGCCGAACCGGATTGGCGACGGCCCCTTCGAGATACTCGATTTCTTTCTTGAGCAGCGCGCCCGCAGCGGAGTCCTTGATGAACTTGGTGATGCCGACGGTTGAGGCGTGAGCACGGTGCGCGGCTCCGAAGGCGTCATTGATGAAGACATCGCCCAGGGATGCCAGGGCTTTGGAGAACGCCTCGTCATTTTTTTCTTCACCGGCATGGAAACGCAGGTTTTCCAAGAGAAGCACATCGCCCGCACTCATCTTGCCGACAAGTTTCTCGACGGCCGGGCCAATGCAATCGGGAGCGAAAATGACTTCTTTCCCCAGCAGCCGTCCCAATCGTTTTGCCACCGGCGCCAAACTGTACTTGGGGGCAAAGGCGCCTTTGGGCCTGCCGAGGTGGGAGCACAGGATGACCTTCGCGCCTTCGTCCACGACGCGGTTGATGGTCGGCAAGGTGGATCGGATCCGGGTATCGTCGGTGATTTGCAGCGCTTCGTCGAGTGGTACGTTGAAGTCCGCCCGGATGATGACCCGGTTGCCACGGAGCGGCACATCGTCGACGGTCTTTTTGTGCAAGTTCATGAACGCTCCTTGGGGTGGCGCGTCAAGGCGTGACAGTCATTCGCCGCTCAATGGGCGGCGGCTTTTCCAGCCAGCACTTTGATCAAGTCACGCACGCGGCACGAGTAGCCCCACTCGTTGTCGTACCAGGCCGTCACTTTGACCAGGCGCTTGTCCACAACGTTGGTCAAGGGGGCATCGACCGTTGCAGAGTGTGCATCGCCTTTTTGGTCGATCGAGACGATGGGATCTTCAGAGTACTTGAGAATGCCTTTCAAGCGGCCGTCAGCCGCCTTCTTGAATGCAGCATTGACCGAGGCGATATCGCAATCTTTCTCCGTTTCCACGGTCAGGTCCACCAACGAGACGTTCGGGGTGGGGACACGAATGGCCAGCCCGTCCAACTTTCCTTTCAGTTCAGGAATAACGAGGTGCAGTGCTTTGGCCGCGCCGGTGCTGGTCGGGATCATCGACATGCCGGCGGCGCGGGCGCGGCGGAGATCTTTATGGGGAAGATCCAACAACTGCTGGTCGTTCGTATAGGAATGGATCGTTGTCATGATGCCGTGTTTGATGCCGAAATTTTCCAACAGCACTTTGGCGACCGGGGCCAGGCAGTTCGTTGTGCAGGAAGCATTGGACACGATCGTATGCGATTTCGGGTCGAGCGTTTGGTCGTTCACTCCGAGGACGATTGTCACATCCGGGTCCTTGGACGGGGCTGAAATGATGACCTGTTTGGCCCCTGCCGAGAGATGCTTTCCCGCGCTGTCTCTCTCTGTAAATCGTCCCGTGGATTCGACGACGATGTCAACATTCAGTGCTTTCCACGGCAGTTCCTTGGGATCTTTCATCGCAAGGACCTTAATCGGCTTTCCATCAACCAGGAGCTGGTCGTCCTTGGCGTCGACCTGTTCCTGGAGTGTGCCATGTACGGAGTCATACTTGAGCAAATAGGCAAGGGTTTTCGCATCAGTGAGGTCATTGATGGCGACGATGTGAATGTCGGGATCTCCCAGGGATGCCCGAAACACGTTGCGCCCAATACGCCCGAATCCGTTGATGCCGACTCGAATAGCCATAATCTCCTGATCCTTTGGATAAAACGTGATCCCCAATGAAGCCGACTGCCCACTGCTGACAACGCGATATGATCGGCGATAGTATCGGCGCCCTCCCTCTATGTCAAGGCATACCGAGGGGGGGGAATTGCAGAGGTTTAAGCTGTCACGATAGGGGATTTCAGCCGAGGATTCTGCTGTCAGAGAGTGGCCGCTTGCTTCCTTACAGGGTCCGTATCTACAGTTCAATATAGAACCAGTCGGGAGTTTTCAATGGACGAATCGATGTCGAGTGCGGTGCAGGTCTTGGAATGGCCGCGGTTGTTAGACCTGTTGGCCCAGCAGGCCCAATCGCCATTAGGGGCGGCACGGTGCCGCGCGCTTTCGCTGACGGAGGAATTGACCCTGGCGCATCGGCGTCAGCAGGAAACGACCGAGATGGTGAGGTTGCTCGAAGGAGATGAGCCGGTGCCAGCCCTGTCATTCCCGGACATTCGTGAGTTTGTGATCCGCGCGGGCAAGGGAGGAGTGCTGGAGGCGCAGGAATTGAGGGAGTGCGCCTTGGTGGTGGCACTCATGGAGGATCTCGAATGGTACATGGCTCATGATCGGGCTGAAGTTCCGATGTTGGCGGAGGTTGTGGCACCCCTCCACGCGGTGAAATGGCTGCGGCCGGTCCGGTCAGCCATCGACGCGGCGATTCAGCAGGACGGCACAATCAATGAGTCGGCAACACCGGAATTGAGGAGACTGACGCACCATGCCCAAGAGTTGAAGCAGGACATGCGGGAGCATCTCGAACGGATTCTGCATTCGCGGCGGTACGAAGAAATCCTCCAGGAATCCTATTTCGCGCAACGTGAGGGGCGGTATGTCGTGCCGGTGAAGGCCGACATGCGGGGCCGGATTCCCGGCATCGTGCATGATGTCTCGGCCAGCGGGGCGACCGTTTTTCTCGAGCCGCGCGAACTGGTGGAGTTGAACAATTCCATCAAAGTGGCTGATCTGGATATCGAACGAGAAGTCCGTCGAATGTTACGCGAACTCACGGCCTTGATTGCTGGTAAGTCGGACCAGATTGGACAGGGGATCGAGGTGCTGACGGAGTTCGATTGCCTCAGAGCCAAGGCGGAGTTGAGCCGCCGGCTGAAGTGTAACCCTGTGTCCTTGAACGAGGACGGTCGTGTGGTCTTGAAACAGGCGCGCCACCCGCTGCTCATGATCGCTAAAGAGCAGGTCGTGCCGAATGACATTGTGGCGGATGAGACCATACGTGTGTTGGTGATTTCCGGTCCCAATACCGGAGGGAAAACGGTGACACTGAAGATTGTCGGGCTCTATGCGCTCATGGTGCGGGCAGGCCTCCACTTGCCCTGCGCGTCGGAATCCGAGATGGCGCTCTTCACGCAGTGCTACGCCGATATCGGTGATGCGCAGGACTTGAGCCGGGACCTCTCCAGCTTCTCTGCCCACATGACACAAATGGTTCAGCTCCTGTCCGACGCCGGAAAGAGGGCGGAGGCAGGTGAGTCCGCTGTCCCTCGATTGCTGGTGTTGCTCGATGAGCCGGTGACCTCGACTGATCCGCTGGAAGGGGCGGCGTTGGCCGAGGCATTGTTGTGTCGGTTGGCGGCGCTCAACATGAAGGTCGTGACGACGACCCATTATAGCCAGCTCAAGGAACTGGCACAGACCACCCCTGGATTTGCGAATGCCAGCGTGGAGTTCGATGTGGCACGGTTGGCGCCGACCTACCGATTGTTCATCGGCACTCCCGGCGGCTCGTCTGCCTTGGAGATCGCGGGGCGGCTTGGCATGGATGACGCGATTGTGAACGACGCGCGGCGGCGATTGCGCCACGAGGATCGGCGGCTTGAGCAGCTGATGGCGGACTTGCAGCGCAAACAGCGGCAGTTGGCGGAGGACACGGAGCGGGCGCAACGGGCAAGGGCAGAAGCGGAACGGGCGGCGGCTGAAGCCAAGGCGCTGCAAGCTCAGATGGAGCAAGCCGAGCAAGAGGCCCGCAAGGGGCTCAAGAAGAAACTCGGCGAGCAGTTCCAGCGTGCCCGTGCCGAGGTGCAGGCCACTGTCGATGCCGTCAAACGCGAGCAGAAGCTCATCAAGGCCAAGGAGGCCAAACAGCGCCTGAGCGAGATGGAAGTGCAGACGAGGCGCGAGCTGATACCGGCTGCCGCGCCGGTGCCGCTTGATCAACTGGCAATTGGCGATTCTGTCGAGATTGCCGGATTAGGGATGACGGGGAGTCTGCTCGAAGCGCCGCAGGGGAAGAAACGGGTGAGGGTCAAGGTCGGCGAGGGAGAAATTGTAGCGGCGGTGTCCAATCTCATCGGCCTTGTGCAGGAGTCATCCACGGCAACATCCTCACCGGAGCCATCTTCAGTGGGACCGCGCCGGCTCTCACCGAGTAGTGGACTGGGGCTGGACGAGCAAGTGGAGGTGGACGTGCGAGGGCAGGCGGCAGACGATGCGCTGGATCACGTCGTCGCGGCGCTGGATCGGCTTGCTTTACAAGGCGGGCGGTTTCTTCGCATCATCCACGGACACGGCACCGGGCGTCTCAAGTCTGCCTTGCGTGACTATCTGAAAGACTCGCCCTATGTGGAAGAGTTTCGTCCCGGCGGCCGTTCCGAAGGCGGCGACGGCGTGACGGTGGCGAAGCTGCGGTGAGCGGGGTGACGCAAGGTCGCCAGTGAAGGAAAGACTCGAAAATGCAAAGAGTTACCAGCTGTGAACTCAAGCTCTTCTGTAGCCTTTACTTGCTGATTTCTTTGTGCCCTATGGAAAAGCAATCGGCCATCTTTCTGATCTCTGAATTTGCAACTGCCAACAAGAAAGCAAGTTTATGGACGGCCTATACAATCAGACCTTTCACCATTTAGACAAAGCGTTCAAGAAACTTGAGAGCGCAGTGCCGCCTCCGGAGAAGGTGCCGTATGGAAATGCCTTCGTCTTTCGATACAAGGAGAAAACAATTCACCAAGCGATGGTGCAGAAACTTGCACGGGTGGTTTCAGGACTTCACGCCGCTCAGCTCCTTCTTGAGAATGGGTTCCTTCAGGAACAAGCGGCAGTGCAGCGAATGCTCGACGAGTTTCATCAGGATATTTTATTCTTGGCCTATGCGGTTATTAATAACGAGCAAACAGAGCTTCATGCGGAATACCTCAATGCCTTTTACAAAGAGGAGTTTGATTCGCCAACGGCGGTTGAATCCTCTCAAGATCGCCCCATGGTACCGAGGAGAAAGATTCGTGCCTATGTTGCGCGAGTAGAACTGGAGGGCAATGATCCAAGCACAGGGGTGACTCTCTCCAGAACTCTTCATAGTGTTTATTCAGGCTTTGTTCACGGTGCCTCTCCGCACATCATGGACATGGTGCAAGGGAGCCCGCCACGGTTTCGCATCCACGGAATGGGTGGATCGTCACGGCAGGAAGAGCATCGTTATGACTTGTACAATCCGTTCTTTCGCGCCATCAGTTCATTTGCAGTTGTGGCTAAGGCTTTTGGTGACGATGAGCTATTTCAAAATCTGCGTGAGTATCATCTTGAATTCGACAAGCTGGCAGGGCGCAATAATGCCTGCCGAGAGTGAGGAAAGTGGGTTGCTGTTGTCTGACTTTACAGCATTGATGGGGTCTGGCTTTGATGTCTTGACTCTCTGAATTGGCATAGCTATCCGATCCTCACCATCAGATTTCTGCGTGTGCAGATTCTTCTACCCTCTACGTGTCCGAGATTTTGATCGTTTCCGATAGTAATCGAGGAATTCGCGCGGTGAGAGGACGGTCATTCCCTGGCGTTGCCTCGACGGGAAGTGTCTTGTGTTTCCTGTGATCAAGCAGTCGGCGTCGCCTGCCAGGGCTGATTCTAAGAATGGCTCGTCGCTGGGGTCCAGAAGCCTGACCGGTAAGGGACTACCCGCCACGCTGAATCCTTCCGCTTTGATGTGGTCCAGTAAGGCCTGGACATGTTCTGCATTGAATCGAAACTTCGGTCTGGCAAGGACCTCTTCATATTCGGTGAGGATTCTGGCATCGAAGCACAGCCACACGGTGCCCGATGCGATCATGAGGAGGATTTCACCTGGCGGCCCGAACGGAGAGAGAAGCCCCGCGACTAGGACATTCGTGTCCACCACCACCTTCACCGGCGGCGGGCCTTCCGTGCGGCCTTGATTTCAGCCGCAATGTCCGCGGGGGACAGATGGTCCGTGCCAGCGTGGACCGATTGCCGTTGCATCTGCTCTACGGCCGCCACGGCTCTTGCGCGTCTGACGGCCGCCAGTGACTCTTCCAGCGTCTCCTCTGAGACGGCGGACAGAATAGCGATCGGTTTGCCGTTCGATGTGAGGATGATTTCCCGCTCGCGAGCGAGCTTGGTCCAGACTTGTCCGGAACGTCCGCGCAAATCTCGCACTGTAATAAACTTCATCGTGGCTCCATGATCGAGTGACGATAGGGTATACGATCGAGAGCCGATCGTCAACCGACTTATTGGATGTGATGCTTTGCCATCCGGTACCGAAGGGTATTGCGGGTCAGCTTTAACAGGCGGCTGGCTTCGGAGATATTACCGGATGTTTTGAGAAGCGCTTCCTCCAGCATCTTTTTTTCCATCTCCTGGAACGAGAGGCCGAAGGCCAGGAGAGACGACTTGGGTTCAGAGTTGAGTTGTTCCACCCGTAGGGCAGTTCTCACCGATTGCGGAAGATGCTCAGGCTGGATGACCGACTGCTTGCACGTGATGGTAAGCCACTCCACGACATTATGTAGTTCTCGAACATTACCTGGCCAGTCATGGTGCTGGAGTATGGTGAGTGCATCCGGTGCGATGCCTGTGATACGGCACCCATGCTCTTGTCTGGCCCGTTCCAAAAACGTCAACAGAATCGGCTCAATGTCTTCTCGCCGTTCGCGCAGGGGTGGGATGCGCAGCTGATAGACGTTGAGCCGATAGTAGAGATCGAGGCGGAAGCGGCCGGATTTGATATGGGCCAGGAGGTCTTCGTTGGTTGCTGCGAGAATTCGGATATTTATCCGAAGACTGTGGGTTGCGCCCAACGGATCGATACTGTGATCCTCCAATACACGTAAGAGCTTGGCTTGTGCAGTGGCGCTCAGTTCTCCGATTTCGTCGAGAAAGAGTGTTCCGCCTTCCGCGACTTGGAATTTTCCCGGCTTGGCCTGTTTGGCGTCCGTGAAGGCACCCGGTTGATAGCCGAAGAGCTCTGCCTCCAGCAGATTTTCAGGAATGCCGGCGCAATTGAGGGCAACCAGGGGACCCCGTGCTCGTGGGCTTGCAGCGTGAATGGCCTGGGCGAACAGTTCCTTTCCGGTTCCGCTTTCTCCCGTGATGAGGACAGTTGCGTCGGTCGCGGCCACTTCCTCGGCCAAGTGCTTCATCAGATTCATTTGCGGAGACATGCTGACAATGGGGGCGAATGGATCAGGTGGTATGGCAGCGGGAGTTCTGCCAGGCTTGCTGGTTGCCCGGCTGACAGCCGTACGCAAGTCCTCGAGTAGAATTGGCCTCGCCAGGAAATCCGCAGCACCGGCCCGCATAATGCGCACGACATCTTGAAGCGAGCAGTGGTGTCCAACCGCAAGAACCGGCGGGCACTTTGGTGCGCGGTGAGCATCCTCTAAGAGGGGTGCCAGCGTCAGGGGGTTCCCTTCGCTGATGATGAGATCAGGGGAGATTTCAGCACAGAGGGAAAGTCCCTCAGTGACAGAGAGCGCGACGCGAATATGTGCGCGTGGGACCGCAGCGTGGAGAAGCCGCCGCAGGTCTGGGTCTTTGGAGATCAGGAGGACTGTCTGAAGGTTCATCGGAGTGCTCATCGGCATAGCCTCCAGCAGAACCATCGAAATCAATGATAGCCTACACCTCTTCACCTGATGAAGCAAAGGGGGCAGGGTGAGGTCACGCTCACGGGGAGAAGCACAAGAGGAGGGCTGGATGGATGTTGAGCGGCGGGCTGGGTCTCAGGTGTTGGGCCTCATCCCAGCCGGCCGTCAACGTACACGGGGAGCGATTGCGATCGCTATTCGTCCTTACAGAAGGTTCGCTCGTAGGCGATGATCTGCCAGGCCTCTTCTTCAGTGATGATGTTGCCTTTGACCAGAGCCGGCATGCCGGTTCCTGGGCTGCCATTCTTCACAATCCAGAACAATTCGCCATCATTCCGCTTTTTATGAAATTTACAGTTCGTAAAATTTCGTGGGCCTGGGGTTAACAGCATTCCGCCGGCGCCGTCACCAGTGCCTTCTGGATGGTGGCAGTTGGCACACGTCCCCTTACCCTCGTACAGTTCCTTGCCCTTGGCGAGGATTTCTGGCGTTACGGCGATCGGACTCTTCATTTTTCGTGCGTCACCGCGTTCAGCGTCCGGGACCCGCGGCTTCAGTGGGTCAGACTCGGGGCCAGCCCAACCTGCCGTACTCCATAAGGTAACGGCGAGAATGCCGCACAACGCCATAACCACACGTTTCCCTCTCATGGTTCCTCCTTGGTGGGGACTGCTCAATTGATGATGCTCCGGTTCTTCATATTTTGATGGTGAAACGCCTGCCTCGGCTCGTTCGTGGCCACATGATACCACGAGATGTGTCAGAACAATACTGACCATCCGGGGAAAATTCTGGTTCAGGGGAAGAGCGACATGTTGGAGTATCGTGGGAGGGGAGACGCGATCAGGACTTGGGAAGGAACCCCGGCCCGGACCAATACGGTCCGGGCCGGCACACCATGCGGATTTGGTTCGACCAGGTCCTGGTCAACCGCATCCGCGAGAACCGTTACGGAATTTCGACAATGTCACCCTTCATTCCGCCCAAGGCACCGATCAGTTCGTCCTTTTCCTTTTGCGGAACGTTGAAGGTGTCCAACGCACTGATGAGATCTTCCACGAGGGCGTTGAATGCGGCGCCGGTGACCTTCATGCCCTTGTGGGCCGTCTTCATGTCACGGCCAGGGTAGGTGCAGGGGCCGCCGGTTGCCTGGCACACCTGTTCGACCAGCAGAGAATTGAGCTTCTTGAGGTCGGTTTTGGCGAAATAGCCATTGATCCGGGAGTCACCGCCCACGTTGCTGATGAACTTGGTGACCACGGCTTGAATGGCGCCCTTTCCACCCAGCCGCTCGTAGAGCGAGGCATCGGCGGCAAAGGACGTGGCGCCGCTGAGCGTCCACGTCGCGGCGACGGCAACAGTGATCCCGATAATTTTTTTACTCAGAGACATAACATCTACTCCTTTGTATGAGAATGAATTGAGTGCAAAACCACTGTCCCCGCTCATTCCTTACGGGTTCCAGGGGGTGTTCGGCATCAGCTTGTCATACTTCTTGGGGTTTTGGTTGGCGATCACCACCGCAATCGCCCCGCGCAGGGCGCTTGTCAGGGAGTGGGTCACCACCGGATAGGCCCCCGGCTCATCCGCGATCATATCGAATGTGGCTGCGCTGCCTGGACCAACCACATAGGTCTGGACCCCTACGAACTTGTTGGCTGGGTTGCCGCTCTCGTACACGTTGTCCCAGATTTCAGCAATGGGATGCAGCGCGGAGAATTCGTTCGGGCCGGCATTCACGAAATAAATACGTACCCGCTCGCCGACCTTGACTTCCAAGGGCTCGCCCCCTGGAAAGAATGGATGGTACTTGAAGATGCCGCCGTTGAAAATCGTGTTGTCAAACTTCCGGTCAAACATTCCTTGCACATTGTCCGGGTTCTTCCAGAACTCCGACTGCACCAGGACGAATTCACGGTCAGCCTTGGGCCAGACACTGGCGTCTTTCGGATCCACAATGATCGCCCCAAACATGCCACGGGCGACGTGCTGGATCATGGGGCTCGCCCCGCAGTGGTAGAAAAACGCACCGGGCTTCTTTGCCACGAAGGAAAACTTATGTGTGTCTCCAGGTCCCACGGTCTTGTGATAGTTCTTCAAGAAGTCAAGCTCGGCCGCATGAAAGTCCATCGAATGCGGGAACGCATTATTCTTGTCGCCGATGAGCGTGAAGTTGACGGTGTCCCCCTCGGTCACTCGCACAACCGGGCCCGGCATCTGGCCGTTAAACGTCCACGCTTTGTACTTTGTCCCGTTGCCATCGATGACGATCTCCGATTCGGTTGCGGTGAACGTCACATCATGGACCTTGGCCCCTGCGGAGCCGGGCATGGTGATACACCCGCTGGCTCCCAAGAGGACGACAAGTCCTAGCGTCGAAGTGAGCACACGAAACCGCTGCATAGCTGCCTCCTGTTGTTATTGTGACGAACGACTGTTAAGCAAATAAATGGGGCGCATTTTATTCTTCCTCTCAAGGTTCGTCAACCTTTTCCTGGAAGAATTTTCCGGGAAGAAGGTGGCGGTGCAATTGGCCGGTCCTTGTATCATCTTAATCCGCTGTCAGATGGGCTGCGGGACGGTATTGCCGTGAACGTATCCGAATCGATTCACGCAATGATGCACGCCACGACCAACTTGGAGCATCAGCAAGATTTCTGGTTGCGCTGGGCGATGCCGACATTCCGGCGAAGGCCCTCAGGTTTTGCCCGCCGAATCGGGCTTTGCCGGAACTCACGTGAGAAATCTGCTTCACTCAACCGGGCTAGCGCATCCAGCTGGGGTGCGAGTGTCAGTGCATTCGGCTGGAAGGCCGCCTCCTGCGTCGGTTCGGCCCGCAAGTTGAACGGGCAGACGTCAAGGCAATCATCGCACCCGAAGATCTTGTTCCCTATGCCTCGCTGGAGTTCAGGTGAGAGGGCGCTGGCTTCGCCGCGCCATTCGATGGTCAAATAGGAGATGCAGCGGGTGGCATCGACCACATAGGGCTCGGCGATTGCGCCGGTCGGACAGGCTTGAATGCAGAGCGTGCAGCTGCCGCAAAGATCGGTGCCCGGTTCATCGGGTTCCAGCTCCAACGTGGTTAAAATTTCACCGAGCAGCAGCCATGAACCTTGGTCCGTGGAGACCAAATTGGAATGTTTGCCGATCCACCCCAGCCCCGCCTGTTCGGCCCAGGCCTTCTCCATGATCGGGCCCGTATCGGTGTAAGAACGGGTGACCGCATCCGGTGCCAGGCGTTGAATGGCCTGCTCGAGTTGCGTGAGCCGCTCGCCGAGGACCTTGTGGTAATCCCTGCCCCAGGCATAGCGCGCGATTCGGCCGTAACCGGGCCGTTCATCGGCGCGATGATCAGTCAGATAATTGAGGCCGACGGAAATGACCGAACGGCATCCACGAAGCACGTGCTGAGGATCCGCACGCTTTTCCGGCGTTCGCCCCATCCAGGCCATGGTGCCCTGGTAGCCTCGGCGTAGCCATTCCGTCAGCCGGTCATACAGCAACGGGGAGACTTGGGTAGGGACCGGCGTTGGACCGGGGGCCGGCTGGCCGCTGACAGCCGATAGCTGATCGCGTTCAGCAACCCGCGCGATGCCGACCGCATCGAACCCCAGCACACGGGCCTCTCGTTTGATCGATTCAGTCAGAGACATGGTTCTGCAAAGTTGCGTGAGGGTAGCACAGTCTCTTTTCTTGCGGCCATGTGGGTGTGCGCGTAGAATCCGAGATATCTCGATAGAGTTGGGACGATCTTATATATGGCCATGCGCATGAAAGTACTGGAAGATGCGCAATTATCGTTGCCCTGTGGGTGGCGGTTGTTGCTTCCGACCCTGTTGTGTCTGTTTCTGTGGGCATCGGTCGGGCATGCTGCCTCGAGTCCCGATACCCTGGAGATCACGACTGATCCTGCCGGGGGTGTGCACGCAAGGGCGCGCGTCTTGTTTCCTGCAAAGACGGAGGTGATCCAACAACTGTTGACCGACTATCCCCGTTGGCCAGAACTGTTCGAGGTCCGAATGCGACTGGCCGAATGGCATGTGCGGGACGGTGTCGCCACGATCGACCTTCGGCTCGAACATGCATTGCTCCCAGGAGAGCGGCGTCTGGTCACGGAGTCGCGCACGTTGCCGGATGGCGGATTGGTGACCAATCTGAAAGGCGGGGACTTTAAGCGGTATCATCGTGTGTGGACGCTGCGGCCTGCCGGCGAGGGCACTCAGACCGCTGCCGAATTTGACCTGCTGTTCGAATTGGACTCGCTTGTTCCTGACTGGATCATGGCCGTAGCCGTGCGGCAGGAGTTGGAATCGCACTTCCGCATCGTAAAACAAAAAGCGCTGGAGCATTCCAGGCCGTAGCATTCGACCATGAAACCTTCACTCACAGGCCTCTATGTCATTCTGGATCCATCGGTCTGCTCCGGACGATCCCTTGCCGATATTCTTGTGAAGGTGGCAGAGGCGGGCACGAAGGTCGTTCAGTATCGAAATAAGTCTGCCTCGATGAAGGAGGCCTATGCTGAGGCGCTGGCGCTGAGGAAGATTGCCACAGCGCTTGGCGTGGCATTCATCGTCAATGACCGGTGCGATCTAGCGATGGCCGTGGAGGCTGATGGTGTGCATCTGGGACAAGGCGATTTGCCCTATGGTGACGCGCGCAAGATCATGGGTGCGGGGAAGGTAATCGGGTTGTCCACCCATACCCCGGACCAGATCCGAGAGGCCGACCGCCTGAAGCCCGACTACGTCGGGTTTGGGCCGATCTTCAAGCCCGGATCCAAGCAAGACCACGACCCAGTTGTCGGTGTTCAGGGACTCAAACAGGTTCGGAGGCTCACGGCGTTGCCGATCTTCGCCATCGGCGGAATCACGGTGGAGAATGTGGGGGACGTCATGCGGGCTGGAGCCAACGGTGTGGCGGTGATTTCTGCCATCGTTGCTGCACCTGATGCGCGGCAGGCAGTTACCGATTTCGCGGCGAGGATGCCGCCACCAGTTTCGCCAGCGTCGTGACCGCCGCTGAACGGGACAGACGAACCGCTGTCTGGCGAAAGCGCCGCGATAATCCCGATTGGTAGGGGAGTGGACCCAGGACCGGCACGCCCGCGTGCTTCTGCAGCCACTCGATCGTGGTCCGTTCCTGGATCAGCGCCAGTTTCGATCGAGTTGGCTGGGTTTGATTGAGAACCAATGCAGCGACGGCGATGTTTCTTCTGCGCAGCGCTTCGATCGTCAGCCGCGCGTGGTTGATGCCTCCGAGGCCAGACCTTCCGACTACTACCGCTGCCAGCCTCAATTGCACGATCAGATCCGCGACATCAGTATTCGGCGTGATGGGTACCAAGGCTCCGCCGACGCCTTCGACGACTGTCCAGTCATATCGGGTGGCTAGCTGACGGTACACTGTTCGGATGGTGTCGGGATCAATTATTTTGCGTTCAGCCTGCGCAGCTGCGACTGGAGCGACCGGCAAGGTGAATCGGTAGGGGCGGACCACTCCGAGTGGTTCCTCACTCTCGATAACGGACGTGAGTCGTGCCGCATCGGAATGCCTTGCGTTGGAAGAGGAGATCCCGGTTTCGACAGGTTTCATCACGCCGACGGTGCAGCCAGCTTTTTTGAGAGCAACGGCCAGCGTAGCGGCCACGAGCGTTTTGCCCACGCCTGTGTCCGTGCCGGTGATGAAGATGCCGCGATTCATGGATAAGAGTCTATAGCCTATAGCTTATGGCATATAGCACGTGATCGGATCAGATGATGGGACCGCTACAATTTACCCACCGGTTTCGTGCCATTAGCCATACGCCATATGCTCTATTTACAGGTTCCTGCTGTCACAGTTCCACACTTGTCCGGAGACATCCTTCAGCTGTGCGAGATGCACGATCGTGCGCGCCGCCTCTTCCAACGACGGAGGGCGGTGCAATGCATGGTCAGGCCATCCGGTGCCTTCAGGAAAGATGCCTGTGGTCAACCCGGTTTTTTGCCATCCTGGCAGCACGAGGTTGACTCGGACGTTTTGCGGGCCCCATTCCCACGCCGCGCTCTTGACCAATCCGATCAACCCGGCTTTCGACGTCGCATAGGCGGCCTGACCGGTGGCTCCATGGAATCCTGTGTGGGAGCCGATCACAATGATCGAGCCTCCTCCATGAGCAAGTAACGGTGGCGCCATGGCGCGCAGACAGTGAAAGGTGCCGGTCAAATTCGTCGCGATCACCTCGTGCCAGGTCCGTTCGGTTTGGCGCACCAGCAGACTGCGTTCGGCGATCCCCGCGTTACAGATGAATGCCGCTGTGGTGGGCACGCAGGTACCCCATGCGTCGATCATGTGCTGGACCGAGTCCCACTTTCGGATGTCTGCTTGGTAGAGATCGCCGGTGCCACCCGCTGCTCGAACTTGCCTGAGGGTGGACTCTGCTGCGGGCTTGTTTCGGCTATAGTGGATCCCGATATGCCAGCCAATCGCACCGAACGCCAGGCTGATCGCGCGGCCAATACCCCCTGACGCGCCGGTGACCAGTACAGCTGGGCGGGGTGTTCCGCGAAAAATGTGTGGTGAAACGGTCGATTTTCCGGAGGATGAGCGTGCCATGCGTGGCCGGATTATGCGAGGACGCGTGCATGAACGCAAGCGGATCTCATGAAGGGGAGCATATGGCTGATGGCTGATAGCGTATAGCGTAGGGCACGAGACCGGTGGGTAAATTGAAGCGGTCCCATCATCTGATCCGATCACGTGCTATATGCCATCAGCTATAGGCTATAAGCTCTGCTCTTCGTGAACAGCCGGTTGCTTGCCGCACTTGCAGGTCCTATGGTACCGTTCGAACACGTTCAGGAGAGGAGATTCTTTGTCACGATGCAGTCTACAACAATAAAATCGCTCCTTGTGGGGAGCCTGTTGTTGGCAGGGGGGCTGGGAGCGGCATCGCTGGGCGCGGAAGAGCCCCTGACGATCGCCGCATCCGCCGACTACTTTCCCGATACCCTTGGCAGCCGCTGGACCTACCGTGGGCAGTTGTCGGAAGGCCCGCTTCAGACGATTGAAAACAAGTTTTTCACCAACGTCTCGACGGTGACCGGGACTAAGACGATCAAGGGTGTCGCGGTGACCGTGTTCCATGACACGAATCCTGGCAATCACGGTCCTTCGGATAGTTACTATCGCCGCGATATCGTCGGCATTGTCTATTATGGGGCTGATCCGGGGACGCCGTTGGAAAAACAAATTACGCCGTACCAAATCTTTCGTTTCCCCTTGAAGGTGCCGTCCTCATTCCAACAGTTCGATCGGACGGGGATCGATTTTGGCACGGATCTGGACCGCGACGGCACCGATGAGAAGACCGATGTAAAAGGGTGGAGTACGGTGCTCAGCCGCGAGTCTGTCACCGTGCCGGCCGGGACGTTTGCGGACGTCATCAAGGTCGAAGCCAAGATGACCATGCGTATCCACTTGTCGGGCAGCCGCCGCACGATCGCCGGATTGGATGTCATGACGGCGTGGTTTGCGAAGGGGGTCGGTCTCATAAAATATTCGGAGCGGCAAGAAATGGGCGGCGTCAAGGAAGACCGGGGAGTGGTGGTGGAGCTTTCTGAAGAGCTGGAGTCATACGAGATCAAGCCGCCGAAAGGATCAGTCAGCGGCCTCGAATCCCCGTCGGAGGGTATTCTCGCTGATCACACGGGCGATCATGAACTGGGCCAGGTAGTCCTCGCCGCCGGCCTTCGTGCCTATCCCTGAGAATCGATGTCCGCCGAAAGGCTGGCGTCCCACGAGGGCGCCGGTAATCGGCCGGTTCAGGTAGAGATTCCCGACATCAAACTGTTCCCTCGCCAGCGCAAGATTGGCCGGACTTCTGGCATAGACGCCTCCCGTCAACGCGTAGGCGGTTCCGTTGGCCAGATGCAGCGCCTCCGCAAAGCTGTTCGCCCGCATCACCGCCAGCACGGGGCCGAAGATTTCTTCCTGCGCCAGCCGATGATGGGGCTCCACGTCAATGAACACGGCTGGACCGACGAGGTGGCCGCCTCCCTTCACCGGGCACTGGACGAGCAGCCGGCTTTCCCGCTGCCCCTCGGTCATGAACTGTTGGATCGAGGCCTGAGCGCGCGCATCGATGACCGGTCCTACCCTGGTACCTGGTTCTGCCGGATCACCGATCTGCACGCTCAATACGGCATCGTTCAAACGCGTGACGAACTGCTCGAAGACCGCGCGATGGACGATCACCCGGGAGCAGGCGGAGCATTTTTGGCCCGCGTAGCTTGTGAACGACATCACGACACCGGCAATCGCTTCATCGAGATCCGTCGTCTCATCGACAATGATCGCGTTCTTTCCGCCCATTTCGGCGATGACCCGTTTGACCATCGGTTGGCCGGGATGTACCCGGGCGGCGTCTGCCAGAATGCGGAGTCCCGCCGCTTTCGATCCAGTGAAGGCGATCGTCGCAATCTGTGGATGGGCAACGAGGGCGTGGCCGATCTCCGGTCCGCCTGGCAGACACGTCACCACACCGGATGGGACGCCGACTGACAACAAAATCTCCGTGAGCAATTGTCCCAGACGAGGAGATCGTTCCGACGGCTTGAACAGCACGCAGTTCCCCGTCACCAGCGCCGCGGAGACCATGCCGGTGGGGATGGCGAGGGGGAAATTCCAGGGTGCGACCACTGCCGTGGTCCCGCGCGGGCCATACACGCGATGGTTGATCTCTCCGGGTCTGTCGCCCAGACGCGCCGGTTTCGATAGCCCGCGCATCTCGGCGCCATAGTAACGGAGAAAATCGATGGCTTCGGCCACGTCGGCATCAGCCTCACGCCAGGGTTTGCCGACCTCGAAAATCTCCCAGGCGGCGAGTTCGTGGCGGCGGCGTTGCATCTCCGACGCAGCTCGTTCCAAGATCGTCGCACGTTCGTCAGCCGATCGCCGGCGCCAGGACTCGAATCCGGCTTGCGCCCGTTCGACCGCCCGATCAATATCGGCGACGGAGGCGCTCCGTACCGAGGCCACGAGCTCCTCAGGCCGAAAGGGGTTCTGCGACGACAGCCAGGGGCCGGTCAGCAAGGGGTCGCTTTCCCATTGCCGTCCCAGTTGTGATCGGATGGAGGCAATGCCTGTCTGCATGGCGTGGCGGACTTCTTCATGCGAAAAATCGCTGTGTGGTTCGTTGGAGAATCCAGGCGCTGCACGTGCGGCCGGCCGGTCAGGAGACGGTGTCATCGTTCTTGGGGGAGCGAGGAGTTGGGCCAATGGTTGCGATTCGACATACTCTTTTCGGAGGAAGGATTCATTCGACGTGTTTTCGAGCAATCGCCGGACCAAGTAGGCCATGCCGGGCAACAGGAGCCCGACAGGGGTATAGAGCCTGACCCTGCGGCCGAGTTTCACCATGGCGTGCTGAAAGGGTTCAGCCATCCCGTAGATCATTTGGTACTCCCGCGCATGGGGAGGCAATCCGTAGGCGTCAGCCACGGCCTCGATCACGGCGAGGGTCCTCAAATTGTGTGTGCCGAAGGCGGGACGAATGATATCGGCGTGGGTGCAGAGCATCCGGATCAAACGTTCATAGTTCGTATCCGTGTCTGCTTTCTGTTCAAAGAGCGGGACCGGCCATCCGGCTTGCCGATACCGGACTGAATCTGCATCCCAATAAGCGCCTTTGACCAACCGAATGGTAATCGGCGTGCCTCTCGCGCGAGCCCAGGTGATCAACGTGGCAATGTCGTGCTCTGTTTCCCGATGGTAGGCCTGCAGCGCAAGGCCGGCATAGGGATAGCCGCGATAGGCCGGTTCGGCAAACAGCCGCGCGAAGATCTCCAGCAGCAGTGTCTTCAATTCTGCCTGTTCCATGTCGAAGATCACTCCCGCGCGCAGAGCCATGGCCTCATCGACTAACGGGCGGAGGCGGGACGCCACGGACTGATAACTGCCTTCGGGATCTATCGGGTCCAACTGCGAGGAGAGGGCGGAGATTTTCAGCGACAACTGTACGCGCGGCAGCGGTCCCACATGATCATGTTCGAGTAATGAGACGGGAGGCCAGGCCTCTGTCGTACGCGCCAACTCCCGCAACGCGTTCAGACAATGGTCGCGGTAGCGGTCGGCTTCCGGTTCGCTGATCGTGGCTTCTCCCAAGAGATCAACGGACCAGGCGCGCCCGTCCTTCCAGAGGTCGGCCAGAACCGGCAGCGCCTCATGGGCCGAAGCTCCTGCGATGAAGGTGTTGGCCATGCGCTCGACCTGGTGTCTGATCGCCTTTCCGGTCAGCCGTGCGCCAATACTGGTTGCGGCCATGGCTTTCAGTCCCCACTGGACTCCAAACAGCTCGTGACTTGCCTCCCCAAGATACTCTTCGGCCAGAGAGACGACCCGTTCATCGTCGGCGATGACGGGGAGGACATCGATGAAACGGAAGAGATTCGCCTTGAAGGCCGCGTCCTTCATGGCCAGATTTATGGCCGACTGAGACCACCAGCGCCCTTCAAAGATGGTCGGGGTGCGATCGGCCGACAGCTGGGCCAGCTGCTGTCCGATTTTGAGCACCGCTGTTTCGAGCACCGGCGGATTCGTCATCATGTCTCCTCCCGGCTGGTCGTCCAGACTCCATCGCCAGTATACTCCCAACCGCCGTTGCGCGAAGCATCCGGAAATCGATCGTGCGCACATTCCGGTTGAAAACGCGACCCGGTTTCGATAGAGTGCGAGTCCCGCAATACGTTCACCGGACCCAGTTTGCCATGGTGGACCTCCGTTTTGGTTAGCAGCCAGAGGACCCATGGCCGAGATGGATCGGATCGCCCAGCCCCTAACGTCAGGCTTTTCCTACGGCACGTGTCTGCTCTTCTGTTCCCTCGCCGCCGCCACGATCGTCGGCGTGCCTCTCTATGGATACTACGTCGGCTACACACTGTTTGACTGGATACACTTTCTCGGCATGTACATTGTGACGGGGATGGGGATCACGGTCGGCTATCACCGGCTGGTGGCGCATCAAAGTTTTGAATGCCCGGATTGGGTGAAGCGCCTGGTCTTGATCGCCGGCGGATGGGCGTTGCAAAACTCGGCGCTGGTCTGGGGCGCGGACCATATTCGCCATCACGCCCGCACGGACACGGACGAAGATCCGTACAATGCAACCAGAGGATTCTGGCACAGCCACTGCGGCTGGCTCTTCTACGAGACCCCACATCGACTCGGAAAATATGAAATCCGGCTGCGCCGCGACCCAGTAATACTCTGGCAACACCAGTACTACTGGTTGATCGTCGTTTCCGGCCTGGTGATTCCTTTTTGCGTGGGGCTTTGGTGGCACGGCACTCTTCAGGGCGGCATCAGCGGGCTCCTCATGGGGGGCCTGTTCCGCATGTTTATGGTGCTCAACTCAACCTTCACGATCAATTCCCTCTGCCATATGGTGGGCAGTCAGCCTCACGGTATGCAGGACAGCAGCCGGGATAGCTGGCTGGTTTCCTTTATCAGTTTCGGTGAGGGCTATCACAACTATCATCACACGTACGCCAGGGATTATCGGAACGGCCCGCAGTGGTACAACTTTGACCCGTCGAAGTGGACTATCTACACGCTGTCATTGGCCGGTTTGGCCACCAATCTGCGCCGCCTGGACCCTTCGGTCTTTTGACCCTCATGCCAGTTCCCCAAGGGGGCACGTCAGTAATGGCTTGCCGGCCCATTTCATTTCCCGTGTCGCATCGCTTATGATGATGCGATCGATAGGATATATTTGTAGCGGGTGGAGATAACGAGTAGCAGTGACATTGTGCATCTGATGGAGGACTGAGTCATGGCCGAAGAACAGTCACACGCGCATGGCGGGCCGCAGCCGCAAGCGGTCCCCAATTTGGTGCCGGGCGTCAAGCATGTGATCGCGGTCAGCAGCGGCAAGGGCGGGGTCGGTAAATCGACCGTCGCGTCGAATCTGGCCTGTGCGCTGGCCCAGACCGGCGCCACGGTGGGCTTATTGGATGCCGATCTCTATGGGCCCAATATTCCGATGATGATGGGGAGCACAACAGGGCCGGAACAACGAGACGGCAAAATCATTCCGGTCGAAAATCATGGGGTCAAACTGATCTCGATGGCCTTTTTGGTGCCGGAGGAGACGCCGCTGGTCTGGCGTGGTCCGATGGTCCACCAGTACCTCCAGGCCTTTTTCCGCGATGTCCTCTGGGGGGAGCTCGATTATCTCCTGATCGATTTGCCGCCCGGTACCGGCGATGTGCAGCTGTCGTTGTCTCAAATGGTTCCGTTGGCCGGCGCCATTACGGTGACAACACCCCAGGAAGTGGCGCTCTATGATGTGCGCAAGGGCATGGCCATGTTTCAGAAGGTGAATGTGCCATTATTGGGCATCATCGAAAACATGAGTTTCTTTGTGTGCGGGCACTGTGGCGAGCGGACGGAAATTTTTTCGCATGGTGGCGGCGAGCGGGCAGCCGAAAAACTTGGTGTGCCGTTTCTCGGATCCATCCCGATCGATCCCGCCATTCGGGATGGAGGAGACAGTGGCCATCCAATCGTGGTGGCCAACCCGGCATCGCCGCAAGCGGCAGCGTTCCGGGAGATTGCCAAGAAGGTTGCGGAGAAACTTGGTGAAGCAGGGAAAAGCGGTCCCTCTGTCGAGAGTTTGCTCAAAAAGATCAAGCAATCCTTTACAAGTAACTGATCACGTGAACGGAGGCAGCGATGGCGGAGTATGTGCGTGTGGCGGGAACGGGTGACGTGCAGCCTGGTCATGGTGTTGTAGCCGAAGTCCATGGCAAGACGCTGGCCGTATTCAATGTCGGCGGGACCTTTCATGCAATCGATAACACCTGCGTGCATCGCGGCGGTCCGTTGGGCGAAGGGGAGGCCGAAGGTACCGTCGTCACCTGTCCCTGGCACGGCTGGCAGTTCGATATGACCACCGGCGAATGTACCAAGAACCCTTCGGCGAAAGTCGCGGTGTATCAGGTCAAGGTTGAGGGGTCGGATGTGAAGGTGCTGCTCTAGTTGTACTGCGTCATGGCGGAGAGTGAACTCGACAAACACCAACTCGCCGGATTCGATGATAGGGAACGCGGGTTCAGCCGGCCGGTCGAATTTGAGCGAGCCGGGGACCATTATCGGGCCATGCTTCGGTATGAGTCTATCCGTGTCACGACAGACCCGCATTCGACGCAGGACCATGCGTTGACCGTGCTGATTCAGACGTTACAACGCCAAGGTTATCGACAGTTGCGAACCCAGAAGAGTTATCGCAACGGTACTTATCTTGGCTCCCAAGAACTCTGGGTCGAGTATCCGGACCCTCCTCAAATTGAGCCTGAGCGGCATGGCCTCTTGGCGCGAGCGCTGAACTGCTTGGGTCTCGGTTCACGCACAGACAACAAATCATGAGCTTTATCCCTCTCGACCAGCTTCGATCTTCTTCGGCCATGGATGCTTCCGATTCTTCTCCTGCTCTCAGTCCTCAGTCCGCGGTCCTCAGCCCTTCGGATCATCTTAGTCGCCCCCGTCTGCCGTCTTGGTTCAAAGTCACGGCCCAGACTGGTCCGGACTATCTCGAAATCAAGCACACAATGGAGCGGCTTCAGCTCCACACGATTTGTGAAGAGGCCCGTTGTCCGAACCGATGGGAATGTTGGAACGCGCGCACGGCGACGTTTCTGATCCTAGGGGATATTTGTACCAGGCGCTGCCACTATTGCTCGGTGGAGACGGGACGGCCTGGTTTGGTGGATCAGAACGAGCCAAGCCGTGTGGCACGGGCGATCCAATTGCTTGGTCTTCGCCATGCGGTGATTACTTCTGTGAATCGGGATGAATTATCGGATGGCGGTGCAGGGGTGTTCGCGGAAACGATCAGACAGGCCAGACAGCTGAGTCCAACATGCACCATCGAAGTGTTGATCCCGGATTTCGAGGGGAACGAGGCGGCTCTTCTTACCGTGTGTGCTGAGAAGCCGGAGATTCTCAATCACAACATTGAAACCGTCCGTCGGCTCTTTCCGTCGATCAGGCCGCAGGGAAAGTACCAGCGGTCGATCGAGTTGCTCCAACGAGCGAAAGAGCTGGGGATGACGACGAAATCGGGACTGATTCTTGGCATGGGGGAGACGCGTGATGAAGCGCGCGAAGTCATGCGTGATCTGCGAGCTGTCAAATGCGACATCCTCACGATCGGCCAATATCTCCAGCCGACCAGAGCACATCTACCCGTGGCCCGATTCTATGATCCCTCTGAATTTTCCCTGTTGAAGGACGAAGGGTTTGGCATGGGGTTTACCCATGTCGAGTCAGGTCCACTTGTCCGTAGCTCGTACCATGCCGAGCGGCAAGTAATTTCCGGGTAACAGTATGCCTATTTTCGCCCTGACAGCACACAACGCTGCGCAATAAGTGGCGTGAAATTGTGTGTGTTTCTGGATAGCGTCACCATAAATTCTTCCGCAAGGCGCTGATCCTCGAAACATTCGTACACGTCGTCGAGAAAGCCGCCGCGCAGAAGGGGATGGTGGAGAAAGTCCCTGCCTGGCCCTGTTGCAACTTCCAAGGGATATTCGCTCACGTCAATGTGTTCGAGATGCAACTGTTCCAGCCAGCCTCGAACTTCGCTTGCTGACGGACGTTCGTTGAGATAGGTCTGAAATCGTTCCCGTTCCGTCCTCAGTCCCTGTTGGATCATGGCCTGATCGACTCGTTGCCACAGGGAATCAAACGTTCCATACGACGGAAAGGTCAGGACAAGCTGGCCGCCCGGCTTGAGGTGCGCCACCAACCCACGAACGGCCTGGAACCGATCGGGCCGAAAGAACATCACCGAAAGGTTTCCGGTGATACGATCGAAACTCGGAAGATCAGACGGTAACGCTCGCATGTCTATGCAGTCAAAGCGGAGCCATGGCAGTTGCGAGCCTTGAATGGCCCTTGCCCGAGCCACCTGCCCGGGATTCACATCGATGGCCAGCACTGCTCCGGTAGGCCCCACGTGTTCGGCGAGATAGAAGGCTGGAATGCCATGTCCTGACGCGACATCGAGGATTTGCAGGCCAGCGTGAAGATCCAGATGCTGAACTAACGATTCGGCGAACGGTGTGGACCAATAATCATACTGTGGTAAGGGCCAGCGTCCGGGATGCGGGTTCATGTTGTGATGCACGTTAGGCTGAGGAGGTCAGTGCTTTGGTGATGAGGGCTTGTGCTTCATTTTGAATTTTCTTCAGGTGCTCCCTCCCTCTGAAGCTCTCCGCATACAGCTTGTACACGTCTTCCGTGCCTGATGGTCTGGCGGCGAACCATCCCTGGTCGGTGACGACCTTGAGCCCGCCGATGGCCGCACCGTTGCCTGGAGCGGTCGTCAGCATCGACGTGATCGGGTCACCGGCTAAGGTTGTCGCCTTGACTTGATTCGGCGAGAGTTTCGATAGGATCGTTTTCTGTTCCGGTGTAGCCGGGGCGTCGATCCGTTCGTAGACCGGCTCGCCCAATTCAAGGGTCAATCCTCTGTAGAGTTGTGATGGATCTCGGCCGGTCTTGGCCATCATCTCGGCGGCGAGCAAGTCCATGATGATGCCGTCCTTATCGGTGGACCAGACCGTGCCGTCCCGGCGCAGGAATGAGGCCCCGGCGCTTTCTTCGCCGCCGAACCCGAGCGAACCATTGAGCAAGCCGTCGACGAACCACTTAAATCCAACCGGCACTTCAACGAGTGTTCGTTTCAGTTGGGCTGCGACACGATCGATGAGACTGCTGCTCACTAACGTCTTGCCGATGCCGGCCTTGGCGTTCCAGCCGGGACGATTGGCAAAGAGGTACGCAATCGAGACGGCAAGATAGTGGTTGGGATTCATCAGCCCTGAGCGCGTGACGATACCGTGCCGGTCATTGTCCGCGTCGTTGCCGAAGGCGACATCGAAACGGTCCTTCAAGGCGATCAGATTTGCCATGGCATAGGGAGAGGAGCAATCCATTCGGATTTTTCCGTCCCAATCCAACGGCATGAAACGGAAGGTGGGATCAACGGTCGGATTGACCGTCTCAATATTCAGTCCATAGCGTTCGGCGATGGGTTGCCAGTAGGAGATCCCGGCGCCGCCGAGCGGATCGATGCCCAATCTCAACTTGGCGGATCGAATCGCCTCCATGTCGATGACATGGGCGAGGTCGACGACATAGGGCGTGACGTAATCATGTCGATGGACCGTAGGCGCGCGTCCGGCGGCTTCAGCGGACACACGGTTGACACCGGTCAGCCCTGCGGCCAGGAAGGCGTTAGCCCGATCTTCAATCCACTTGGTGACGGCGGTCTCCGCCGGGCCGCCCTGCGGTGGATTGTATTTGATGCCTCCGTCTTCCGGCGGATTGTGCGACGGGGTGATGACAATACCGTCAGCGAGGCCGGATGGCTGATCACGATTATACGCGAGGATTGCATGGGAGATGACTGGCGTCGGGGTATAACCGTCGTCGTTGTCGATCATGACCTCGACATGATTGGCGGCCAGGACTTCGAGGGCGGTCTGAAAAGCCGGTTCCGAGAGTGCGTGGGTATCTTTGCCAAGGTACAGCGGGCCAGTAGTGGCTTGGCTGGCGCGGTAGTCGCAAATCGCTTGAGTGACAGCCAGTATATGGGCCTCATTAAAGTTCTTCTTGAAGGATGATCCTCGATGGCCTGATGTTCCAAATGCCACGCACTGCTCTCGAATGGTAGGGTCCGGTTTCTCGGCCCAATACGCTGCCAGGAGTGCAGGGATATCGACCAGGGTGGAAGGCGGGGGTTGTGTGCCGGCAAGCGGGTGAATAGCCATGAAGACGTGTAGCCTCCGAGTCTATCAACTGTCAACTCTGGAGTTTCTAGCTTTCACTCTAGTCTTTCTGTAAGATGCCTCGCCACAGTTACGTATTTTCAAGGAGATGGCGTGTCCGTCTTGCGTCGTGGTCTTGTCCTAATCCTCATCCTGGTCGTATCCGCGGTTGCCTTCCTATTGTTCTCCAAGCAGTTGACCGGCGAGGATTATCTCAAGGGATTTGTGTTGCAACAGCTTGAGGAAAGCCTCGGGCGTAAACTTGACGTGCGTCATGTCAAATTTGTGGTCCTCCCCCGCCTGCGCGTGGAACTTTCCGAAGTCACGATTCATGATCCCGATTCGGATCAGGTGTTCTTGGCCGCCAAGCGAATCGATGTCGTTGTCCGTCTCCTGCCGCTCTTCCGCAAACAACTCATCGGCAAACGGCTGCTGATTGAGGAGCCGATGCTCAATCTTCGGCGCAACACAGCGGGTGACTGGAATCTCCCGGAAGGGTTGAAGATGGACGAGAGCACGGGCCGGGACACTCTGGAAAGCATGGCCCGGATGTTTATGATTCGGGAGGTCACGCTTGTCAATGGCACCGTCACGGTGTCCGATGCCTTCAGGACGGATGGCGTGCGTACGCTTCCCCTTGAGCGAGTCGATGCAAAATTGCTGGTTCAGCCGAATCGCGGGCTGGCCGATTTCCATCTCTCAGCCGTTCATCCAAGCGCGGCGGGCCTGTCGGCGGTCTCCGTGGACGGGCGCATCAAGCAAGCGGAAAAGCCGGTCTCGCTCGCCGGCAATGCGCCACTTGCCGCAGGTCCAGTGTTTCAATTTGACGGCCGGCTTGACGCGTCCAATATGGACCTGCGCGCCGCGGCAGATTTTTTCGGGGCCCGGCCGATTCCGGACCGACTGCAAGGCTTGGTGAATCTCCAAGGCGTGGTACGGGTGATGCCCGGGGTGGCGGGGTATGACCTGGTGTTGTCCGATCTCTCAGCGCGGCTGAACGAGATGACCTTGACGGGCAAAGCCAGTCTGGCTGGGCTTATGACGCCACAACCGACATTCGCCGTGACGATCAGCAGTTCACTGGTGACGCTGCCGCAATTGCTGCAGACAATTCCCCTGGAGTGGATCAATCCGCAGATTCAGGCCTTATTGGAGGACCGGAAGATCGACGGCAAGGTGCAACTGATCGACGCGACGCTGACGGGGTCTCCGGCAGCCGGTGTGCCGCTGTCGACGAGCGGAGAGTTTCGGATCCAGGAGGCTCAAGGGTTGATCGGCCAGGACCGTGTTGCCGCGAAGGGCCTTGCCGCCTCCGTGTTTGTGGAGCCCGGGCGCATCCGTATTACCGCTCTCACGGGAGTGTATGGCGCGATGCACCTGACGGACGGCAAGGCCGTCGTGTCGTTCCTTGAGGCAGGTCCGTGGCTTGAACTGGAAGTCACGGGCACCATGGCGGGATCCCGCTTGCTGGACTTTCTTGCCAAGACGATGAAGACCGAGCCACTGCTGCGAGTGCTCGCCGGAGTTCGTGACGTAGAAGGCACGACCCAGCCAACATTCCGGCTTGTTGGTCCATTGAATCAACCCGGTGGCGTCACGTTTGCCGGCGGAACCATCGTGGCACAATCGGTCAGTTTCAGCCACACGGCATTCCCGGAACGGCTTACCGGTCTGCAGGGCCGGTTTGTTCTCGACAATGGCTCCACCAGATTTGAGCAAGTGATCGGTCATCTTGGAGATGCCGAAGTGCAGATCCAGGGAACGTTGACCGGAGGTGAAACGAGCCAGTTTCAAAATTTCGGCGTGCGCGCGCGTGGAGGGGCCATCCCGATGGCGCGGCTCGTGTCGCTTCCGGCCATTGCCCCTGGGACATTCGAAGGAACGGTGAGCGCGGATGTGACGGTGTCCGGTTCCATGGCCACGCCGCATCTTCGCGGGCTGGTGGTGCTCGACGAGGCCAAACTGATTGTGCCGGGGTTGGGTGAAAAGCCCGTCGGTGCGCCGGCTGCTCTCGAGTTCGAGGGCGAGACCGCCAAGACCGGTGGCGTGGCCATGCACCGGTTGGAAGTCGTCCTGCCTTCGCTGAGAATTCCCGTTAAGGGGTATGTCCTCATCGGCGAACGGTTCAGCATTGATGCGTCGGCGGCGACCGGTGCCGTCTCGCTGTCGAGAGTGCCGGAGTGGATGTCCAAGGGTGGGCTTGAGGCCGGCAATCTTGAAATTTCACTCGACATGAAGGGGAAGGAGAAGGACTGGAACACCTGGCGCATCACCGGGTGGCTGGCCCTCACCAACGGCTTGATGACAGTGGGAGGACTCGAGGGCCCGCTTCAAGACATGTATGCCCGGGTAAAACTGGTGCGGAGCACGGCTGAAGTGAAGCGGCTGGCTTTTAGGATCCGAGACAGTGACCTGGCGTTTGAGGGGACCATCAGAAATTGGACGACCAGACCGGTCATCGCCGGAACGATCGAGTCAAACCAGTTGGACTTGAGCCTGTTGATTCCCAAAGGGGACCGATCGCCCATGCGGGACTTGCTCGAAACCTTGGCGGAAACCGGCAGGGTAGAGGTTTCCGCCACGGCCGCGCGCAGTCATTACAAACACCTCAAGTTCGCCTCCCTGTCGGCGCGTGTGACGATGCAGGATGGCGCGCTCGACGTCGATCGGTTTTCCGCTGAATCGGCTCATGGCCAAGTCGCTGGCCGGCTCGTGGCCCATCTTCCTCGGAAAGAACCGGCAGACGTGGAAGTGTCGTTTCGCGCCACGGGCGTGCCGGTCGAGGAGCTCTTGCGGTTGACCAACACGCAGATACGGGGTGTGACCGGCGATATGCGGTTGGTCGGCTCCATTCGCGGCCATGGGCGCAATCCGCATGGGGTCTATCCGTCGCTGAGCGGAAAAGCCGAAGTATTGTTGCAAAATGGGCGCATTCCCAAATCCAATGAGCGGGCGGTGTGGAAGATCATCGGTCTGTTGAATCTGCCCGCCGTGCTGCAAGGGAAGGTGGATCTTGAGAAGGAGGGGTTGCCCTATAACCGGATTTCCGGGACGTTTGCGGTGCAGGACGGCTTGTTTCAGACCGAGAACGTCATCATCGACAGTCCGATCCTCAAGATCACGTCCGCGGGCAACTATGACTTGCCGACCGATCAGCTCGATCTTGTGGTGGCCGTGAGCCCGTTCGGGTCCTATTCGAAATTCCTCAAAACCATTCCGCTCTTCGGCCGTATTTTGGCTGGTGAGCGGAAGGGGTTGGCCACGGCGATGTTTGCCGTCAAGGGTGCCGTGGAGGATCCCGAAGTCACGTATATGCCGGTGAAATCCTTTGCCTCCGGCGTGTCGGGATTGGCGCAGTTGGCGGTGGATGTGCTGACGAATACCTTGTCATTGCCGCTGGATCTTGTCACGCCTGACGAGGATGAAGCCCAACACGATGTGCCTCGAAGCATTTCGCCGGCTGAGCCGGTGCCGGCCACACCCTGACCGTTTGCTACCAGAGGTGGAGGGGCCGCAGGCCCTTATTCATCACGGCTGGACGGTCGATAGACCCAACCCTGTGCCGGTCCAGGGCTGAAGCATGGGGCCATCATATCGATAACCTCCTTGAACCGGGTCTGTTGCGAGCAGCAAAGGCGTATCCAGGTCGAGCACGTCGAAGCCGTTCATCCCCAGGACAAGACTGAACGAGCACCCCATTGCGATGCGTGATTCGATCATGCCGCCGATCATGAGCTTGAGTCCGGCCTTCAGCGCGAACGAAGCGATGTCCAGTGCTTCGATCACGCCGGTTTTCATGATTTTGATATTGATATAGTCCGCGGCCTGCTGTTCCACGACGGTCCTTGCGTCGGCGAGAGAGCGTACCGATTCATCGGCCGCAACGGGAATGCCGGTGGTTCGCCGAATGTGGGCCAGGCTCTCCAGGTCGTCCCGTTCCACCGGTTGTTCCAGCAGCAGGAGCCTCCCACCGAAACGCCGGACGCCGTCGGCAAAGGCGAGGCATTCTTGACGCGAGAACCCTTGATTGCCGTCGCCAATGAATGCCACGTGGGGAAGGGCATGGTGCACGGCCTCCACACGGCGGATATCCGCGTCCACATCCTTGCCGACCTTCATCTTGAAGAGGCGAAAGCCCTGTTGGTACCAGTGACGTGCAAGAGTCAGAGTGTCATCTGCCGTCGCGATAGGTATCGTGATATCGGTTTCCCGAGCGCGCACGGCAGCACCACCCCATAATTGCCACATCGGGATACCGGCGGCATGGCAATAGGTATCAAGGAGCGCTATTTCCAGGCCGCAGCGCGCGGCCGGTTGTCCGGGGGCCTGCTCAGCCAGTTGTTTGGCAATCTGGCGGTAGTGCTGAATCGATTGCCCAACCAGCAATGGAACCAGCCGGGCAAGCGTGTCCAAGCAAGATGGACGGTCTTCAGCGCCCACTTCGGGAAAGGGCGCCGCTTCTCCGAATCCGCAGATACCGCTACGGAGGGTCACTCGCACAAAGACGTTTTCGGCCACCGCACGGGCACCGGTGGCCACCACAAATGGGTCCGTCAGCGGAATATCAATCGGCCAAAATGTGACGTCGTCGATGCTATCGTGTTGCATGGGTAGAGCGCTGCGGGATTATGAGAGCAGACACTCAAACAAAACCAAGCATTTATGCGCCCTACAGCGTGTTTAATTTTGGTGTGTAGCAAAGTGTGTAAGCAAATGCTTGCTACGCTACTACACAACTAAACACATCGCACATTCGCAATGTATCACTTAAGTAATGCTGTGCGTCTATTCATCGATCTAAAAGATCAAGCTGTTCGTGAGAAACATAAGATTTAGTCAAGTCTTCCCGATACCAAAGGTTCCCATAGATTTGCGTTCTTTGTGTTTTGAGATGGTTGTAATCAGCTAACACACCATGCAAAGTATCGTTTGACGGCGAAAACAAAACTATCGAGTTGTTTTTTGTCTGTTGCTTCACTGTTTCACACGGGTTCTACCCCATTTCCACGGACACCTGAGTTAAGAGCTTCTCCCCCTCTTGCTGAACCGCCAGTCTCCGACGCTGGCGCGGGTTATGCCAGCGT
>VGXE01000009.1 GCA_016873455.1 Nitrospira sp. | reverse complement strand
TCATACGCTGTTTTGGACAAGAGTGATCTCGCGAGATACGAGATACGAGCGACGTGGGTTAAAGCTTCTTGAGCGCGGTGTGCGCGGCGCGGATGGTTTTCTCGATGTCGGCTGAAGTATGGGCCGTGGAGAGAAAGGCCGCTTCAAACTGGGATGGCGCGAAATAGACGCCCTGTTCCAACATGTGATGGAAGAATTGGCCGTACCGCTTCGTGTCCGACTGCTTCGCGCTATTCCAATCCACGACCGGTCCCGAGGTAAAGAACGTGGTGAGCATCGATCCGACCCGCGTCTGAGTCACAGGGACGCCCGCTTTCTTGGCCGCTTCACCAATGCCTTTTGCCAGGGCCGCTGATTTCTCTTCCAGCTTCTTGTAGATCCCGCGTGCCTTCAACTGTTTGAGTGTGGCTAGTCCAGCGGTGACGGCGAGGGGATTACCCGACAAGGTTCCAGCTTGGTAGACCGGTCCCGAGGGGGCGATGAGATCCATGATCTCTTTGCGGCCTCCGTAGGCCCCCACCGGCAATCCGCCGCCGATGATTTTCCCCAACACGGTGAGGTCCGGCGTGATTCCAAACAAGGCCTGCGCGCCTCCGTAGTGCACGCGGAAGCCGGAGATCACTTCGTCGAAAATCAACACGATCCCATTGTCGGCGGTCACCTGCCGAAGCGCCGCGAGAAATCCGGGGTCGGGAGGAACAACGCCCATATTCCCTGCGATCGGTTCAAGGATCACGCAGGCGAGCCTTTCCCGGTGTTCTTTGACGAGCTGCTGGACGGTGCGAATGTCGTTGTAGGGTGCCGTCAGGGTATGTTTGGCAAAGTCATCAGGGACGCCGGGTGAATCGGGGATTCCCAGTGTCGCCAATCCGGAGCCGGCTTTTGCCAGTAAGTAGTCGCTGTGGCCGTGATAGCAGCCTTCAAATTTCAGGATGGTGTCTCGTTTCGTATACCCACGTGCCACGCGAATGGCGCTCATCACGGCTTCTGTTCCGGAACTGACAAGCCGGATCTTTTCCATGGAGGGGAACGCGTGACAAATTTCCTTGGCCAGCATGACTTCCAGCTCGGTCGGAGCACCGTAACTCGTTCCGTTACCAGCAGCCTTCTTGATGGCGCCGATCACCGAAGTGGGCGCATGTCCGAGGATCATCGGCCCCCACGACAGGACGTAGTCGAGATAGCTGTTGCCATCGACATCGTACAGCCGTGCACCTTTTGCTCGTTTAATAAAGCGAGGTTGTCCGCCGACGGACCGGAACGCGCGGACTGGGCTATTCACGCCGCCGGGAATCAGTTGTTGGGCTTCGGAGAAGAGCTTGGCAGATCGAGACGTGTTCATAACGGAGGCGCACCCTATCATGCCGGGAAAGAATCGGTCAAGAAAACCATCATGAACAAGAGATGCATCTTCAATGGATACATCAGATACATCGTCTGAAGATACAGCTGAGGACAAAAAATGTCTTTGGTGACGCATTGATGCCACAGCGCGAAGACCGTCCTGTGTTGAATCGGCAGTTTTCACAGGGATCTACTCTCCTTGATCTTCATCGTCACCGGGCCTAGTTCTTGCTAATCATTCCCAGGCGTTAGGAGAAAGCCAGGTCATGAGGATCATCTGTTCATGGTGCCGACGAGAAGGAGGGATCGGCCTCGTCGGCGAAAAAGTTCCTCTGGAGGACTTGAGGGAAACGCATAGTATCTGCACGACGCATATCCTTCAGGTCCAAATGTCGTGGGAAAAAGGTCTCCGTGCTTCTGCGGTTACAGGAGACGTACCATTGATAGTTGGCAATACGGTACTCGTTCATCGCTCCAATCCACACAAGAGCTGATCTCCTACCCTGGCCCGACGGATCCACCGATATCCTGCATTGCGATACACCCACATTGAGGCTCAACTGCTGAACGAAGGATCGTGGCCTTCGAAGATGCGCGGGATCTGAGCTTCCCATCTGGTATAGAATCATCAGAGTTGAGTTACTCACTTGCTTGGATGTCTCCGGCACGGTTTGCTAGAATGGACCGGGCAAAGATTCCTGTCCGAGATGATCGGGGTCAGACGACAGACGGTTTTCATCCAGAGCTGCATGGCGTGGAGAGAATTTTCCCTATTTGGAGGTGCCGGGCTGGTGTGTATGCATCGCTGGTCTTTGGCACGTGTGCACTCGTCGGGCTAACCCTGCCCATCAATGCCGGGTGGGCTCAAACCGGATTCACCCAGAGTGGCTCGCTCAAGCGATCTCCCGCGGAGATTGTCAAACGATACGTCCGGTTGGATCAGAAAGGCGCCCGCTTGGACGCCATGGCCTTTGATGTATTGTCGCCCTATGTGGAGTGGAAGGAAGAGCCCGCCTGGGACCAGATCGTTGTGATTCAGGATGCCCACGTTCCCGAGGACTATCGGAAGTGGGACATTCTCGACAATCTGGACGTCGTGATCCCGGTCATGTATCGGGTGCGTGGGGTGGTCTCGCTGAAGACGGCGGATTTCGTGGCGGAGGAGAAGACCGAAGAAGTTCGTTTTCACGTAAAAGCGGTGGGGAACCAGTGGCGTATTGTCGAACCGATGATTCCTCCCCATGTCGGCGTCGCACGAATGGTGAACGCCGTGCGCGAGGCCGAACTGCAGGAAAAGGACGAGGGGCAACGCAGTGCCCTCGCGGCGCTCACGAGTTCGTTGAGAAAGGCAAAATGATGGCTCAGGTCTCCGTGGATCTCCTGATCTTCGATCTTGATGGCACGCTGATCGAATCGAAATGGGATATCGCCGAATCTGTGAATTTCACGCTGGCTGAGCTGGGGCTACCAACGCGCCCGATCGAGGAAATTTTCGGATATGTGGGCGACGGGGTGAAAAAGTTGCTGCGGCTGGCGGTCGGTGAGGGAAACCAAGCACGATTCGAAGAGGCCTTGAAGGTGTTTCGCGGACATTATCTCGATCATTGCCTGGATCGAACGATCTTTTTCCCCGGCATCGCCCCGATGTTGCAGCACTTCGCCCACAAGCGGAAAGCGATTGCGACCAACAAATCGATCGATTACACGCGCGTCATCATGAACGGCTTGGGCCCATCCCACTTTGTCTATATGGTCGGCGGCGACGATGGATTCGGGCTCAAGCCGGAGCCCGGCATGCTGCTGCATATTCTGGAGAAGCTGAATGTGGCGAAGGATCGCGCCGTGCTGGTGGGCGACAGCACCAACGATATCAACGGCGGCCACAACGCCGGGATCCGTGTCTGTGCCGTCGGGTATGGCATGGGCAACCGTGAAAAGATGGCGGCGTGCCAGCCCGATTGGTTCATTGAACGGCCGGAGGAACTGATGGAGATCTTCGTATGACTATTCGATCGTCTCGCGTATCTCGTGAAGGGTATCTCGCGGAATATGGTGCTCAGCAGGGCAACTCCTGGCCGCTTCACGCGTTACGCTTCACGGGGTTTTTACTTGTCACGGCGCTGAGCCTGGGGGGCGCGCACGCAGGAGCGCCGAGTCTCGCCGATCGCGTCATCGAGCATAAACTGGCCAACGGCTTGACGGTCCTGATGGTCGAGCGCCATCAGACGCCGGTCGTATCCATCAACATTACGTTCGCGGTGGGCGGCATCAACGAACAGGTCGGGCAAACCGGTATCGCCCATTTCTACGAGCACATGGCGTTCAAGGGGACGCGCACCGTCGGCACGAAGGATTACGAAAAAGAGCAACCGATTCTCGATGAGCTGGCATTGGTAGGAACGGAACTAGACCATCGTCAACGCGAGCTGGCGATCAAGAGTGGGGGAGGAACGGCGGATGAGCAGGCTGCCGTCGCGTCTCTCCAGAAGCGGTTCACAGAACTGCAGGCGCAGGCGTCTCACTACGTGGTCGGAAACGAACTGGCGTTACTCTATCAACGTCACGGGGGGGTTGGGTTCAACGCCTCCACCGGCAAAGACCTGACACGCTATACGATCAGCCTGCCGGCCAATCGGCTTCCGTTATGGGCGGCGGTCGAAGCCGACCGCATGGCTCATCCGGTCTTTCGCGAATTCTACAAAGAGCGCGGCGTGGTGATGGAAGAGCGCCGGTTGCGGAACGACGACAGTCCGAGCGGACTGCTGTTTGAAACGTTCACCTCGGCAGCCTTTCGGGCGCACGGGTACGGCGTGCCGACGATCGGATGGGAGTCGGATATCCTGTCGCTGACACCGGCGGAGACTGAGACGTTCTTTAAGACGTATTACGGCCCAAATCGCGCAACCATTGCGCTGGTGGGCGATTTCAACGCCAAAGACGTGATCGCCTTGATCGAGCAGACGTTCGGGAAGATCCCTGCGGCGCCGCCATCATCTGCACGAATGCCGATGGAGCCTGAACAGCGGGGAGAGCGACGGGTGGAGGTGGAATTCGATGCGGAACCGTCGCTCGTGATCGGCTATCACAAGCCTGCGCTCGGCCATCCCGATGACGATGTGTTTGAAGTCATCGATGCCGTGCTTTCGGATGGGCGCACGTCCCGGTTCCAGCAAAAACTTGTGCGGGAGAAGCGGTTGGCGGCGTCGGTCGGCTCAGACGCGAACCATCCCGGAGTGCGTGCGCCCAATCTGTTCATTCTGACGGCGACTCCCCTGGCCCCTCATACGACGGCTGAGCTGGAAGCGGCGATGTACGAAGAATTGGAACGGTTGAAGCGGGAACCGGTTTCGCCCAAGGAACTGGAACGGGTCATCAACAATTTAGACGCCGACATGGTGCGGGCGTTGCGATCCAATAGTGGACTGGCCTCCCAGCTTGCCATGTATCAGGCGCTGGCGGGCGATTGGCGGTACGTGTTGACGTTGCGTGACAAAGTGGCGGCGGTCACCGCCGCCGATGTGCAGCGGGTTGCGGCCCGGTATTTCACCAAGTCGAATCGCACGGTCGGCCTCTTGGTGAAAAAGAGCCAGGGCAAGGCGGTGGCTCAGGGCGGTGAGGTGGCGCCATGAAGATGGTGAGGGGTAAGGGGGTAGGGGTGAAAAAGAGCGGTATGTCGATCGTGCTTGGCATGGCCCTGTTGTTGGTGTCGGCGGTCACGGCGTGCGCGGGAGGGGCCGGACTCGGCGATCCCAGGACGATGACCTTTGCTCCCGTCGAGTTTTCGCCGCCGGAGCCGGAACGAGTCGTATTTGAGAACGGCATGGTCGTCTATTTGCTGGAAGACCATGAATTGCCCCTCATTACCCTGACAGCCACGATCAGAGCCGGCAGCTGGCTCGATCCCGCCGACAAGATCGGCCTCGCGGCGCTGACCGGATCGGTGATGCGCACCGGTGGCGGCGGCGGTCTCTCTGCGGAGCAGATCGATGAAGAACTGGAACAGTTTGCGGGAGAAGTCAGTATTGGCATCGGCAGGCAATCAGGGTCCGCGTCGCTCGATGTGTTGAGCAAAGATTTCACTCGGGGCCTCCAAATATTCGCTGGTCTCATTCGAACGCCGGCGTTCGATCCGGCTCGCGTCGAACTGGCCAAGTTGCAGGCCGTTGAGGGTATCCGCCGCCGCCAGGACAATCCCGGTTCCGTCGTCGGCCGCGAATTCGTCAAGATGCTCTACGGGACCGATCATCCGACCGCACGCGAGGCGACGATCGAATCGGTGCGGCGCATCACTCGGGACGATCTGGCCGCTTTTCACCGCGCGTCGCTCCATCCGAACGGCATGATCTTGGGCGTCACCGGCGACTTTAAGAAATCGGACATGCTGGCGTCCCTGCGCGGCGCGTTTGGAGACTGGGCAAAAGGCGCGGTGCCTCAACTGACGATCGCTGATGTGTCTGAGGGCGACACGACGACACCGGTGATTCGGTTTGTCGATAAGGACACGACGCAGACACATCTTCGCGTGGGGCATTTGTCGATCAAGGAAAACGATGCCGATTATGTCCCCGTGGCGATTGCCAACGACATTTTGGGCGGCAGTTCGTTTCGCAGCCGGCTCTTCAACGATGTGCGGACGAAACGAGGCCTGGCCTATTCCGTCGGCAGCCGGCTGAATGCGGGAATGCACGATCAGGGAGTCTGGCTCATGCGAGCCGAGACCAAGTCGGTGTCCACGCAGGAGGTCATTGAACGATTCATCGCGAATATCGAACGCATGCGGTCCGAGCTTGTCAGCGATGCGGAGTTGGCGGAGGCCAAAGAGGCCTATGTGAACTCCTTCATCTTTTCCTTCTCCAGCCCGTCGGCGATCGTCGGTCGTCTGGTGGAGCTGGAATACGATGGTCTGCCAAAGGATTTTCTGCAGCAGCTGCGCGACAAGGTTGTAAAGCTGACCAAGGAAGACATCCTGGCGGCGGCCAAGAAACACCTCCATCCGGATCGCCTCAAGATCATCGCGGTTGGATCAGGGAAGACCATGCCTGGCGCGCTCTCGCCATTCGGCGAGGTGAAAGAAATCAAGTTGCAGCCGGAGGGGTGAAGCGGCCCCTCGGCTGGTAACGCGTGACCAGTTTTGTCTGACCATGTCCGCGCCATAAACCATCCGTTCTGGTTTGATCATGCCTCTCGAAGACGAGTTCTGTGACATTCTCAAAAAGGCGCGGATTGGTCAGGGCCTTTCGGTCGCCGATGTGTCAGCACGAGCCGGGGTCTCCATCGGCGACGTTGCGGCGTGGGAGCGTGGTGAGCCGGTGCGGGATCGGGCGGCCGTGCTGGCGCTGGCAAAAGCGTTGAGACTGCGAGATGAACCGTTGGCACAGATTGCGCTTGACCAGTGGGAGCCGGTGGCGCAAGACCAGCCGGAGTGGATTCAACCCGTGCATGGTTCAATCGGCGGCTACGGCGTCCATGGGTATATTGTGCATGATCACGGCGAGGCCGTGGTCATCGACACCGCCTATAACGCGCCGGCTATGATTGAGGCGCTGGAAGCACGCAAGTTGCGGCTGGTGGGAATTTGTCTGACGCATGGCCATGCAGATCATGCTGAAGGCATTGACCGGCTTCTGGAGCATCGGGAAGTTCCCGTCTATCTGGGGTCGAACGATGTCGAGTTACTGGCCTGGAGGCCACGGGCGGATAGGCTTACCGCTCCAAGGGACGGGCAATGCGTCAGGGTCGGCAATCGAACCATTCACTGTCTGGCGACCCCCGGCCACACTTCCGGTGGGATCTGTTATCGGGTTGATGATCTGTCGCAGCCGGTGTGTTTCGTGGGAGACACGCTCTTTGCCGGATCGATCGGCCGGTCCAATCCCAGCGAGCTGTACATGACGCATCTCAACTCGGTGAGCCAGCGTGTCCTGGCACTGGAGCCGAACTACCGACTGCTCCCTGGTCACGGCCCCGCAACGACGGTGGCCGAGGAACGGAATCATAATCCGTTCGCGGTTGTCCGATAGTCAGGCACTCCATGGATGGATTCAAAGAGGATGAGCCGCGGCGCGGTTGGACTGAATCGGGCCACGGTGAGGAACCGCGTTCGTCCACACCGGTTGTCGAGACTGTGGAAGGTGAAGATGAGGCCGAGCCGTCGGCATTTTCGGCGTGGAGCCTTCCGATCGGGCTGTTTCTGCTGACCTGCTTCACGACCTTATGGGCAGGTGCGTACCAAACGTACAACGGGCCGGATCGGGGACCGGTGAATTTTCTGCTCGCCGATCCCGGACGGATTTGGCAAGGGGCTCCCTTTGCCGGCGCACTGCTGTTTATTCTCACAACCCATGAGCTGGGCCACTATGTTCTGTCCAAGATTCACAGGATGCCGGCCTCGTTGCCGCTGTTCATCCCAGGCCCGCCGCATTTCATCGGGACGTTCGGGGCCATCATCCGGATGCGCGGCCCGATCCTCGACCGCCGCGCGTTGTTCGATATCGGAGTGGCCGGGCCGTTGGCCGGGTTTCTCGTAGCGGTGGTGGTGCTGATCATCGGGCTCAACTTATCCACGGTGGTGGAGCGCACAGCCACGATGGGGTTGCACCTGGGCGAGCCCTTGCTGCTTCAGTGGCTGGCATGGCTTGTCATTGGGTCGATCCCGCCGGAGTCGGATGTGGTGCTGCACCCGATCGGGTTTGCCGCCTGGTTCGGACTCTTTGTCACCTCGCTGAACCTTCTGCCGATCGGCCAGCTTGACGGTGGCCATGTTGCCTATGCCCTGTGGGGGCGCCACCAGAAGACCGTGGCGTATGTCTTTGTGCCGATTCTGATCATCTTGGGATTGCTTGGCTGGGCCGGGTGGTTTCTCTGGGCCGTCATGGCCGGAATGTTCGGGCTGGGCCATCCGCCTGTCATGGATCCGCATGTGCCGTTGGGACGTGGCCGGACGATCGTCGGCTGGATTGCATTGGCGGTGTTTGTCCTCACCTTCGTGCCGGTGCCGTTTTCCGTCCACTCGTAGGGACCTGTCTGTTCGAGGTCACCCACGGCTGTCACCGCCTGTCTTGACCGGGACCTGCTTGTGTGAGCGCGGCGACTCTTCTACGATAGCCTCTCCATCGGCATAAGGTCTTATCGAAGCGATGAATCGCGCGGCCAAGATACGGGTGTGTCTGCTTCTCATATGGGGGCTCGCGGTCCCGGGTGTCTGTGCGCAAGGCGCAGCGCAGATGCCTGATGGTCAGTTCACGGCACCAACGAATTCTTCTTCACCATGGCGCTACGGAGCCTATCTGGATGTCGGCTCCATCGTGAATTTCAACTTTCCCGACAACGATCGCTGGCGCAGCCGCGCGACGGCGTCTCGGCACAACCAACCGGCTCCCAACATGGTATTGGCGTATGTGCGGAAGGATGTCAGTAAGGCGTCACGCTGGGGCATGGAGTTGGGGGTGCAGGGCGGCTATGACTCCGTGGATTTTGCGTTTCTGCAGGGAGAGAAAAAAGTCGATGGCGCGGACGGGCTCAGACATCTCCATCGTGCCAACGCGTCGTACCTGGCGCCGGTGGGCCATGGTCTAAAGGTCACAGTCGGGTTATTCGACAGCTTGATGGGATACGAATCGCTCTATGCCAAAGACAACGCGAATTACACGCGTTCCTGGATCGCCGACAACACGCCGTACATGATGTTCGGCGTGAACGCCGTGTATCCGGTGAACGACCGCTTGACGGTGACGGCGTTCGTCATCAATCGCTACTATCATCTTGCCTACACGGTCGCCCAGCCTTCCTATGGTGGGAAATGGTCTTATGCGCTGACTCCCCGATTGACCGCGAGGCAGACGCTTTATTGGGGGCCAGACCAAACGGATGCCTCGCTGGAGTTTTGGCGACTGTACGGTAATCACATTCTGGAGTGGAAAGGCGACGAGGTGACCATCGCGGCGTCCTACGATATTGGCACAGAGAACATCGCCGAGCGGCCTGGCAGCCCGCGAACCTTTGTCATGGGGGGTAACTTCGTCGTGAGGTGGCATGTGGCAGGTCCCTGGTTTGTCGCGGTGCGTCCTGAATTCTATTGGGATCGAAACGGCCGATGGACCGGGTCTGAACAGTTTGTGAAGGCGGTCACGTCTACAGTGGAATACGCGTTGCCCTATCAGTGGACAAAGGCCGTGGTCCGAATGGAACATCGCTACGACGAATCGACGGGCGTAGGGGGGGGATTCTTCAAGAACGGAGAAAGCAGCTTCGGTGTCCCCAAGCTTGCCTCAGGACAACATCTGCTTTTGTTCGGCCTGCTGCTGACGTTTGATTCGCCGTGATCAGTCGCGTGCCTACAGATTCCGTATGGGTGTCATTCCACAATGGGGAGAATCCGGTCGGCAACAGCCTGAACAATCCCTTCTTGTTCCGTGACAACTTTCAAGCCGCGGAAGCTGAGATAGTAGCCCCCGTGACTGGGCGCTTGGATGGTCGCGCTGACCTCCACGTGGTCTCCGTCCTCGACTTCCGGGTCTCGTATCGTCGGCTTTCCGCAGAGTCCCAGTACGGCCACCGGGATGGTCTCAGCCCCCTCTTCTAAACGGAACAAGTAGGCCCCGTAGCACACCGTTTCATTTGGGAGTTTGTAGGGATCGAGCGGAGTCACATCGCGAACGGTGCCGTGCAAGGTCACGCGGCGCAAGTGATAGACCTTGGGATCGTCAAGGATCTGCTGGATGCTGGTCGGTTCTTCAGCCCACAGCAGGCAGGGCAGAGCAATCCCGATGAGCAGTAACAGGAAAAGACCGGCCGGATGGAGTGTGCGCAGCATGAAGAACGTTTGTTGGGTTCACGCAATGCCGCCATTCTAGCATTCTTTCAGACAAACATCGTCGCAGCTTTTTCTTCATCGGTCTGCCCGCTATAATTCCCGAAACACTGAGGAGGACATGAGAGATGGTCAATCACCAGCACGTACGCACATTCGTCAATGAAGCGCGTCCGAAGTTCGAGAGCCTGTTGGCACAGATGGTCGAAGTGCCGTCGATCAGCATGGATCCCACTCGTGCCCCCGATATGCGGCGGATGGCCGACCTGGCCGTCCATTGTCTGACCGAACTGGGTGCCGAGGCTCAGATCGTAGAAACGGACGGCTATCCCATCATTTCCGGTGGATGGATGGTAGGCACACGATATCCAACCGTCACGGTCTACAATCATATGGATGTGCAGCCGGCTCAGGAACTGGAATGGAAACAGGAGCCCTTTGCCTTCAGGAACGACAACGGGGTGTACCATGGCCGAGGCGCTACGGACGACAAGGGGCCGGCGCTGGCGGCATTATTCGGTGCACGGTTTGCCGTTGAGCAGGGGTTGCCGATCAACATTCGGTTTGTATGGGAGCTGGAAGAGGAGATTGGAAGCCCGCACTTTGCCGATGGCCTCAAAGACCGGACGGCGATCCCTCAGCCGGACTCCGTCGTGGTGTCGGATACCATCTGGATCGCGAAAGGCCGCCCGGCTGTCCCCTACGGATTGCGAGGCTTGCTCGGCGCGCGGTTGACGCTTCGAACGGGAACGAAGGGAGCCCACTCCGGGCTGACCGGTGGGGCGGCGCGTAATCCGCTCGCCGAGTTGATGGAGATTGCCCATGCCTGTCTGGACGCCAAGACCGGCAGGGTGAAGATTCCGGGTTTTTACGATGAGGTCGTTCAGCCGACGAAAGCGGAGATCAACAGTTTCCTCAAGTCAGGGTTTCAGGTCAGCCGCTTTAAGAAGGCCTATGGGTTTCAATCCATTCGCACGAGCGATCCGATTGACGTCATGCGGCGTATTTGGGCTGCCCCGACGTTGGAAATTCATGGCCTCACGGGCGGCTACCATGGTCCCGGGGTCAAGACGGTGGTCCCCAGCCAGGGTGAACTGAAGATCAGCATGCGGCTGGTGCCAAGTCAGACTCCCGAAGCGATCTTCACCAAATTGAAGAGATATGTCGGCACATTGAATCCGAACGTGAAGGTTGAGCGGGAGGGGGTTCTGCAACCGTTCCGAGGATTATTTGATGGGCCGTATGTTGAAGCGGTGAAACGGGCGGTGAAGGGGGGATTTGGCAAAGACCCGGCTTTCGTCCGAGAGGGTGGCTCGATCGGAGCGGTGGTCACCATGCAACGGGCATGGAAGGTGCCGATTCTGTTTATGGGGCTAAGCTTGCCGGAACATGGTTACCATGCGCCGAACGAATATTTCGATTGGGGGCAAGCATCCGGGGGGATGAAGACCTTCGCGCATTATTTCTCAGAACTGGCGAGGATGGTGAAATAGGGGATCGGAACTCGCAAGGCAATGTCAAAAAATGTTCAACTGGAGTCTTTTGCCGACAGATACCGTCACATGTCGGAGACAAAACCAAGAATATCATTTGTAAGTTATTGAAAATAATGGCCATGTCAACGTTTTGACGAATTGGTGAGGGCACGGATATTGCTGCTCTTCATTGCAGGGGGGAATGTATTTTTAATGTGCCGTGAGCGAAAGAGACATTGCCGATTGGGTCAGTGATCGGCTATCGTTTCCCCTCCATGGAACGCGAGTCGCACGATATTCTGGTTGTGATGGTGACCGCTCCAAATCAAGAGGAAGCGGCGAGAATTGCGGATCAGGCTGTGCGGTCTCGTCATGCAGCCTGTGCGACGACGATTCCGGCGGCCCGGTCAACCTATTGGTGGGAAGGTCAGGTGGTGAGTGAGCAGGAAACCGTGTTGTTGATGAAGACGACGGCTGATCGGTTTCCACTCCTGCAGGACACCATACGAAAGGTTCATTCATACAAAGTACCGGAAATTATTGCGTTACCCGTGACTGATGGGTTGCCACAATACCTTGAGTGGGTTCGGACAGAGACCTCCTAGATAATGTGGTGAGGGGGGCTGAAATAGTGTGTGCCGAGCGGTCTCGACTCGGACTACTGTGAAAGTAGGGTTGACCATAGTGGGGTGGATGAGTAGACTTGGTCTAACTCGGGTCTCCTAGGGAGCGGATGCTATGGGGCAGACGAACAGTCAAGAGGGCAGTGACGCGTACACGGTTGTGGTATTCCGTGGATCCACCGCGAAACCTCTCCGATTCAGCTTTCCGAGAAAACTCGTTCGTCGGCTCGTTATTGCCGCGTGTGTTCTCTTGGTGGCTGATTTTCTTGTCATTTCGCATTACGTGGTGAGGACAGGGGAAGTCTGGGAGTTGTCAGCCTTCCGTGCCGAGGCGATGAGTGCTCGGGAGCAGACCGCCGCGTTTTCCTCAGCGGTTGACGATCTCAAGAAGCGACTTGGGGCGATGAAAGAGGTCAATCAACGGCTTCGAGTCATGTTGGGGATCGAAGTGCCCAAGACCGGAGACATGGTCAACGGTCGGGGCGGCGAAGATGTTCCTCTTCCAGAAGGAGATGGGTTGCCTGGTAAGTCCGGGATCATGCCGAATGGGGTCAATCCTGGTGGTTCAGGGCAAAACGGGGATGGCGTGCAAGGGCAACACACATCCTCAACTGACGAGTTGACACAGGAAAATCTCCAGGCAGCCACATCAGTCAAAGAAGGTCTCGAGTGGCTTTCGAGGGAAGCGACGGAACAAGAGCGGATTCTGAATGAATTGGAGCAGGCGGCTGAGCAGCGCTCGTCTCGATGGGCGGCAACCCCGTCGATTTGGCCTGTCAAAGGGTGGATCACGTCAGGATTCGGCCCCCGGATTTCCCCGTTCACCGAGAAACCGTCATGGCATGATGGCTTGGACATCGGCGCCGCTCCCAACGCCCCGATTCAGGCGCCTGCTCAAGGGAGAGTGACGACCACGGGATTCGACCCCAAGCTTGGCAACCTGCTCAAAGTGGATCACGGGTTCGGCATTGAAACGGTCTACGGCCATCTCGCGAAATCGCTCGTCAAGGAAGGCCAAAGAGTGAATCGTGGCGACGTGATCGCGCTGGTTGGCAGTTCAGGTCTTTCCACCGGTCCGCACCTCCACTACATGGTCAAGGTGAATGGGCAGGCACTCGATCCTACGAGGTACATTCTCGAATAGTGCGTCAGGCGCTTCCGTCAGCCATCCGATTTTCTAGCCCCTATTCGGTAGCTCCACCATCTTCTGATTTCCGTCTCACCACCACAACGCGATCGTTCACCACATGGGCTTCTGTCTTATCCAAATACTCTGAAAGCACTGTGCTATACTGCGGCCCGTGTATCCCGGCCTATCCCTTGTAGAGGATATGTGACTGACCTCGATATCGCGCATTCGGTCAAGCCTCGCCCGATCATTGATATCGGCCGGCAGCTCGGCATCCAGCCTGAAGATCTCATCCAGTATGGTCCGTATAAAGCCAAGGTGTCGTTAGGGCTTCTGGATCGGCTGAACAATAAGCCCAAGGGGCGGTACGTCTTGGTGACGGCCATCAACCCCACTCCTCTGGGAGAAGGCAAGACCACGACCTCGATCGGACTTGCCATGGGGCTTACGCGGTTGGGGCATCGAGCCGCTGTGACGTTGAGGCAACCCTCGCTCGGTCCCGTATTCGGGATCAAAGGGGGAGGGACCGGCGGCGGGCGCGCCCAAGTGCTTCCGATGGAAGAGATCAATCTTCATCTGACCGGGGATGCCCATGCGGTGACGGCGAGCCATAACCTCCTCTCCGCATTTCTCGACAATCACCTCTTCCATGGGAACGACCTTGCGCTCGATCCGTCCACTGTCATGTGGCCGCGGGCCTTAGGGATCAGCGATCGCGCGCTCCGCGAGCTTCGGCTTGGAGGTGAGATGGGGAATCGGCTCAGCCGGTTCGTCATTACGGAAGCGTCGGAGATCATGGCGATATTGGCATTGGCCACCGGCCACCAGGATCTTCAAAGCCGGCTCGGGAGAATCCTCGTGGGTCTCAAGCAGTCTTCCGCTCCTTTCGTGGCGCAGGAGCTTGGGTGTGTAGGATCGATGGCAGTGCTCTTGCGGGATGCATTGCTGCCCAACCTGGTCCAAACGTTGGAGGGCACGCCTGCCTTCGTCCACACAGGGCCGTTTGGAAATATCGCCCATGGCAACTGTTCTGTGGTATCCGACGCCATTGCGCTTCGCTGTGCAGATATCGTCGTCACCGAAGCCGGTTTCGGCAGCGATCTGGGAGCCGAGAAATTTTTCAACATCAAATGCCGCGTGTCGGGATTCACGCCGGACGCAGCAGTGGTCGTGGCGACGTTGCGGGCGCTGAAGCTCCATGGAGGCGGAGGCGTGGCCAAGGCTGGCGCTCCGTTGCCTATCGGCTTGACCGGACCCAACCAGGAGGCGCTGTCGAAAGGGTTCGCGAACTTGGAACAGCACATTGCCAATGCAAAAGCGCATGGCATCCCGGTCGTCGTGGCGGTCAATGCTTTCAAAGACGATTCGCGTGCAGAGCTGGATTGGGTGCGGAACCGGTCGATGGAGGTGGGAGCGGCAGAGGCCGCCGTGTCCACCCACTGGGCCGACGGAGGAGCAGGGGCTGAAGAGTTGGCGGCTGCGGTCGTCAAGGCCTGTCATCAACCAGCACAGTTCGCTCACCTGTACGAGTTGTCTTGGCCGATTCGGAAAAAGATCGAGACTATTGCGACGAAGATGTATGGAGCCGGAGGCGTCGCCTTCGAGCCGGAAGCGGAACGTCAGATGGAAATGGCGGAAACCCTTGGATTCGGCCGGCTGCCGGTGTGCATGGCGAAAACACCGCTCTCGCTCTCGCACGATCCGGCGCTCAAAGGGCGGCCGGCAGGTTTCACGGTGTCGATTAAAGAATTGCGAATTTTGGCCGGAGCCGGTTTTGTCACGGCGGTCTGTTCTGGGATGCAACTCATGCCCGGATTACCGAAGAGACCGGCGGGAGAACGGATTACCCTGAATCCGGCAAGCGGAGAGATTGTCGGCCTGTCGTAAAGCCAGTGTGCAGTCTGACAGCCGTCAGCGCTGCTTCAAGTATCGGAGGAACTCTGAGTCGGGGCTCAGCACAAGCGTCGTTCTATTATTATCTTTAAAGGTCGACTTGTAGGCTTCCATCGAGCGGGTGAATTCGAAGAACTTCTGATCCTGCCGGTAGGCGTCGGCATAGATGCGAAACGCCTTGGCATCGCCGGCTCCGCGAAGCTCTTCCGACTCTTTGTAGGCATGGGCGAGGATGATTTCTCGATCCTTCTCGGCTTCGGACCGGATCTTTTGCGCCTCTTCAGCTCCCTCAGCGCGGTACTGCTTGGCTTGCCGTTCACGCTCGGCTTGCATGCGGGCAAACACGGCTTTCTCGTTTTGCTCCGGCAGATCGGCGCGCTTGATCCGAACATCCTGAATCTCAATGCCGTAGGCGGAGGCTTTTTCATTGGACCGTTTGGAGACTACCCGCATGATATCGGCACGTGTGTTCGAGACGATTTCCAAGAGCTCGTGCCGGCCCAATTCGACACGGAGTTCGGAATAGATAATGTCATGCAGCCGCTGCAGGGCCCCCCGCTGGCTTTGGAAGTTTTGGTACACCTTGAGAGGATCCACAATGCGCCATTTCGCGAAGTTATCCAGCAGCAGGGTTTTCTTGTCCTGGGTGATGACATCCTGGGCGCTTGAGTCATAATCCAGCAGCCGTTTGTCGAAGTAGGTGACTTCCTGGACGAACGGCACTTTGACATACAATCCGGGATCCGTGATATTTCGCACCGGTTTTCCGAGTTGGACGACGATGGCGTTCTGCGTCACATCCACGACGAAGAGAGGGGAGGCGCCCAAGACGAACAACCCCACCACCACGGCAATCAGCGCGATGAGAAACCCTTGCTTGGTCATGGCTGAGGCTCCTCGTGTGCCGGTCTTGGAGCAGGTTTCGAGAGACGGTCAAGCGGCAGATAGGGTAACAGGCGCTCGCCGCCTTTTCCGTCGATGATCACCTTTTCCACGTTCGGGAGGATTTCTTCCATGGTTTCGATGTAGATCCGCTTGCTGATGACGTCCTTGGCTTGGTTATATTCCTTCAGCGTGGCCAGGAAACGATTGGATTCACCTTGAGCGCGGTTCAACCGCGCCTGCGCGAAACCCTTGGCACGATTGACTAATTCGGCCGCTTCACCTTTTGCCCTGGGTATAATGTCGTTCCGATACCCTTGAGCTTGATTGATCAGCTTTTCGCGATCTTCCTTGGCATTCGTCACGTCTTTGAAGGCGGCGGCAACGGCTTCGGGTGGATCCACGTCTTGAAGCTGCACCGCCGCTACCTGCACGCCGGCATGGTAGTCGTCGAGAATGCTTTGCAATAAGACCATCGTGCCTTGCTGGATATCGGCTTTCCCGGTTGTTAAGGCCTCGTCGATTTTGCTCTTGCCGACCACTTCACGCATCGACGCCTCGGCGGCTTTCCCGATGGTTTCATGAATATCCGCCACGTTGAAGAGGTATTCGCTCGATTCTTTGATCTTGTACTGGACGATGAATTCGATGGCGAGAATGTTCATATCGCCCGTCAGCATGAGGGCTTCCTGCGGAACCATCTGCTGGCGCCCCTGCTGGCTGGTCCGGAATCCGACTTCCACCCGGTGGAGTTTCGCGACTTTCGGTTGCAGGACACTTTCAACGAGTGGAATTTTGAGGTGGGGGCCAGGCTCGACCGTTCGCACGGGGGTGCCGAATCGTTTCACGACGCCCTCTTCATCCGGTGCGACAATGAAGACGCTTTGCCAGGCGAGCAGAATCACGATCGCCGCCACGATGAGGTTCATGGCGCCGCCGGACGGCATCATATTTTTCAATCCGCCTCCGGCAGCGAAGAGGTTCTTGAATTGCTCCTGCGCCTGCTTGAGGGCCTCCTCAAGCGGGTCTTGTTTCTTACCCCACGGATCTTTTGGGTCCCAGACCATAGCTTATGACCAGCCGACTATGTGTGACAAATGCAACAAAAGCAGAACGATGAACGAGGGCACATTAACAGAGTAGCTTGGCCAGCGCAACCCGTCGAACTCGGCCTGTCGTTCGGCATGGGCCATCGCGGGCAGGTGACAGCCGGTCAGCCGCGCATGCCGCTGATATAGGCAGCGGTCAATGAGTCACGAGGTGCTTCGAAGAATTGTTGAGCTGTTCCGGCTTCGATTAGCCGTCCAGCCCCGTCATGCACCCAAAAGAAGGCGGCCTCGTCCGCGATGCGACGAGCCTGCGCCAAGTTGTGCGTCACGATCACCACTGTGTAACGGCCTCGCAGCTGGAGGATGAGGTCTTCGACCACGCCGCTGGAAAGCGGATCGAGGGCGCTACAGGGTTCGTCCATGAGCAGCACGGCCGGCGAAAGGGCGAGGGCTCTGGCAATGCAAAGACGCTGCTGTTGGCCGCCCGACAGCGCCAGCGCCGGCGAATCGAGGCGATCCTTCACTTCGTCCCAAAGCCCCACGTCTTGGAGGACGGTCTCGATCGTCCGGGCGATCTGCTCACGATCCCGTGATCCGTGCTCGCGCAGAGGAAATTCCAGGTTTCTTCGAATCGACAGCGGAAAGGGATTCGGCTTCTGGAAAATCATGCCGACGAGCCGACGCAGATGGATGACATTGGTCTGGGGCGCCAGCACGTCCATATTTCCCATGCGGATTTCGCCCGCCACACGACATCCAGGGATGAGATCGGTCAGGCGGTTCAGTGCCGTGAGAAGACTGGTTTTGCCGCATCCGGACGGGCCGACCAGAGCGGTGATCCCTCCCGTGCCGATCGACAGTGTGACATCTCGGAATGCCGGTCGGTCACCATAGTGGAGGCTCAACTTATTGATCTGGATCAGCGGAGTTGGAACGGCGATGGATGGCGGCATCTCCGTTGAGGACAGCGGTTGCGATTTCGTATGGGAATCAGCCGGGATCATACCGTGACAATCCTGCGGTGGAGGCCGCGGTCAGCCAGCCACGCCGCTGTTCCATTGATGAGCAGCAGCATGATGACCAGCACGAGCGCCGACGCATAGGCATTGGCGTCGCCACCGGAGACATTCATGGAAAGATCGAAGATGTGGATGGATAAGGCTCGACCCGAATCAAGCAGCGACTCCGGCATCCGATCCACATACCCGCTGGTGAAGATCAGTGCCGCGGTTTCTGCGATCGCCCGTCCAATCCCAAGCACCAGGCCTACCAACAGACCGGGGACGGCTGCCGGCAGCAACAGATGAATGAGTGTCGTGGACCGGGACAGTCCCAGCGCGGCGGCGGAAAGCCGGTAATTGGCGGGCACCGCGCGAAACCCTTCCTCCGTGGAACGGATCAAAATCGGCAGGACCATGCAGGCCAGGGTCAGTCCACCGGACAGGATCGAGAAGCCGAGTCCCAGGGTTTTGCAAAAGAAGGCATTGCCGAACAGGCCAAACACAATCGACGGCACACCGGCCAAGACATCGAGACTCCGGCGGGTCATGCGTCCGAACAGGCTTTGGTCCGAGGTAAATTCGGCGAGGAGGACGGCGGTGCCGACCCCGATGGGAAGCGAGACGGAAAGGCAGACGCCCAGAATCAGGAAAGTCGAAACCAGAATCGGGCCGATCCCGCCCCGGCGTCCGGCGCTCTCCGGCGGGGCAGTCAGAAATGTCCAGGAGAGACGGCTCAGGCCGTTCCACACAATGTCTCCTAACAGCCAGCAGAAGACGGCGGTCACGACCGCCGCCGCACCCCAGACGAGGACAAACGCGAGCCATTCACGGAGATCCTGTCGCGGGTTCAGTGTTTCAGCCATAGATTCTCCCGCGACTGATCCATTCAGCGGCGATTGCCAGACCCACGATCATGGCCATCAACACGAGTCCACTGACGAACAGCGCCGCGCGATGGTCGCCGAGGGCATAGGCCATTTCCAGCGCGATATTGGCGGTCAGCGTCCGGATCGGATCGAAGAGGCTGGACGGTGTCTGCACGACATTCCCACAGACCATTAAGATTGCCATCGTTTCGCCGATGGCTCGGCCGGTTTCCAAGATCACCCCGGTGAACAGCCCGGATTTCGCCGCGGGAAACACCACGCCTCGGATGGTCGCCCATCGTGGCAGTCCCAAGGCTGCCGCCCCACGCAGATAGTGCTGGGGTACATTGGCAAGGCTGGCATCGGCCATCAGTGTAATGGTGGGGAGGATCATGATCGTAAGGATCAGAATGCCCGCGAGGAGGCTGGGTCCGGGTGGGTGAATGTCTCCAATCAGCGGAACCAATACTACGAGCCCCCAGAATCCATAGACGACCGAGGGAATGCCGGCGAGCAACTCGATCAGTCGTCGATAGGAACGGGCCACGGCGGGCGGCGCATAATGATGGCAGAAGACCGCGGAAAGAATGCCCAAGGGGGTAGCGATCAACACAGAGCCGGCCATAGCAAACAGGGTGCCCCATAACATCGGAGTCAGGTTGTAGAAACCCTCGGCCGGATGCCAGGACGGATCGGTAAAGAATCGTCCGAGGCCGATGAGAGAGAGAACGGGAAGGGCTTCCGCAATCAGGAAACCGACGATGACCACGACGACCAGGCCCGCGATGGCCGCGAGGCCGCGCAGAAGCCAGCAGAGCAGGTCGTCAGTTTGCCAACGGCACAAAATATTGCTGTGTGATGAGGTCATGGGCTGCTTTGGATTGCGCGTACTCGATAAAGGCTTTAGCTAATCCCGCCGGTGCGGTCCGTGTCACAATGTGTAATGGACGAGAAATCGGAAAAGTTCCGTTCCGCACGGATTCCGTCGAGGCAGGCACGCCACCGGTTGAGAGTAGGGTGATCGGCACTCCTTGTGATTCATCGTATTCGGCCGTCCCGATAGAGACGTATCCAATGGCGTTCCGATTGCCGGCCACGGTCTTGACCCCTTGCTCGTTGTCGCCGATCACCACGTGCGGTTTGATGTCCGTATTCTTGAGTTTGAAATAGTGCAGAAAAACCTCCAGCGTGGATCGCCCCTCCGCTTTGCTCACGACGGTAATGGCTGCCTCCTTCCCACCGACCTCTTTCCAATTGGTGATCTTGCCGGTATAGATGGCGATGACCTGTTCGTCAGAGAGGGTTCGGATGGGATTGTCCTTGTGCACAATGATGCCGACGCCGTCGCGGGCGACCGTAAAGGCGTGCAGATCCTTCTCATCGTCCTTCATCGCGCGTGAGATCATGCCGATATCGGCAAGACCCTGCCGGACGTCCGTGACACCGCGGGAGGAGCCGCCCGTCTGCACATCCACACGCACTTTCGGGTTGAGACGCTCAAAGCGTTTGCCGATCTCGGCGATCAGCGGCGCCACGGTGCTGGACCCAGTCACCACGAGTTTGCCTGACAGTGGATCGGGCGCCGTCGTCTGCGCTGTTGCTGTATCATGCGCCCCAAACAGGGCCAGCACGAGGAACGCAGAGAACACGTGGCCGACCTTCAGCCCGCTGGAATCACGATATCGATACATCGAGATATCTCCATATCTTCGACAGAGGCTGTTCATCACGCCACGGTCCCGCCGCACGACGAGCCGGAGCCGGCTGTACAGCCATAACAATGGTTGCGTGTGACGATCCGGCGACGGTGAAGCTGCGCCGGATCAAAATCGCGAATATGCGAGGGGGCTCCGTGGTCGACGGGGAGTTCCAACATCTGGTTGAAATCACAATCGTAGAGCCGGCCGTCCCAGCCAACCGAGAGGGTATGACGGCACATCACCTCGGCGGCGGCATCAGGATTGAACGCATTGGCCAGACGGGTCATGTACTGGTCATAGTTGCCGCTCTCGATAAGGAAGTCCAGAAATCGGCTGATCGGCATGTTGGTGATCGTGTAGAGCCGGTTGAATTCGATGCCGTGCCGCGCGCGGAGTTCTTTCTTGAACTGCGCTTCGATGCTCTCTTGTTTCGGTGGCAGGAACGCACCGACCGGATTGTAGACCAGGTTCAACAGCAAGCCACTGTCCGGCCGGCCATAGCCGAAGCGGTTCAGGAGGCGAAGCGCTTCGAGCGATTTCTCGAACACCCCCTCACCGCGCTGCGCATCCGTCTGGCTGGCTTGAAATGACGGGAGCGACGCAATGATCTCAACCCGATGGTGGGCCAGAAATTCGCCCAAGTCAGCCTGGGACGGGAGCAACAAGACCGACAGGTTGCAGCGATCCATGACATGCCGGCCAAGCGCACGGGCTTGTTCGACCAGCCAACGAAACTGCGCGTTGAGTTCCGGCGCGCCTCCCGTAATGTCCACGGTCTGGATATCTGTTTTGGCCAGAGCCCGGATGCATTGTTCGGCCGTGTCCAAGGACATCGTTTCAGGACGATCGGGTCCGGCATCCACGTGACAGTGACGGCACGTCTGATTGCAGAGTTTCCCGACATTGATCTGAAAGACCGTGATGCCCGTGGCACAGAGCGGAGCCAGGCTGGCGTGATCCAGTCGTGCTTCAAACGGGAGCAGTTGAGCGGAGCCGGCGAGTACTTTCAGTTGTTCGGAGGGGGCGGCGAGAGGATTCTGTCGTTTCAGCAGAGTCAGCGGCATTGCCGTGCTCGCGTCGCCGTCGACGCCCCCATCAAGATTGGACCATCGTCAGCGCACGAGACTTCGCCGTGGCTAACACCGATTCGGGAAACCGCAATTCGCAGCAGCCGAAATTGAGCGCCTTCCCTTGCCGGTGGGTCAGCGCCCGCTGCACGACCGGCGTGATGCGATAACAGACCTGTTTCCCTTCACGCACCCCTTCCACGATGCCGGAATCCCGCAGGATGCGCAGGTGGTGAGACACGTGAGGTTGCGGACAGCCCAGTTCTCGCGCCAGGTCCGTGACGCATTTCTCCTCGTCCAGCAGCGACTCCAGAATGCGCAGCCTGGTGGCATCCGCCAGTGACTTCAAGACGGTTGCACAATGGCGTGGGTTCAAGAGATCGCGTTCAGGGACGGACTTCATCAACAGCAGCCTCCGTCGGGGGCGCAGCTGACCGCCGCGCCGTTGACCTGTTGTCCGGCCCGATTCAGAATCGCGAAATGGGGCGCGTAGCCCTCGGTTTGCAGCACGTCCAGAGTTTTGGAGCAGATCTCCAGCGGTTCTCCTCGGCGGTAGACATGGTTGTCGTCATCCGCCGCCTCCACGAACGGGCCGGCGAGCAGCGCATAGTGGCCTCGCCAGGTGCAGGGGGTCTGCGCAGGAAACACCGCGGTCCATCGCGGATCATGATTGTCGAGCCAGAGTGGGTTGGCCGTCAGGATCATGTGTGCGGCGAACGGAGGAGTGCTCAATAACAAAGCGTCATTCGACCCGATCGGCTCTGGAATGCCACGTTGATAGGTCGTGCCGCGTTCATCCACGACGCGATTAAACGGGCCTCGGAGTGTGGCATAGCGATAGGGTGAAGGGTCGGTGACTGGGGGCAGCTTGTACCCGGTCAAGGTGACGGAAAAGAAATGAAGGCCGTCGATCACTTGCCAGGGGGAAGACTTGACTAGGTGGATACCCAGAAAGCCCGCATCCACCATGCCCGCAATGTAGGCCGTTAGGGTCAGAGAGCCGGAGAGACAATCCCCCCATTTCTCCGCATCGTGGACAAGGTATTGCGGCACGGTCTGGTCCGCGACGATGTCCGAAATCGTGAACCGCCCACCTGGCTTGGCCACCCGGAACATTTCGTGGAAGACCTTGCGCTTGTCCGGAGCGAGGTTGATCACACAGTTTGAGATGATCAGATCGATCGTGCCATCCTCGACCGGCATGGCGTCCGCCATGCCTTTGCGGAACTCGACGTTGGAGGCCGGGTAGCCGAGATTGGCAGCGACGGCGGCGGCGTTCTTCCGGGCGATGTCCAGCATCGTGTCCGTCATGTCGATGCCAATCACGTGGCCGTCTTGGCCGACGAGCCGTGAGGCTTCGAAACAGTCGATCCCGCCACCGGATCCGATATCGAGGACCGTTTCTCCGGGACGCACCGTCTGCAAACCGGCCGGCGTGCCGCATCCGTAGGAAATCTTTAGGACTTCTTCAGGAATGAATGATTTGAGCTGCGCCATGTCGTAGCTCGTGGGGCAACACATTTGCTCACCGGTGTTGGCGGCTTTGGCGTACCGGTCGCTGACTTTTTGGGTGATTTCATCAGTAGGCATAGCCGGCCTCACGGTGGTGGAACGAAGATATGGAGTGAGCTCTATGTACCAACCTGGCGCGTGCCGGGTCAACCGGGATCTGGGCAGGATGTTGAAAACGCCCATGGCTCACGTCTGTTTGGCAGTAGTCTATTCGGGAAGGGAAATCTTACAGCGGTTCGGATGAGAAAAGGGTCGAGGCAGAAGAGTGTGAAGAGGGACGAGGGGCGTTACCCTGAAGCAATCACTCAGAGATCGTACAGCATGGTGCGGAACAGCTGTTCCACACGCTCGTATCGCTTGGTGCGAGGACGGGTGCGCTGGGGAATGGTGTAGGTGGAGGTAGAGGTGGAGATGTCACACTGGTCATGACCACCGTTGGTCATCTCGCAGTGCAAATCGGAGAGCTTCATCTGCAGGTCTTCAAAGGAATCTCCCTGGGTTGGGAGATCCGGGTAGTCTTGCAGATAGCCGTGCCACTGGCCGTCCTCTTCCCAGATAATGTACTTCGTCGCGCGCATGGTGAAAAGTATAGCTGGCGTCTGATAGTCCGCAAGGAATATGTAAAATGAGTCCAGACTGGTCTGCATCGGCAAATCGGCGGGAGAACTTGAGAGGCATCGAATTTCTTGAACTAACCTCGCCGCTTACCAGGTGTACACCACAAGCGTCCATAGATCGCCAGGTTCACGACCAACACCAGCGTGCCGAGAACAATTTGAATGTCACGGGTTAGCGATTCAGGATACAGGACCGCCGACAGATAGCGGACCACGAAATCTCCTGCGTAGCCTGCTTCGCCGGCTTGGGTTCGCAACCAATTCTCCAACGGTGTCAGTGGACAAATCCAGCCGCTGAACTCGATGAACACGCCCCAGGCGATCGCCGGAAGATGCAGCCACGCTAGCCTAGGCCATTTCACCAGCAAGAGCCCGCCCAAGAGGACGAAGCACACGAAGCCAAAGTGAAGGATCACAACGAGGTCAGCGCTCAGTTGGTAGAGCATCAAAACAGTGTGGAGATAGTAAGCGGCTGGCGCAAGCTGCAATCAGAAGAACAAGGACGCGGCTGATCCGGAGAGGATATGGCGAACCATTTACAGTTTGGCCGCTTGTTCGGCCCAGGCCGTCAAACGCTCGGGGTCTTCGAGGACATCGGCCGGGACTTCGTAGAAAGACTTCAGCATCTGCTTGGCATTGGGCTTGAACGGCTTCATGCCTTGCTCTGTGTAGTCAGAGATGGTGGCCGGCGTGACTTTGAAGTACAGCCGGCTCTTGTGGATGATGCCGAAGAATGTTGCGCGCCGGTACAGCCCATAGCCGCCGAACATGGCGCGGCATGTTACGCCACGCAGATCGGCCAGCTGATCCAACACGAAGTCTTTGAAGCCGTCTGATTTTGCCGGCATCGGATCAGCCGAGAGGTTTGCGCGCGGCGACCATGCGGACGGCGATCGGGAGCGCGATGCCGTCCGATCTACGGAACTGACCGATGGAACCGACGATCCGATGGCGTGCCTCGGTCTTTTGCTGCTCGGATAGCTTGGCGAAGAGGTTCTGGATCGGTGCGGCGATGTCCATGAGACTCTCGTAATACTCTTCTCCCGACGGAAAGCGCACGTCGGCGAGAAATTCCTCCTCGGTGACGTTCGTGAATCCGGCATCCCGGAGCATTCCCGCCAGTTCGCCCGGTTTGGCGAGTCTGAAAATCCCCGGTGCGGTGGGATCCGGCGGCGGCAGGTCCATGAATTGTTTGATGACGGCAAGTGGAGTGGTCAGATAGGCGTTCTTCTCCGGTGCCGACCAGACGGCGGCTGCCAGCCAGCCGCCCGGTTTCAAGACACGGGCAATCTCGGTGGCGGCTTTCGGAATCTCCGGGAGAAACATGAGACAGAAGCGACTGGTCACGGCGTCGAATGAGGCTCCTTCAAACGGCAGACTGGTCACATCGCCCGTGCGGAACGTGACGTTGGAGAGATTCAGCAATGCCGCCTTTCGTCCTGCGGCTTTGAGCATCTGTTCTGCCAAATCGAGGCCGATCACGCTTCCCCGTGTGCCAACCGTCTGTGCCCCGAGGAGCGCCGGATAACCGGTGCCCGATCCGAGATCAAGCACCCTGAGCCCCGTCCGAAGCCGAGCATCGGCGACCAGGCGATGGTTCAGGAACGCCATCTGCTCGTCGAAGAAGCGGTCCCACTTCTCCCACCCGCCGGCGACGCGGTTCCAATCCTGCCGCTGGCCTTCGATGATCTGTTCCGGTGAATGCGCTGCCATAGCCCCTACCGTAATGTTTGCAAGGTCTGCCGGAGCTCTTGGACTTCGGAGATAAAGAGGTCCAGATGTTGGTCCCGTTGCGGCTGCTCCGATTTGAATTTCCACAGCCGCTTGAAGATGGCGACGAGTTCTTTGTCGTGTGTCACCGCCAGGGCATAGGCCGGCTTTTCTCTCGTCGATTGCTCGACCGAGCAGAGGCCGTCGTCGATGGCGTGAAACTGATTGTGCAGATCGTCGAACGGTTGGTCGACGCCGGTACCACCCTTTGCCTTCCGTGCCGTGGCTTCCGCCATCGTGGTCAAGTTGATGAGTGTTTCAACAGCAGTGGCTCCCTTGGCCTTGGCGGTAAATTCCTTGGCATGGGGATAGAACAGGTAGCTGCATCCGCTCAGCCCGATTAACAGTAATCCGATCGAGAGTGCACGGAGTGTCTGTCGCATGAGCGCCTCCCTAGTGATGACGTGATGTTGCCGTAAGTCAACCATGTTCCTCAGGCCTGGTCAATCGAGCCGCGGCATGCTTGATTACGGCTTCCTGGTGTAGACGATCTCCATCATCTTCATTTCTTTCTGGCCATGGTGGGCGCCGTACATGTCGAAGGTTTGATTGTTGGCATCGATGATCTTCCAGATGGCACGATGCGTCATGTGTCCGCCGCCCGGTTCAGGGTGTGAGCCTTTCAAGGTAATGGTCTTCCCGTCGGCGCTGGCTGTGCCCTCCATCAAGAACATGCCGGTGCCCATTGAGTCCATCCAGGCTGTCACATATTTCTTGCGGATGTTGTCGTAGCCATCGATGCCGATCCCGTTGAACGGCTGGCCCATCATCTGCCCGTTGAATTCTTGATACAGAAACCGTCCATCGAGCAGCATCTTCAGCTCGGCGGTGCCAGTAGATTCCACAGCCGGTTTACCAGGTTCCATCCATTCCGTCGTGTTGGTGGTCCAACTGCCGGCCAGTATGCCAAACAATTTGTGCGGCTCGCCCGGCGTGGCAGCCTGTTTCCACAGCTCCATCATAGCCTGCTGATCCATCGGCTTGTGGCCCTTTTTGCTTTTGGCGAGGACGGGCGAGACGGTCAGCATCAGGCAGAGTGACGTGAGTGAAAGTACGAGCATTCGCATGGCGGCCTCCTTTGATAAACGATGGGTGCGATAGTCAAGCATGACTCCATATCCGGGTCAAGCGGTGCGGTGGCGTCTCCGGTCCTCGTGTCACAGGAATGCAGAGCGGTTTGGAAACACCGCGCAACCCCTCCAAGGATCAGGCAGACAACTTTTTTGCGCGACAACCCTTGTAGTACTCCCCCACAATCCAGCGACTGGTTGCACGGGTCAGACTTGACCTAGTCAATCCTGCGCCGGGCCTTCGGTCAGCGATTGTGATGGTGCCGTCCGCTACCTGGCTTATTCGATGTCGTCCGCCGGGATTTCGAACCAGACCGCGCTGGTTGCTGCTTGATGCTTCTTCGATCTATGGGGAGTTGGCTTCTTGGCCATGATCCCTCCTTCGATTGCGAGAGAAGATTTGGACTCTCTATAGAATAGTCGTCGAGCCATGCAAGAATCGACAGGTCCTGTTCCGTCTATTCTCTGCCCCTGAAACCCGGTATTGTCGGCCGGCTGGAATGTTTCATCACCGAGCAAGAAAGGAGGCATACCCATGGACAGCGGAAGCCCGCTGGATGTGATCAGTCAGTTAGTAAAGGCGATGAACGCGTGGGATGTGGAATCGGCCATACAATTGTTCGAGCCCAATGCCGCGTTCGTCATCAAGCCCGGTATCGTCGTCAACGGCTCGTCCGGGATCCGTCAGGCGTTGGAGGGATTCATGATGTTGAAACCCACGTTGACGATCGAGGCCCAGCAAGTTGTGCAGTCTGGCGAGGTTGCGCAATATTGCGCCAGGTGGAGTCTCAAGGGTATCGATCCGACCGGCACGGCCGTAAAGCTCGGTGGCCGTTCCTCCAGCATTTTGCGGCGGCAGTCGGATGGACGCTGGCTGTTCTTGGTGGATAACCCCTGGGGCACGGAGATCGTGATGTAGGGCAGCCTGCCTATTATTGCGAAGAGAACTGCAAGCCTGTCGGGGTCGGGGGCGGCGCAATCGGAGCGGTCGTGATTGTCAATGTAGCAGGAACCAAGACGTTCGATGCCCCAGTGGCCGACACGGTGATGGTGCCGTTGTAAGTCCCCGCAGCCCTGTTTCCTGCCATTACCTGTACAGTCGCTGTGCCGTTTCCGGTTCCTGATCCGGGAGTCAGCGAGAGCCAGCTGGTGTTGTCACTCGCGGTCCACGTTAGTGTCCCACCTCCGACATTGCTGATCGTCAGCAGTTGAGAAGGCGGATCGGCGCCCCCTTGTTGCATGGCAAACGACAAGGTGCGAGGCATCGCACCAATTGCTGGTGCCGCAGGCGGAGGCGGTGGCGAATTAGGTGGCGAATAGATAGCAACTCCGCTGTCGGCCGATTCATTGTTGGCCGTGTCGTAGGCAGTGATGATGTAATAGTGTGTCGATCCGGGCGTGCCGATGTTGAAGCTCGTGACGGCGCCGAGTGTGACGAGGAGTGTGGCTGTGCCCTGGGCGCGCCCGCAGGGTTGACTCGTGCATTGATACACGCGATAGCCGGCGAGGTCCGGTTCTGTATTCGGACTCCATGTAAGAGTGGCGCCCCATGCGACATCGCAGGTCAGTATGGCGATTGCTATCAAGGGGACTATTGATCGAAGGCGAGGCATCGGGAACTTTCTGGTTGTTTCATGATGCACGGACGCATTGATTGCCCAGTAAATTATGAGACTCAGCAAGTAATGTGCCGAGCCATACGTAGAAATCATGGGAGAATAAATCTCCCACCATGTTGGTCCCGTGCCTTGTGATTCCACTGCGTGTCGTAGTGGGACGGGAGAGAGAATGCTTTGCAAATCAACGAGATTCTTAGCGGGTATCGGTGAGACCGACTGACTTAGATGAATGAGCGTGACAGAAGTCGCATGGCATCAACGGGTGGCACGAAGGGCAAATCCATGTGGAAATGATCTCGCGAGTGTATGTGATGAAGGAGTGCGCCTGCATTATGCGCACTCGATCAGTGTGGGTGGCTGGGTGATGTGCCGGCGACCGGCGTAGTCCATTCAGTTCCCCCGTCCTGTAGGGAAACGCATCGCGGCGAGTAGGTGTTTCCCTTCGCTCGTGCCGTTCGGTTCACTCAGAGAATGCCGTTATTCCACGGATGTCGAGAGAAGGCGGCGTCGGTACGGCTTTTGCTGGTATTTGTTCCTCGTCAATGGATTGCCTGCAGCCCGGAGACAACACGATGTCCGGTCGCCCCTTCAAAGCTGACGCCTCTCCGACTGTGGATCATGCCTCCCTTCCCTTCAATCGTCGACGCGAAACCCGAGTCGAAGACCGGCATTGGTATTCCTACGAGATGTACGAGTCGCTGAGCGCCGGGGCTGAGGCGGTGGTGGAGGGCAAAGTCCTGAGTGTCAATCGAAGTGCGCACGGTATTCTTCTCGTCATGAGTGAACCTCCGCGCGTCCGGCAGTTGGTCGCCCTATCCAACCCTCGACTCGGGTGGTATCGCTCGACCATGGTGTACGAAATTTGTTGGGTGCAGGCCTTTCCGATCGAATCCGAGGGCCATCAGTTTCTGGTCGGGTGCCGGCACGTGACGGCAGCGTCACGATAACCAGCCGCAGGGGTGATCGTCTTCAACTTCTCGTGGGTCCCAGGGTCTTCCTCAGGAAGATCTCCGCGCTGCCCGGGGTTAAAAGATTCGGTATGGGGCCGATCTCCTGATAGCCCATCCGTGTATAGAACGCCCGTGCCGCGGTATTGAAATCCGACACACAAGCAAAGAGGTTTTTGGTTCTGCTGAAGACGAGCTCCTCGATATGCGTCACAAGCAGACCTCCGATTCCCTTTCGTCTCGCCCAGCCGGCCACCCCCAAGAGTTCCAGATAGTCGCCTAATAGGAATTTTTGCCGGATAAGGGCGATGCCCGCCACCCGGCCATCGAATTCCGCTACGTAACTGTCTCGTCCCGCGGGAATGGGGCAAAAGATCCGGTCCCAGTCGGCTGCGGTGTAACCCAGCGTGATCCAGGGATCGGACGAACCAAGTAGTCGGACCACCTCATCACGATCTTCAGGCTGCATCGCCCTGATACACGGCGCCGTCATCGGGTCGGCTGCTTGCAAGCCAGCAGGTCGCTGACGGTCATGGGGGTGAGCCCCTTGTGGGGGAAGACTTCGGTGGTGAGGCGTTCAATCACCTGGCGGGTTTGTTTACCCTTCCCATTGGCGTGAAACACGATGATGCTGCCCGGCTTCGCGCGCTTCGTCACGCGATCCAGGATTTGCTCCGCCGATAGGGTAGGGTCCGGATCGCCGGATTCGATATTCCATTGAATGAACTGGAGCCCCAGCGCTTTGACGACGTCGACGGTTGTGCCGTTGTACTCCCCATACGGAGGGCGGAACAACGTCGCATGATGGGCATGGTGATCGCGTAGGAGTCTGACCGGACCGAGAACCTCTGCGCGTTGCTCATCGGCGCTGTGCATCGGCAGATGGGCATGCACGTCCCCATGCGTGCCGACCTCGAAGAACTCGATACCGAGCAACTGGTCCGTTTCCTCTTCATGTTTGGTCATCCATTTGCCGGACATAAAGAACGTGGACGGGATGCGGTGTTGAATCAAATAGTCCATCAAAGGCTTATCGTAACCCGACCCTTTCTTGACCGGGCAGAGGTCGAAGGTCAGGGCAATCCCCGGACAAGCCGGCGGACCGGATTTGATGACTTGCGCCGAGCTTATCGCTGGAACAGCGAGCGACAGACTGACGACGTGAAGGACGCTCCATAGCCAGAGGGGCAATCGCCGAAGCATGGGCTCTAGTATACCTGAATGCGGGCGAATTGACCCATCGCGCGCCAGGCTGGTACGGTGATGGCTATGCGGCTCCCTTCTTGGCAAATCGGATATGCGCTGGGGATTCCCATTCGTGTCCATGCGTCCTGGTTTTTGGTCTTTTTCCTGGTGACATGGACTCTGGCGACGGGCTATTTGCCGGACAGTCTGCCGGGGCTCTCGCCTGGACGCTATTGGGCCATGGGCGGAATGGCTGCCGTGTTGTTGTTTCTCTCCGTTCTGCTCCACGAACTCGGACATTCTTACGTTGCCCTGCGCTACAGCATCCCGATCGACCGAATCACCCTGTTTATCTTTGGAGGCGTGGCCCATATGCGGAAGGAAGCGCCGACGCCGCGCGCGGAATTTCTCATCGCCGCGGCCGGACCTGCCGTCAGCGTTCTGTTGGGAGCGGCCTGTCTTGGATTCGTCGAATTGGCCGAGCCGATGCAACAGCAGCGGGGTCTGCGGGGCCTGGTCATTCTCAGTGCCTTACTGGGAGCGGTGAATGTGCAACTGGGGCTCTTCAACCTGATCCCGGGATTTCCTTTGGATGGCGGCCGAGTCTTACGCGCGGGACTGTGGGCGTGGGGGAAGGATTTCTACCGAGCCACGAAACAGGCGTCCATCGTTGGCCTTGGATTCGGCGCCGGTTTCGTACTGCTGGGCGTTATGATGGTCGTTGGATCCGCGATGGGAGGGATTCCCGTGTCGATGGCATCTACCGGCAGCTGGATCGTCTTGATCGGCGCGTTTCTGTTTGCCGCGGCCTTGGCGAGCCGGCGTCAGGCCGCAATGCGGCAGACATTGGCGGCCGTTCCTCTTCGCAATCTGATGGTGACGACGGTTGTGACCATCCCGGCTCAGTGCACGCTGGAGGAGGCCGTGAACCGGTATTTCCAGCCCTATGGCTATGGCGGGTTTCCCGTCCTGGACGACGAGCGGCTGGTCGGACTGATCACGGTACATGACATCCAGGCCGTGTCACCGGCGGCTTGGCCGTGGCGGCAGGTCGGGCAGGTGATGCGCCAGGCCGGACCGTCGCTGATCGTGGAACCGGATACGCCGGTGATTCAGGTGATGGAACACATGGTGCGAGAGGGGTGGGATCGGCTCGTCGTGATGCAGGACGGCAAGGTCGTGGGCTTGGTCACCCATTCAGCGATCGTACATTTTCTGCAACTGCGTCAGGCCACCTCTCGTTAGGTGACGTCAATCGTCATGCGTCAAGCGTCATTCGATTCAGAAAGGCGGGTTTTACGTTTGACGAATGACGGTTCGACAGGCTCACCGTCCCGAGCAGAGTCGAGGGACCAATGACGTATGACGCGTTCACCCATCCGCTCGTGCCGCGGAGATATTTTGTGCGATCGCGACGCGGCTGAGGTGGACGACGAGCAAAAATCCATAGACGACGCAGAAGAATTTGAAGGTGACTCGGTAAAAGTCCATCAGCAGCACCGGCAGGCACAGCGCAAAGAGCAGGCTTGCGATCAGAGTAGCAAACGTCAGCCTGCGGCAAAACTCATAGGACGGCTCCTTCCCGACCGGTTTCAACGCCTTGGCATACCGTTCCGCCCGTTGCAGCCTCGCCTCGTGCTGCGCATCGTCCGTCGGCCCGGTGTAGCGGATTTTGAAATATCCCAGTGTGATGAACAGCCAGGGCATGGACCAGAGGGGCCAGTACAGCATCCCGGTATAGCCGTCTTGGCTGATCAGTGTGGCATACGATGGCGCATAGAGCAGCCCCAACACCAAGGGGAGGATTCGTTCATCGCGGGGCCGCTCTCCGTCCGGGCCGCCGTGAATCAGCTCCCGCTCGAACAAGGGGTAGCCGTATTTCAGCACGACCAACGCGATGGCGACACTCATCGTTTTGTCCGGAATGTAGCGGACGCAATTCTGAAGCCAATTGACGGCATACCAACTGATGCTTTCGCTCCACTGAATTCCGACGGCCGACTCCAAATACACCTGAACTGCGGCTTCCCAATGCTCGATCCGCACGCTGAGGGATTGAGCTACTTCAGGATTGAGGGCGAAAATCGACCGTTCATGGAGCGCCGCCTGCACAAGCGTGCCGGGGATGCTCATCACGATGGCGCCCAAGACGCCGAACCGTAATAAGAACCACGTGTGGGCAATTCCGGAACTCTTGCTGGTGCGGACGTATTTCTGAAAGCTGGCTTGGCGGGCCAGCGTGCCCCAGAACAGCGCGCCGGCCATATTGACGAGGGACCAGGGGAAGATGACGACATCTGCGCCGGTTTGGGGAAAGAGCAGCCAGTTCACCACGGAGTTCGAGAGCAGCGCGACGATGGCGCCCCACCAGGGGCCGAGCAGGATGGCGACAAGCGCCGTCCCCGTCATATCCAGAAACAGGATGCTTTCCAGATGCAGGCTGAGGGTGAGGCCGATGTAGTTGAGCAGGACACCCGCCGCGACGATGACGCCGGTTTCGTAGAGGAGCAGATAGGAAGAGCCTCGCAGGGGTTTCGTGGAGAAGAAGTCAATCGACGACGCATCCGCCTGGGCGCGTTCCGTGGAATAGCTGTCCCGCTTCTCGTTTCTGGACTCCTTCTTGGAATCCATGCGGTGCCGGAAATCCAGCAGCTTCTCCATGACGCTGAGGAGCGCGGCGACGAATCCTGCGATCGTCCCGCCCAGCATCAGCAGTTCCTTGCCGTATTCTTCAAACATCGATGATTAGACCTCGTTCTGCCGGATGCCATTGTATCGGGGAAGGGAGGACTCCGCCAGGAAAAGGCCGGAAGTTGCATGGGTAGAAAATGGCTCCAGGCAATGGTTTGAGCTGAAGTATGGGCGGGTTCAGGAAAAGTCAGATGGAACAGAATCGCTAGGCCGGATCAGCCGCATCGGTGGATGACAGGTGAGCCCGTTGCTGTAGGTTGTGAGCAATGACGGCACCGAGGAGGAGGAGACAGGCGGAGTAGTAGACCCACAACAAGAGGAGAATGACTTCCAACAGGGAGCCATAGAGCCGGACGTAGACTGTCGCATATCCGCTGTATGTGACGAACAGCAATTTGGCGGAGACCCAGAGCAGGCCGAATGTGATGGCGCCTGCCATGGATTCCCGCCAGCCCGGCCGCCGGCGTGGCACATATCGGTAGAGCAAACTGACGGCGAAAAACGCCAGGACGAACGGCAAGGTATAGGTCAACTGAAACTCATGGGCCGCAAGCGCAACCAGATCCAGACCCAGAAACCCCGGCGTATAGGCCGTCAGGAAATTGATCGTTTGAGTGGCGACGTAGGCGATGACAAGCAGAAGTCCTGTGGCGCCGAGCAGAGCGACCGAAATGGCCGTCGAGATCAGGGGATGGCGACGTCTGGTGCTTTCAAACACTACGTTGAGGGCGTAATCAAGTTCATAGAAGACCAGCCCGCCGAACCAGAAGAACGAGAGGAAGACCAGCCATCGCACGCTGTCCAGTGCACTGATTCGATGAAGTTCCTCGGCCAGTCGCTCGCCCAGCGACGGGAGAAATCCTTTCAGGAAGCTTAAGAGAAAGTGCTCACCGATGACGTCCTGACTCACCAGAAAACTGACGCCGTAGAGCAAGAGAAACACGAGCGGAAAGAGTGAGAGCAGGGAGAAGAAGGCGAGCGAGGCGGCCAGACTGGGACAGCCATGCCGGAGAAAGACCCGTACGACATCACGCAGGAAACGGAGGAGGTTCATGACGGCCGTCATGCCGGCCAGCCTACCATGAGCGGACGCATCCCGCATCTCATTCTCGATCATACGGTGCTTATTTCAAGGGCAGCGTCGCCTGCGCGGCGAGTTGAATCAGCGGATCGGGATAGATGCCGAAGATCACGACTCCGGCGACTGCGCAGGCCAGTACGATGGAGAGGGTCGGCGACAGGACCAGGCGGGGCGAATCGGCGGTGATGGAGGCCGGTTCGCGCATGTACATGACCAGGACCAGGCGGAGATAGTAGTAGGCCGAGACGGCGGCGAAGACCAAGGCGAGGACCGCCAGCCAGGTCATGCCCGCTTCCACCGCGGCCATGAAGACATAGAATTTTCCGATAAATCCGGCCGTCGGCGGAATGCCGGCCAGTGAGACCATGAACAGGAGCATCAGCAACGCGGCTACCGGTTGACGTTTGGCCAGGCCGGTGAAATCTTCGATTTCTTCTCCTTCGAGGCTGCCTTTGCGCAGCATGGCGACGATGGCAAAGGCGCCAAAGGTCATGAATGTGTAGAGCGCCAGATATAGCAGGACGCTGGAAATCCCGTGGGCGCTGTCCCCTGATGCGCCCATGCGTCCCGTCGCGACCACACCGATGAGGGCGTATCCGGCATGGGCGATGCTGGAATAAGCCAGCATGCGTTTGACGTTGGTTTGGACTAAGGCGACCACATTGCCCAGTACGAGGGTGGCGATACAGAGCAGCAGGAAAATCATGGACCAGTCGGTTCTGAGGCCGCTGAGTCCTTCAGCGAAGACACGGAGAAACGCGCCGAAACTGGCGGCCTTCGAGGCCACGGCCATGAAGGCCGTGACGGAAGTCGGGGCGCCTTGGTAGACATCAGGCGTCCACATATGAAATGGGACGACGGCGAGTTTGAAGGCGAATCCGACCGCCAGCAAGATTGTGGCGAACAACAGCAACGGATCATCCAGGCTTCGACCGGCCACGGCATCGGCGATGGCCGGCAATCGGGTGCTGCCGGTCGCGCCATAGAGCAGGGAGATGCCGTACAGCAAGATGCCCGAGGAGAAGGCCCCCAGGACGAAATACTTGGCGGACGCTTCCAAGGAGCGGGGTTCCGTCCGTTTCAGTCCTGCCAACACGTAGAGAGAGAGCGACATCAACTCGGTGCCGAGATAGATCGCCAGCAGATCGGTGGCGGAGACCATCACCATCATGCCGCACAGCGAGAGCAGGACGAAGGCGTAGTATTCGCTGAAGTACAGCCGCTCCTCTTTGAGGTATGAGTACGATAAGAGGACGGTCAGGCCGGCGACAGCACAGAGCAGGAGTTTCCAAAAACAGGCATACATGTCGATGGCGACCATGCCTCCGAACGCGCTCGCGGGATGCCCCATCTGCGACGAGATCAGTCCCATGCACACAGCCAACGTGCCGAGACTGAGCCACGCCAACCCGTCTTTCAGGTGTGAAGGCAGCACCGGGTCGAGCACCAGCACGACGCACGCGGCGGCGATCACCAGCAGCTCCGGCAGGAGAAGGAGCAGGTCGCTTGGGGAGAACGCGGTCATGGCTGGCGCACCTCCGGCGTGTCGGGTGTGACGCCGGTGAAGGATAACGGTTCGCCCTCCCCCAGCTGAGGCATGACTCCGAGCGCCGAGGTCTCGCTCTGAACGGGCCGGACGAGCGGGTCAGGCCGCTGCATGGCCGTTGCCGGAGTAGGCGGAGTCGTGCGCGTGATCACCTTCTCGACACTCGCATGCATGCGCGTCAACAGCGGGTTGGGGAACAGGCCGATCCAAAATACCAGTACGACAAGCGGGGCTAAAATGGCCATCTCGCGCGGGGACACGTCGTGCAGCTTCGGGAGCAACGCGTGCGACGGAACGCCGAACGCCACGCGTTGGACCATCCAGAGCATGTACGCGGCCGCCAGGATGATGCCCAAGGAGGCCAGCGCCGCCGCCGGTTTGTTCACGAGGAAGGTGCCGGCGAGCACCATGAATTCCCCGACGAAACTGTTGGTGCCCGGTAGCCCCAACGAGGACAGCGCGAAGATGACCAGGCAGGTGGCGTACCGTGGCATGGGTTTGGTCAAACCCACATTGTCGGCGATCTGTCTGCTGTGTGTGCGCTCATAGATCATGCCGACGCAGAGGAAGAGACCGCCGGTCGTAATGCCATGATTCACCATCTGCATCACGGCGCCCTCAATGCCTTGAATATTGAACATGAACAGGCCCAGCGTGACGAATCCCATGTGGCTGACGCTGGAATAGGCGATGAGTTTTTTGAGATCGGCCTGAGCCAGCGCCATATAGGCGCCGTAGACGATCGCCACGATCGAGAGCACAACCATGAACGGTGTGAAGGCCTGGGACGCATCCGGCAACATCGGCAGGCTGAACCGCAAGAATCCGTACGTACCCATCTTCAACAGCACACTGGCGAGGATGACGCTGCCGGCGGTGGGCGCCTCCACGTGTGCATCGGGCAGCCATGTGTGGAAGGGGAACATCGGCACTTTCACGGCGAAGGCCGCGAAGAACGCGAGAAAGACCCACATCTGCATCGTGTGGGGGTAGGCGCCTTGGGACAACTCCTGAATGTCGAACGTGTGACCGCCATAGAAATAGAGAACGAGAATTCCCACCAGGAGCAAGACACTGCCCGCCAGGGTGTACAGGAAAAATTTGACGGCGGCATACAGGCGATTGGGCCCGCCCCACATGCCGATCAAGAGGTACATGGGAATGAGCATCGCTTCCCAGAACACGTAAAACAACACGAAGTCGAGGGCGACAAACACCCCGATCATGGCGCCTTCCATGATCAGCAGCATGGCCATGAAGTTTCTGACACCGGTTTCAATGGATCGCCAGGAGATGAGGACGCAGAGCGGCATGAGCGCCGTGGTCATCAGTACGAGCGGCAAGCTGATCCCGTCTAGGCCGAGCTTGTAATGAATCTTCGGAGACGAGATCCACACCGCCGTCTCGGCGAATTGCATCTGGCTCGACGAGGGATCGAACCACCACCATAGCGGGATGGAGATCAGCAAGTCCGCGACCGTCACGGCAAGCGCGATCAGCCGCGCGCCGGTGTCTTTCGCCAGGTACAAGACGAGCGCGCCCGCCAGCGGAAGGAACACCAAGATGGTGAGCCAAGGGAAGTGCGTCATTCGTCAACCGTCATTCGTCAATCGTCGGACACAACAATAACCGATAGGCCACGTCCATCTTTCTGCCGACGAAGGCCCGCGTAGCCCTATAAAATCAAAAACACCGTGACGATGACGGCGATACCGCAGGCCATGGCCAGCGCGTAATGCTGGGTCTGCCCGCTCTGGATCAGCCGCAACAACCATCCGCTCCAAGCAAAGGCGCGAGCGACGCCGTTGACGGCCCCATCGATCACGTTCACATCGACGTATTTCCACAGTGCCGACGCTGCAGCAAAGGTCGGCTTCACAAACGCGACAGTATAGGCTTCATCCACGTACCACTTGTTCAAGGAGGCTTGATACAGGCTGTTCCATTGTTCAGATAAGCGGTCGGGGAGGCCAGGATTGAGCACATAGACGTAATAGGCGCCGGCAATGCCGGCCAGTCCCATGAGCGTCGCGGCGACCATGACCCCAATACCGGCCGGTCCATGTCCACCGGACTGTTCGCCTCCTGTCGAAAAGACGGGTTCCAGGAAGGAGGGAATGCCGAGATAGCCGGTCACTACGCTGAAGACCGCCAAAATCAGGAGCGGTGTCGTGATCGTGAGCGATGGCTCATGGATGTGATCCGCATGATGGGGATCAACATGCGAGGGACCCCAGAATGTCACAAACACCAGTCTGAAACTGTAGAACGCGGTCAAGAGCGCTGTCACCAGGCCCAGGAGCGTCAGGACTTGGCCCAGACTGCCTGAGGCCCACGCGGAGACGAGTATCTCATCCTTGCTGAAAAATCCTGCCGTGAGGGGAAATCCGGCCAGCGCCAGCGAGCCGACCACGAACGTCCAATACGTGATCGGCAGTTTGTCTTTGAGGCCGCCCATGCGCCGCATGTCTTGTTCATGGTGCAGCGCGATGATGACCGAGCCGCAGCCCAAGAAGAGCAGGGCTTTGAAGGCCCCGTGCGTCAGCAAGTGATACATGGCGGAGGTGTAGGCCCCAAGGCCGCAGGCCATGACCATGTAGCCCAGCTGGCTGACCGTAGAGTAGGCGACGATCCGTTTGATGTCGGTTTGGGTTACTGCGATGGTGGCGCCGAGGACCATCGTGGCGGCCCCGACTACAGCGACGACGGTCATCGCGGTCGGGGACAAATTGTAGAGCGGCGCCAGACGCGCCACCATAAAGACGCCGGCGGTGACCATCGTGGCGGCGTGGATCAAGGCGGAAATCGGCGTCGGCCCTTCCATGGCATCGGGCAGCCACACGTGCAGCGGGACTTGCGCGGACTTGCCGACGGCGCCGGTAAACAACAGAAGACAGATGAGCGTGAAGAGCGACACGTCCCATGATCCGCCGAAGAGGCTCAGAAGATTGATGGTCTGATCGGCAGCCTCGTGCGCGGCGGAAAAGATCTCATGATAGTTCAGAGAGCCGAAGCTCGACCAGACCAACAGGAGGCCCAGGATGAAACCGAAATCGCCGACGCGGTTGACCAGAAAGGCCTTCGTCGCGGCGGCGCAGGCGGAAGACCGTTCGTACCAGTGTCCGATCAGCAGATAGGAACAGAGACCCACGGCCTCCCAAAAGATGAACAGTTGGAGGAGATTGTCGGCCAGCACCAGCATCAGCATCGAGAAGGTGAACAAGGCGATGTAGGCGAAGAAGCGGGCGTAGCCGGATTCTCCATGCATGTAGCCGATCGTGTAGACGTGCACGAGCGAGCTGACGCCTGTGACCAGCAGGAGCATCACGGCCGTCAGTCGGTCGATATAGAGGCCGATGTGCGCGTCGAGCGTGCCGGATGTGAGCCAGGTATAGAGGGGGATCGTCACATAATGTCCGTCGGCTGCCTCCACGAATGCGAGGATGGAGAGCAGGAACGGCACCACGACCGCCGGAACTGCGACCAGATGGGCCATCTCCTTGATCCAACGGCCGCCGAGGCCGAGGATGAGGAAGGATGCCAGGGGAAGAAGCGGAATGAACGCGTACATCATGGGTTAAATGTTCAATGTTGGATGTTTAATTTTGAGTGGAGGTCTCGCAACACCTCAGAATCATTGAGCATTGAACATTCAACATTAACCATTGCGCTTCGAGCCTACCATTTCAGTAGGTTGAATTCTTCGACGTTGATGGTGTCCTTGGACCGGTGGATCGCCACCACGATCGCAAGGCCCACTCCGACCTCGGCTGCCGCGACGGTCAAGGTGAAAAAGACGAAAATCTGGCCGCCCAAGTCGTGCAGGTATTCGGAGAAGGCGACGAAATTAATGTTGGTGGCATTCAGCATGAGCTCGACACAGAGCAGAATGACGATGATGTTTCGGCGCACCAGCACTCCGACGAGCCCGGTGAGAAATACGAACGCGCTCAGGATGAGATAGTAGTGAATAGGGACGTTCATGATGGCGGCACTTCAGGCAGATCTTTCTTGGAGAGGACGACGGCGCCGATCATCGCAACCAGCAGAATCAGCGAGGCCACCTCGAACGGGAAGAGATAGGAGGTGTACAGGAGCTGGCCGATGGATTCGGTGTTGCCTTCTTCGGACGGAGACGGCGCGGCGGTGCGCGCCACGCTGGAGCCGAAGGATATGCCGTGCTGTCCGATCAGTACGACAACTTCCACGATGATCGCGCCTCCGATCAGGAGCGATCCCCAGGATTGAATATGGTACCGATCCGGCGTTTTCTCCGTGAGGAACATGACGGCAAAGAGATAGAAGATCAGGATGGCGCCGGCGTACACCATCAGCTGGACCGCGAACAGGAATTCCGCGCGCAGGGTGACGTACAGGCCGGCGACATGGAAAAACATGACCAGCAGCGATAGCGCGCTGTAGACCGGATTTCTGAGCGCAACCACCAACACGGCGGTCAACGCGATCACGCCGGCGAAATACCCGAAAAATACATACGCCACGCTACCGTCTCCTCAGGCACAGCACAGACTCGACATCATCGGCACGGCACACCACAGGCTTCTGCCCCGACGAGGGCAAGACGCCAAAGCCGGTCAATCCGGCTTGGGCGGCACGTGCGTGAATGCCACGTTGAAGAATGCGGTATTTGGGTGTTGGAACTCCAACCGCTTCTCGCGGACTGGAAACGACCGATCCCCAATCGCGAGCAGTTGCTGTTTGTTCAGGTGGAGCTGTCGCTTATCGTACACGGCCCATTCGAATTCCCGCGTCATGCCCAGTGCATCGACAGGGCAGGCATCCACGCACATCCCGCAAAAGAGGCAGCGCGTCATGTCCATGTAATATTCTTTGGAGTAGCGCTTCGTCGGCTCACCCGGGACTTCGGCGCTGACGACGCGGATGACGCGCGACGGGCACGCCGCTTCGCAGAGATCGCACCCCACGCACTTCTCGGTGCCGTCGTCGTAACGCAACAGCGCGAGCATGCCGCGATAGTTGTCCGGCAGCGTGCGTTTCTCGTGCGGGTACTGCAACGTGATGGGCTTGTAGTTGAGCAGATGCATGAGTGTGGCTTTCATGCCGACGGCGATTTCATAGAACGTGATGGTCTTGAGCCATTCGCGCAGCTTCAATCGTGTGGGGGGTGCCGACGGGGTCGTCATGTTGATCGCATCCTACTTCAGTTGTTCCTGGATGAATACGATGATGGAGGTGATGACGATGTTTGCCAGCGCAATAGGCAACAGGACTTTCCAGCCGAACCGCATGAGCTGGTCATAGCGGAGCCGAGGAAGCGTGGCCCGGAGCCAGAAAAAGAGAAACAGGAACGAGTAGGTCTTGAAGGCAAACCACATCGTGTTTTCGATCCAGGCCAAGGATGGAAAGCCGATCAGACTCAGGAGCGTGCCGGGATACGGGGCGTTCCACCCGCCGAGAAACAACGCGGATGCCACGCAGGACACCAAGACCATGTTGGCGTATTCGGCAAGGTAGAAAAACGCGAATCGGAGGCCGCTGTATTCGGTGAAGAATCCGGCGACCAGCTCGCTTTCAGCCTCCGGCAAGTCGAACGGGACGCGGTTGGTCTCCGCCACCGTTGAAATCACGTACACGGCCAGCGCGATAAATTGCGGGGCCCAGGGCTTAAAGGCGTACCAGTTCCAAAACCAGCCTTCCTGGGCGTTCGTGATGTGGACCAGGCTCAGCGAGCCGGACAGAATCAAGATCCCAACGATGGACAGTCCGACGTTCAACTCGTAGCTGATGATCTGCGCGGCCGATCGCAGCCCGCCCAGCAGCGAGTATTTGCTGTTGGAGGCCCATCCGCCGAGGATGATCCCGTAGGCACCGAGGGAGGCAAAGGCCAGGATGTAGAGAATGCCGACGTTGATGTCGCTGATGACGAACGGTTTCACGGCAATGCCGCCGATCTCCCACGTCTCGTCCGGGCCCCACGGAATGACGGCAAACCCGATGAAGGCCGGAATCAGCGCCAGCAGCGGCGCCGCGGTGAAGAGGAACTTATTGGCGCCGGCGGGCATGATGTCTTCCTTGAAAAAGAGCTTAATGGCGTCCGCGAACGGCTGAAGAGAGCCATAGGGGCCCACTTCCATCGGTCCCATGCGGTCTTGCATCCAGCCGAGGACTTTCCGCTCGGCAAGGGTGAGCAGGAGCACCGTGACGATGACGATCCCCACGATGACAGAAATTTGCGTCAGGGTAATGGCAAAGCGCAGCCCTAATTCAGTCACGATACGACTCCTTGCTATCGAGGGTAGTGGTAGACATTGTCGAGCAGCTTTCTCACGCCACCTTAATCACCGAGACGGACGTCGTGCGAATTGATGGTGTGCGGGTGACGGGATTGATGGCACAATGAAACAGCCGCATGGCCTCCGTACCAAAGTGGTCGGGAAACCAGGCCTGTCCTTGGGGCACCCGTTCCAGCACCTTCACCGGTATGGTCAGCTCCCCATGCCCGTTGGACAGGCGGACCCAGGCTCCATTGTGGAGCCCATAGCGCGCGGCGTCGCGCGGATTGATCCGCAAGGTGCCGACGCCTTCCACCTGCATCAGTCCTTTGGCGCGGGTTGAGAGTTTCCCGGAGTGAAACAGGCTCTGCACCAATTCCAGTTGCACGATGCCGTCCGGCCGAGCCGACGGGACGTTCAGCGTGTGGCGCGCTGCGAGATCGTGTTCGTACCCGCCGGAGAGATACCGGTCAACGACAGTTCGATCCACTTTTGGTGGAACAGGGGACGGCCCAAGCGATCCATAGCCGGGAATCAGATTTCTAATTTCTTTGAGGATGTCCCGGCTCTCGGTGAATTCCAGCGGCGTTCCCAGTGCATAGGACAGTGTGACGAAGATTTCCCAATCGGGCCGGCTCTCCCCGACTGGTTCGATAGCGGGACGAATGGCCTGGACGTGTCCCTCCGTATTCGTGAACGTTCCGCTCTTTTCCATCGATGATGCGGCGGGCAGGACGACATGCGCCAGGGCGGCAGTCTCGGTTAGAAACAGTTCCTGACAGACCAACAGATCGAGCTTGCGCAAGGATTCGTCTGCATGCAGGTGGGCGGGAAGACTGCCCACGGGATTTTCACCGACAATGAACATGCCTTTGAGAATGCCGGCTCCGGCCCTATCCAGCATCTCGACTAAGGAGGCGCCACGGTGTGGGGGCGGCTCCGCCTTCCACAGCGAGGTGACACGATGGCGGCCTTCCCGGTCGCTGAGGTCACACGGGCCAGGCAAGAACTCTGCTGCTGCCCCCATCTCCACCGCACCTTGATCGTTATTTTCCTCGGCCAGCGGGGCAAAACCGCAGCCCGGCTGATCGAGTTTCCCAAGGAGCAGGAGCACGTCGAGCAGGTTCAAGGAGGCGCTGTATCCACGTTCGCTGCGCAGGACACCTTGTCCGGCCACGATGACGACCCGTTGTCCGGCCGCCAGCGTCTTTGCGGCGTCGGCATAGGTTGCCGCGTCCCATCCGGTCACGAGACGCACCTCGTCCCATGACAGCTGTCGTAAGGAATCGGTAAGAGCCTTGAGATAGGCCGGCTGTTGCTGAGCCAGATCCGGTTGGACCAGATTCTGCTCGACGATCGCTTTCAAGAGGCCTAACACCGCATCGCCCATGTGCGTGGCCGGCACACTCACATGGTGCCGCGACAGATTGGCGATGTTGCTCACCGGTTCGATACAGGGCTCCAAGGCTTCGATCGTGACCAGCGCGGCACCGTGTTTCTTGACGGCCTCTTTGACTTTCAGGCCGGTAATCGGATTGGTTTCCGTGATGTTGGTGCCGACCAAGAGCAGCACATCGGCGGCCACGATGTCGCCGAAGCCGATCGTCCACCGGTGCGTGCCTTGCACCCGCCGCATGGCGTAGAGGCTATTCATGTGGCCATAGCGCGCGCTGCTGTCGATGTCGTTCGTGCCGAGGGTCAACCGCATGAACTTCTGGAAGAGATACAATTCTTCGTTGGTGCACCGGCCTGAAATCAGGCCGCCGAAGCTGTGTCCGCCATGGGCGGCTTTGATGGCCCCGGTCCGTTCCGCGATGAATTCCAGCGCTTCTTCCCAGGTGGCTTGCGAGAGGATCCCATTGCGCCGGAGAAGCGGATGAGTCAGCCGCTCCGGGTGAGCGGGCGCATGAAATCCAAAAAATCCTCTGGCGCAGAGATCGCCGTTATTGCGTCCGGCGCCGTGGGCCGAATTGACCTCGATCAGCTGATTCCCCTTCGTCTGGACGGTGATCTGGCAGCCGTCTCCGCAGTATCCGCAGATCGTATCGGCCCGTTTCAGCATCCACGGACGGTATTCGTACATCGAAAGGCGGCTGGTGATCGCGCCGACCGGGCAGATCTGAACACAGCCTCCGCAAAACTCACAATCGAGGGCGTGCGGTCCAAAGTGCTTGATTTCGGTCATGGTGCCGCGTCCGGCTGGAGCCAGGGCTTTGACATCCATCACTTCATCGCAGTAGCGGACGCAGCGCAGACACTGGACGCAGCGGTTCATCTGGGTTTCGATGAGCGGGCTGAAATACTCTTTCTGGAACACCCGCTTGGCCTCCACGAACCGGCTGGTCGTGGGCGTATATTGGTGGGAGAAGTCTTGGAGATCGCATCGGCCACCCTGGTCGCAGACCGGACAATCGAGCGGATGATTGGCCAGAATGAACTCGAGGACGGATTTGTGGGCATCGTTGACCACGGTGGTGGCGGTCCGCACACTCATGCCTTCATCCGCCGGGGTACTGCACGCCGTTTGGAGTTTGGGCATCTTTTCGACTTCGACCAGGCACATGCGGCAATTCGCGTCCGGCTTGAGCTTCGGGTGATAGCAAAAGTGCGGGATCATGACGCCGATCCGCCGGGCGGCTTCGATCACCAGCGTGCCTTTCGGCACCTGGACTTTCGTGCCGTCAATGGTAAGACTGACCATGGGTGGCGTCGTCGTGTTCATCGTGGTTGCGTGCACATTCCGTTACTCGTCTCACACCATTCGTGAACCGTCTTGTCGAATGACGGATGACGAGTGACGTCGTTCAGTGTTTCACTCCCGCCGGCTCCGGCATGATGAGGTTTGCCGCTTCCGCCTCCCGGATCAACGCGACATATTCCTCCCGCCAGTATTTCAACGTGCCCTGGATCGGGGCCACTTCTGCATCGCCGAACGCGCAAACGGTGCGGCCGGCGATGTTTTTGCACAGATCCGACAAGGTTTCAAGGTCTTCCATCCGCCCTCGTTTGGCGAGGATTCTGCGCATCGTTTGGACAAGCCATGAGCTGCCTTCCCGGCACGGACTGCACTTGCCACAGGACTCGTGATAGAAGAATTCCATCAGCCGGAGCGCCGCCCAGACCATGCTGGTCCCTTCCTCCATCACCGTGACACCCCCCGAGCCCAGCATTGATCCCGCCGCCGCCACGGACTCGAAGTCCAGTTTGACATCGAGGTGCGCCGGCGTCAGAAACGGCGCCGAGGCTCCGCCGGGGATAAACGCCTTGATCGGCTTGTTCGAGCGCATGCCGCCGGCATGTTCGTAGACTAATTCTCGGAACGTCACGCCCATCGGAACTTCGTAGTTGCCCGGCCGCTTGACATGCCCGCTCACACAGAACACCCGGGTGCCGGTGCTCTTGGGCGGAGAGCCGATCGACGCAAACCAGTCGGCCCCTCGCGCAAGAATATGCGGGAGGTTCGCCAGCGTCTCGACGTTGTTGACCACGGTTGGTTTGTTGTACAGGCCGTGCGTGGCCGGAAACGGCGGCTTGATGCGAGGGAGGCCGCGTTTCCCTTCGAGCGATTCCAAGAGCGCGGTCTCTTCGCCGCAGATGTAGGCGCCGGCGCCCCGATGCACCCACACATCCACATTGATGCCCGTGCCGAGAATGTTCTTGCCGATATAGCCTGCGGTCCGTGCCTCGTCGATCGCCTGTTCGAGCAGTTTTGCACAGAGCACGAGCTCACCGCGGATATAGATATAGGCGGATTCTGCGCCGATCGCGTAACAGGCGAGGACAATGCCCTCCAGCATCTGATGCGGATCACGTTCCATCAGCTGGCGGTCTTTGAACGTTCCGGGCTCGCTCTCGTCCGCGTTGCAGCACAGGTAGCGGGGGCCGTGGTAGTCCTTGGGGAGGAAGCCCCACTTCACACCGGTGGGAAATCCGGCCCCGCCACGGCCCCGCAGTCCGGATTTTCGGACGGCGGTTGTGACGTCTGCCGGGGCTACCTTCCCCAGTGTAGTCCGCAATGCCTGATAGCCCCCGGCTTTCTCATAGTCCGCCAGCGACCCGGTGTATCCGGGCTGCATCATGTTCTTCAGCAAGATCAGCTCGTGTTGGGGCATAGTTTTCAGCGTGAAATGTGAAAGGTGAAACGTAAAAAGTTGAACGAGAGCCGCAGTTGCATACCCCTCACGTCTTACCTTTCACCTTTCACGGTTACTGGTTCCGGCCACATAAATGGGCCGCTCTTGAGCGCACTGGTTCCTGTCGAACGAAGATCGGAGAGAATGCGGTCCAATTTCTCTTCGGTCAAGCGTTCGTAGTAGTCGTCATTGATCTGCATCATCGGGCCAGTCCCGCAGGCGGCCAAACACTCCACGAGGCAGAGGCTGAACAGTCTGTCCGGCGTCGATTCGCCAGGCCCAATGCCCAGCTTCGCCTTAATCCATTCGAGCACGGTATCTGAACCGACGAGCGCACACATCAGAGACTTACACACCTGAATGTGGAACTTGCCCACTGGTTTCAAATTGAACATCGTGTAAAAGGTGATCGTCTCGTACACCTGCGGCGGGGTCAGTCCGAGGAGCTGTGCGATCTCTTTCATGGCCGACTCGGACACATAGCCATGGTCCCGCTGCGCCATATACAGGAGCGGAATGAGCGCCGACCGTTTCACCGGATAACGGCTCAGGATTTCCTCGATCTCGTCTTTGTAAGTATCTCGCAACATCTTCTATGTCATCCCACAATGTTTAATGTTGAATGGTGAGTGTTGAATGGAATCAGGACCGACTATTCAACATTAAACATTCATCATTGAACATGTTAAGCCTCACCTATCACACTCCCCCATCACGATATCGTAGGTGCCGAAGATCGTGATGATGTCCGAAATCAAATAGCCGCGCGCCATATGGTCGAACGCGCCCATATGGACGAACGAGGGCGAGCGGATCTTCAGCCGGTAGGGACGGGGGCTGCCGTCGCTGATGATGAAAAACCCCAGTTCGCCCTTGGGCGCTTCGGTGGCACAATAGGTCTCGGCCTTGGGTGGCTTGAATCCCTGCGTGAAAATGATGAAGTGGTGGATCAGGCTCTCCATGTCGCGCATCACTTGCGGCTTGGGCGGGGGGATATATTGCGGGACGTCGGCAATAATCGGCCCCTGCGGCATCTGATCGAGACATTGGGTGATGATCCTGGCACTCTGCCGCATCTCTTCCACGCGAATCCAGTAGCGGTCGTAGGTGTCCCCGTTTTTGCCGACCGGGACGTCCCATTCGACGCGATCATACACGCCGTACGGTTCCATCTTGCGGACGTCATAGGCGACGCCGGAGCCTCGCAGCGAGGGGCCGGTGAGGCCAAAGTTGACGGCGTCTTCGCCGGAAATCACGGCAATATGTTTCGTGCGCCCAATCCAAATCCGGTTCGAGGCGAGCAACGAGTCATACTCGTTGAGCATCTGGGGGAACGTCTCGAGGAAAGCCTTGAGACGGTCGACCAACTCCGGAGTAAAGTCGCTGTCCACCCCGCCGATCCGGTAATAGTTCAGCGTCAGCCTGGCGCCGCACAGCTTTTCGAACATGTCGAGCAACGTTTCCCGTTCACGGAAGGTCCAGAAGAAGACCGTCATCGCGCCGATGTCCAGGGCCTGCGCGCCCAGCCAGAAGAGGTGGCCGAGGATGCGCTGCATTTCCGCCACGATGGTACGGATGTACTCGGCGCGTTCCGGTACGGTCATGCACAACAGCTTTTCAACGGCCCGCACGTAGGCGTAATTGTTGGCCATCGCACAGACATAGTCGAGCCGGTCGGTGTGCGGAATGATTTGCATGTAGGCCAGGCCTTCGGCGAGTTTCTCGACGCCCCGATGCAGGTAGCCCAGATCCGGCGTCGCTTTGACGATCCGCTCACCGTCCAACTCCAGCACGACCCGCACCACACCGTGCGTGCTGGGATGCTGAGGACCCATATTCAAGAGCAATTCTTCCCGCCGTTTTCCTGAGGATGGATCCGGCTCGGCGAGGAACCGCCCCTTTTCTTCAGTCGAAAAATCGATGTGCTCCGTCGGCGGTTCATCAAGCCGCGGGATGAAGTCGAACTGGCTGCGCCACCCTCGGCCCTCCGTCGGAAAGTCTTTTCGCAGGGGATGCCCTTCGGCATAGTCGTCGGGCAGGAGGATGCGGCGCAGGTCCGGATGTCCGATAAACCGGATCCCCATCATGTCGTAGACTTCACGCTCCAAAAAACCCGCGGCGTGCCAGATCCCGGTGACGGAGTCGATGGCCGGGTTGTCGTCGTGGAGCCTCGCCTTGAGTCGAATCCGTTTCCCGCGCGGCAGTGACAACAATTGGTAGATGACTTCGAACCGCTGAGGCGCGTCGGGGTAATCCGCGGAGCAGATGTCGGTGAGGTGGTCAAAATGGGTCGTCGAATCATCGCGCAGGAAACGCGCGATGTCCACGAGTCTCGGTGCAGCGATGTTGATCGCCAGTTCGGATCGAGCCGTGTCGGCGTGGACGGACAGGACCCCTTCCGGGAACTTTTTGAGCAATGTTTCGGCGAGGGGTTCCATCAGTTCGTCACACGTCAAATGTCATTCGTCAATCGCGGCCAATTGCTCTCGTCTTCCGTTTGACGCATGGCGGTTGACGAGGTACGGTGCTATTTCACGAACACCTTTTCACGCTGAATCTTTTCTTGCAGTTTCAACAACCCGTCCAGCAGCGCTTCCGGCCGGGGCGGGCAGCCGGGGACGTAGACGTCCACCGGCACGATCTGATCCACACCCTGCACGACGGCGTAGCTGTTGTAGTGGTTACCCGAGGTCGCGCATGATCCCATCGAGATCACGTAGCGAGGTTCGGCCATTTGGTCATAGATCCGCCGGATCACCGGCGCCATCTTGCGCGAGACCGTTCCGGCGACGATCATGAGATCCGACTGCCTGGGCGATGCGCGAAAGACTCCGGCCCCGAAACGGTCAAGGTCGTAGCGGGAGGAGACGCTCGCGATCATCTCGATGGCGCAGCAGGCCAGTCCGAACGTCATCGGCCAGAGGGCCGACTTCCTGGCCCAGTTCACGACGGCATCCAGGTTGGTCGTAATGATATTCGCGTCGAATTGTCGCTCTAACAGGCTCATGGATGACCCTGTGAAGCGTGAAAGGTGAAACGTGAAAGGTGAACCAAAAGACAGTTGCTTGAGCGTTTCACGTCTAACGTTTCACGTCTTACGTCTGCTATTCCCACTCCAGCGCTCCCTTTTTCCACACGTACCAAAACCCCACGATCAGGATGGCGATGAAGACCGCCATTTCCACTAATCCAAGAAGACCCAGCTTGGTAAAGACCACCGCCCAGGGAAACATAAAGACGATCTCGATATCGAAAATGACGAACAGCATCGCGATAATGTAATACCGCATGGGAAACTGGACGCGCGCATCCTGAAACAGCGGGCTCCCACTCTCATAGGGAGCCATTTTGGCGCGGTAGGGCCGGTGCGGTCTCACGAACTTGCCCAAAAATAAGGTGACCGAGCCCACGGCGATGGCCGCCCCGATGAAGATCAGGATCGGGAAATAATTGTCGGGAACCGTTCCGCTACCCATGCGAACACCCTGACACGTGAAGGGGGAAGCGTGAACCGCGGTCGAATGTCAAAGACGTCATCGCCCGATATCCTTACGCAGCCGATTGCGCGGTGAGGGCCGCGCCAAAAAACGGTTTGAATGCCAGTCCGTCGAGCCGCGGATGCTCGATCCCTTTGTGCTGGACGAGAACTTTAAACGTCCCGCCCATCCCGTTCGGTTTCAATAAATGACACGCCGCATGGAACGCCGGGCTTTCCGGTTCCAGATCGCCGATCATCTGCTCGACGCCGAGTCCCATGAGGAAGCTCAGTTGGTTGGTAAACCCTGTGACGGAAAGGCCATGCGCCTCGCCCGTCGCCGCCAAGTTCGAAAAATCCACATGGGCCGTCATATCCTGCTCACCCACGCGCACATAGGGGTCGTTGTTGACGGAATGGCGGAAATAACAGAGGAACGTGCCGTTCTTGCGGTCGGGCCGATACAGATCTTGGACCGTATGCCCATAATCGATCGTGAGTACGACCCCTCGCTGGAGACACCGGCCGACTTGGTTCATCCAGTCCAGCGCCTGGAGATTGACTTCGGTCCGATACCCTTCCGGCCAGCCGGTCTTCATGTCTCTCACGCGATGACTGAGAAGATCGGAGGACAGGGGCTTGGCACACTCCACAAACCGCCCGTCACGATAATCCACATGGAGTTCTTCGATCTGTCCATTGCTGAGTTGGACGCGGTGGACGGGGAAGGCGTCGATCAATTCGTTGCTGAACATCAAACCCGTGACACTTCCCGGTCCGAGCTCGTCCAGACTGTCGGCCCACGTGAGAAGATTTGGTTGATTCATGAACACACTCAGGTGTTGGCGTTGCCTTTGCCGCATGGCGGGGCTGCGCTCGATCAGGACGTATCGAAGGCGGTGTGGAAACGATCCTGAGTCACGCTGACACGCCGACAAAATATGCGCAGCAAGCAAACCTTTGCCGGGTCCCATTTCGACGATCGTGAACGGATCAGGGTTGCCCAGCCGATCGTCGATTTGGCGCGCCTGCTTGGCGACCGCCTGGCCGAGTATCGAATGGACATCTGCACTGGTGTAAAAGTCACCGGACCACCCGATGCGAGGGTTGCCGTCATCGGGATGCCGCATGTAGTAGCCGAACTGTGGGTGGTAGAGGGCCAGGTCCATGAAACGGACGAAGGGAATGGGCCCCGAGATCGCAATCTCGGACGCAATGGCGGCAACGAGTTCAGGGTGTCCTATGTCCACAAGGAATCCCTTAATCAGCCGGGCACATAGAAAAAAGTGACACCCATAGCGGAGGGTAGATTTCCCCCATTTCCGCTACGGATAGAAAGCAGCGTAGGGTAGCCTTGGCGGAGCGGCTAAGTCAAGGTGAGGGCAGACAAGAAGCCGCTCAATCAGGGGTCTTGTTGGCAGGGTCTGTTACGCCACGCGCGTGCGGGAGAAATTGGTCGTGCTTAGGAGTTCTTTGATCATGGAGTCGAGCTTCGAAGGGGTCAACGGTTTCGCAATAAAGGCGGCTTGGTTTTTGGGGAAGTCGTTGATGGCTTCGGCGGCATTCGGATACCCGGACATCAGGACGAATTTCATCTCCGGTCTCTGTTGTAACAATTGGTGGGCCAGTGCGTCACCCTTCATGTCCGGCATGTTCCAGTCCGTGACCAGCACATCGATAGGGGTCGAACATGCTTCGCTCATCTGAGTCGCTTCAGAGGCCGAATGGGCTTTGAGCACGCTATAGCCTCTGCGGGTCAGGTCCATTTCCAACAGTAACGCGATGGCCGATTCGTCATCGGCGAGCAGGACCGTGGTTTTTCTGGCGCCCGAAGCCGTGATGGTCATGATTGAAGCATCCCTTTCTCTTGAAACGGTGGTCCGCTCCCCGACGTGAGGATGCTATCGCAACGTGCTCGATTGGCCAACTAAAATCACCTAATTTCCAGGCAAACCCATAGCTGAAGCCAGTTGACGCCAACCGAGCATTGCTCTCCGCGGGCGAGTTTCGTCATTCTTTGAGCGGACACCAACCAAGATTCCTGCGCATGGAAAACGGAAACTCGGGAACCGTTCCTGCCGAAACTCTGTGGGTGACTGCAGGCCAAGAAGCACAGCACCTCTCCCTACCTCCTTTTTCCTCTAGCTTGGCAGTGGGGCTGGACCTTCGGTCTTCGGCATGGCGCCTGCTGTATTGATTGGCCATCGAGAAGGCACACGCCGGCTTTGCGTCGTTTCGACGCAATAGCCTTGCTCTTCCTTCTTTTCTCTTCTGGACTCGGGTGTGGGGGCTGGGAGCTTCTGCGATCGGCATGCGGTGGCCCCTATCAATGTGAGAAGAAAGAGCCAAGCGCGACGACATTGCGCCGCAGTGGTTTCTTCTCTTCCCACTCTCAAGGGATCACCGGGGCTGTGGCGACTTACGCGGAGACTCGGGAACCGTTCTTGCCGAAGCGCTGCACCTCGCCAGAGGCTAGGGGGACACATAGCTTTCACTCATTTCCCCCTTCACTGGCGGCAGTTCGTGTTGCAGAGTTCGTTACTGAAGGAGCGGGGACCCACCGAGGCTCCGGCAGGAAGGAAAGCGGAAACTGACCGAGCCTGCGAGGGAATTTCCGAAGGATTCCGTCCAGCCGGAGCCCGGAAGGGTCGTTCCGAGAGGTGGAGAACGAGTCAGCGCGACTGCCGCCTCTCCCCTCTCACGTTCCGTGGCACTTCTTATACTTCTTGCCGCTGCCGCAGGGGCAGGGATCGTTGCGGCCGACCTTGGCATCGGACCGTTGCGCGGGAGCCGGGGCGGAGACCTGTTCTTCGCCGTGGCTCAAGGTGAGCTTCGGCTGTGGGCGCGAAATGACCGGCGGTGGAGGCGGCGAGGCGTCCTGTTGCCCTTCCTGGCGCACGGCCTGCACATGGAAGAGCCGGTCCAGCGTATCGGACTTGACGCGCTCCATCATGCCGGCAAAGAGGTCAAAGCCTTCGCGTTTATATTCGATCAACGGATCTTTCTGTCCATAGCCGCGGAGCCCGATGCCATCGCGCAAATGGTCCATGCCGAGCAGGTGATCCTTCCAGTGATGATCGATGACCTGGAGCATGAAGGTCTTCTCCAAGAAACGCATCAGCTCCGGGCTCAATTCTTGTTCTTTCTTCCCGTAGGCCTCGTGCACCTGGGTCTTGAGATCTTCCACCAGCGCGTCACGGCCGATGTCTCGGAGCGATTCCCCTCCGTCCTGTTTACCTTGGGTAATGTCGAGACCGAACTGACCGTGCATCATCTCCGTCAAGCCCTTCAGGTCCCATGCTTCCGGGTACTGCTCAGGCGGACAGTAGATATTCAACGAAGAATCCACCATGCCTGCCATCATGTCACGCAAGTCGGTGGTGAGGTTGTCCCCTCCCAACACGGCCCGGCGATGGCGGTAGATCACTTCGCGCTGCTTGTTCATGACATCGTCGTATTCGAGCAGCTGTTTGCGGATTTCGAAGTTGTGCGCTTCGACCTTCTTCTGCGCGTTGGCAATCGCGCGCGTGACCATGCCGTGTTCGATGGGGACACCTTCTTCCATGCCGAGCTTCAGCATCAGCTGCGAGACCCGCTCGGAAGCGAAGATGCGCATCAGATCGTCTTCCAGCGACAGGTAAAAACGAGACGTGCCCGGATCGCCCTGGCGGCCGGCGCGGCCGCGCAGCTGATTGTCGATGCGGCGGCTCTCGTGCCGTTCGGTACCGAGGATATGCAGTCCGCCTAAGGCCACGACGTCCTGCTTATTCTTGTCGCAATCAGAACGGATTTCCTCGTAGAGCTCAAGCTTGCGGGCGTCCGGGAGATTCTCTTCCCGGTAGAGCACCTGCTTGTAGGTGAATTCGGGATTGCCGCCCAACAGAATGTCGGTGCCGCGTCCCGCCATGTTCGTGGCGATCGTGACGGCCCCCTTACGACCGGCCTGGGCGACGATCTCCGCTTCCCGCTCGTGCTGCTTGGCGTTGAGGACGTTGTGTTTGATGCCGTTGCGGCCCAGCAACCCGGCGAGCTTTTCTGATTTTTCAATCGAGATGGTGCCGACGAGCACCGGCTGCCCACGTTCATGGCATTCTTTGATGTCTTCGACGATGGCCGCGAATTTTTCCTTTTCCGTCCGATAGACCACGTCGGCGTAGTCCAGCCGGATCATCTTCCGGTTGGTCGGCACCACGTTGACGTCGAGGTTGTAGATCTTGGCGAACTCCGCGGCTTCGGTGTCGGCGGTGCCGGTCATGCCGCTCAGTTTCTTGTACATCCGGAAATAATTCTGGAACGTGACCGAGGCGAGCGTCTGGTTCTCGTTGGCGATCTTCACCCCTTCCTTGGCCTCGACGGCTTGATGCAGGCCGTCGCTCCATCGGCGGCCCGGCATGAGCCGGCCGGTGAATTCGTCCACGATGATGACCTCGCCGTCTTTCACGACGTAATCCACGTCGCGCCTATAGAGCGCGTAGGCTTGGAGCGCCTTGACCACGTGGTGCACCAGATCCATGTTGCCCGGATCGTACAAGTTGTCGACGCCCAGCAGTTTTTCGACGCGCACGTTGCCGTCTTCGGTCAGCGAGGCCGTCTTGGTTTTTTCCTCGATGGTGAAATCCTGCTCGGGCTTGAGCTGCGGGATGATGGCGTTGATCCGGTAATAGAGATCGGTCGTCTGATCCGTCGGGCCGGAAATGATGAGCGGCGTGCGGGCCTCGTCGATCAGGATGCTGTCGACCTCGTCGACGATGGCGAAATTCAACTCGCGCTGCACGCATTGATCCAGCGCGGTCACGACGAGGTTGTCGCGCAGATAATCGAACCCGTATTCGTTGTTCGTCCCGTACGTGATGTCGGCGCGATAGGCCTCCATTCTGGTGCAGGGGCGCAGGTGCTGGAGCCGCTTGTCCGAGGCTTCGTAGGTCGGATCGAAGATGAAGGAGGCATCGTGCTGAATCACGCCGGTGGACAGTCCCAGCGCATGGTAGAGCTGGGCCATCCATTGCGCGTCGCGCTTGGCGAGATAGTCGTTCACCGTGACGAGATGGGCCCCCTTGCCTTCCAGGGCATTGAGGTAGACCGGCAGCGTCGCGACAAGGGTTTTCCCTTCGCCCGTTTTCATTTCCGCGATGCGCCCCTTGTTCAGGATCATGCCGCCGATGAGCTGCACGTCGAAATGCCGCATGTTGAGCACGCGGCGGGACATCTCCCGGCAGACGGCGAAGGCCTCCGGGAGGATGTCCTCGAGAGTCGATCCGGCCTCCAGGCGCTTCTTGAATTCCTGGGTTTTGTCCGCGAGGGCTTCGTTGGAAAGGGGCGTCAGACCGGATTCCAGGCTATTGATGTGTTCGACAATCGGCAGGAGTGCCTTGATTTCACGGTCGTTTTTGCTGCCGAAGACCATGTTGAGAAATTGCGTAACCATAGTAGTACCGTGTGGATCGAGCTGTGGTGATTCAAAAAAGTAATCGGCGCAGTATACAGTATCTTTCCGATGAATCCTACAATCTCTGACTGAGCCGGACAGGCAAGCCGATGGCTTGACAGGGTTTGCGCCAGTCCATTATCATTACTCCAAGATATCGTAAGCTGTGGGTCGATGAATCACTATCTCCTCAAAGTTCTGTCGATGCTGCTTGTGCTCTGCGTCTTGTCCATCGGCGGACTCGCGCAGGCGGAATCCGTCGAACACGCCGGGCACCATGCGCACCATCAGGCGGCCACCCACGGCACGGTGCTGTGCTCCTGGATGTGCGCCGTCGGACAAGGGTGGGAAGCGGTCGTTGCTCCCACGCCGCATGAGCTGGCTCCGATCGAACTTCATGAATTGGCCACCATCGGCGGGCTGCCGGTTCACCACGAGAGCGCTCCAACCACTCGCGGTCCTCCTCTTCGCTGATTCCACGTCCATGTGACCCTACTTCCCGGGGCAATAAGGCGATAGCAGATTACATTCCCCGGGCCACGGGTCCACGCAGTTCGTCTATCTGGATTGTTCTGGAGACGCTCATCATGAGCCGGTCTCTATTCTCACAGCTGAATCGGAACTCTCTGAGGCAGAGCCTGGCGGTTGCCGCGGCAGCGTTGGCGCTGGGGGCAGGATTGGCATGGGGAATGGGCTCGCGGGTGCCGGCGGTCGGCACGACGGCTGAGGATTTCCACCTGGTCGATTTGGAAGGCAAGAGTCAGAGTCTCAGCCAGTATCGGGGCAAGGTCGTGCTCGTGAATTTCTGGGCGACCTGGTGCGCGCCCTGCACGACGGAAATATTGAAACAGTCCGAAGTTGCGTGAGCAAAACCATGATGACACAGGCGGATGAGCAACGGTCTTTTCTCTCGGCGTGGGGCATTTCGCTCGCCGTGCATAGTATGGCGGTGGTCTTGGGGCTTGCCTTTTTGACGCAGATCACACCGGTTGTGAAAGAGGAGATCTTCAAATGGGAGGTCGCATTGGTGCAAGCGACGCGACCGGAGCCGATGCCCAAGCAGGTCGAACCGGTCGCGAAGCCTGCCCCGGCTGTTAAGCCAAGGCCTGAGCCGGTCGTGCAACGCACGGAGCCTCGACAGCCGATGCAGATGGTTCAGCCGGTTATGGAGTCGGTCAAGCCAATTGAGCCGAAGGTCGAACCGGTACCGGTGATAGAAGCGAAAGAGCCGGAGCCGGTTGCGCATGCTGAACCAGTGGTGGCATCGGCGCCTACTCCGGCGTATGAGCCGACTGCGTATGCAACCCCGGTCCCGTCCGCGCAGCAGGACAGTCCGTCCCCCTCGACTTCTCACGGCAGCGACACTGCGCCGGCTGTGGAAGACGCACCGATGCAGGCGGCCAAGTCCATCGAGCCGGTGTCCGATGCCAAGGTGGACAACCGCTGGTTAGCGGAGTCGCTCTGGAAGCGGGTGGCGGAACTGAAACGGTATCCCAATTCGGCCCGTATGAACGGCCAGGAAGGGAAAGTCCTTCTGAAGGCCGTCATCCGGTCGAATGGCCAGCTGGTGGAGGTCTCGATCCAGAAAAGTTCCGGCCACAGCATCCTTGACGCGGCCGCGATGGAGACCGTGAAGCTCGCATGCCCGCTTCACATGAAACATGCCATCGGGAAGCCGCTGATCACCGTGAGTCTTCCCATTGTCTACAGTTTGGCCAATTAGCAGGCGTATCGTGATAAGCACAAAATCCATTTCGTGGTTGACGGGAAACATGGCGCGGGCCCTCTGTGCCGCGTTGATCGTGGGAGGTTCAGCGCCGGCGGAGCCAGCCTGGGCCACTTCCGAGCCGCCCGTCGCCATGGGCTCCAAGCATATAACGGTCCATCAGGCGAAGAACGTGGTCGGTCCGACTGTGCAAATTGACGATCAAGGGTTCGTCTTCGCCGCATGGGTGGAAGAAGACAAAGATACCCGCACCATCTTGTTTGCGCGATCGGACAAGCCGGGGGGGGCGCTCGGTGCTCCCGTGCGTGTCAACCAGGCGGGTGAGAATCCGTACTATCGGCAGGAATCGCCGGCCTTGGCTGTTCGAGGAAACGATGTCTACGTCACGTGGTCGATGACCCATCCGAAGATCACATCGGACAAGCCGTTTGCGGGCGAGCTGCGGCTCAGCCGGTCCGGCGACGGAGGCCGCACGTTTGCGCCGTCGGTGCTGGTGAACGACGACGGGCAAGTCATCCAGCATACGTTCGATTCGCTGCACGTCGCGCCGGACGGGACGGTGCATGTGGCGTGGATCGACGGCCGCGAAGGCAAGAAAGAGCCGGGGACGTTTGCGGCGAGATCGACGGATCGGGGGCGCACCATCGCCAAGAATCTGAAGGTCGATGATGAGACCTGCGTCTGTTGCAGGACGGCGTTGGCCACGTCGGCGGATGGTGTTGTGTACGCCGCCTGGCGGAAGATTTTCGACGGCAATGTCCGTGAAACCGTGGTGTCTCGTTCGACAGATGGCGGCGAAACCTATTCTTCTTCAGTAGTGGTGGGGAACGATCGGTGGGTCTATCCTGCCTGCCCACATCGGCCGGCGTCGCTTGGTGTGGACCGATTGGGCCGTCTCTATGTGGTGTGGTACACGGAAGGCGCCGATGAAACCCCCGCGATTTATGTGGCCTATTCCGACGACCAGGGCCGGACCTTTTCTGACAAGAAGCAACTGAACCGCTCCAAGGGCACATTTCCCGACCATCCGCAGATGGCGGCCGATCCGGACGGGAGAATCGTCGTGATTTGGGAGGAGCAGTCGCCCGTCCGCCGGGAAGTCGTGGCCAGCTACTCGATTGATCGAGGCCGGTCGTTCAGCCAACCGGTGAAACTGAACGAGAAGAACGGGCAGACTCCGACTGTGGCGGTCAATCAACAGGGAACGGTCGTCATGGGTTGGAAAGAGCATGCAATGCCCGCTCATCGATTGGTGCTGCAAACCATGCAGCTCCCGATGGCGGCCGTGGCGGTTGGAAAGGCAGGAAGCCATGGACCGTAGACGGTATTGCCAGGTGATTGGTTCGCTGCTCGCCGGGTGCGCGCTGCTGCTCGCTGTCAGCGATCCCGCGCAGAGCGCCGCCGGCGATCCCTTCGCCGCTCTGCGTGTCACGCGCATCACAGCCGGTGCTCCGGCGGTGGCGTTCGATCTCAAATCGCTCGACGGCGGCACGCTGCACTCGAAAGAGCTGGCGGGGAAAGTGGTGATCCTGAATTTTTGGGCGACCTGGTGCGGGCCCTGCAAAGAGGAGATGCCGTCGCTCGCCAAGTTGCAAGCGCAATTCGATCCCATGCAGGTGCGGGTGGTGACGGTGACGACGGACTTGCATCCGCAGGGCATCAAGCAGTTTCTCGACCATTTGGGCATCCGTCTGACGGTGTTGTTCGATGAGCAGGAAGATGTGTCAAGAGCGTTCATGGTGCGGGGGCTTCCGACGACGGTGTTGATTGCGCAGGATAGCCGCACCGTCGGCCGTGCTGTCGGCCCGCGCGCCTGGGATGGCGACGAATCGGTGGCGCTGGTGCGGCACATCCTTAAGGGCAGCAGATGAGACGCAACCTTCCTTCAGTAGCCATCGGGTTGCTGCTGCTCTACGTTGCATTGACGGTTGGCGCGGCCGGCTGCTTCTTTCTGCACGCCCTACCGTCATCGCACCATCATCACGACCAGTCGCCCGCCGCGTACTCGGTGCTCTGTGCCTGGGTCTGCGAGGTCAACCCGATTGCCGCTGCGTTGACGGCTGTACCGCAGGCCGCCCTCTTTGCCTTCGTGGCCATGTTGTGGCTGGGCGGTGTGGTACCGCTTTCGGATTCGTTTCAGACGCTGTGCCGTTCCCGCGCTCCCCCACGCTGATCCCTATTCCAACAACATTTTCACTCAGGATACCGCTGTGCGGCCCAAGAGGGTTTGCGCAGCGAGCCGTGCGTTTCTCAATACATGCGAAGGAGTGATTCATCATGTTGAAACAGGTGTCTATTTTTCGAAGACGATACGCAACGATGCTGGGGCTGTCGGTGATCGTGTTGGCCGGAGGCGCGGCATTCGCGCAGGACACCCCGTCTGCCGATTCGTCGCCTTCGCCGCGCGAACGCGAACTGCGCGGCCAGCTCAAGAACATCCTGCAGGAATTGGACGAACTGAAGCAGAAGCAAGACGGTGGCACATCCGAATCGGAACGTCCGGCCATCATCAAGGAGAAAACCGAAGCTCCATCAGGTCTCTCGAAAGATGCCGATCACGAGTCCGCATCGGCGGCCGAGCCGGATTTCGAGTTGGCTGATATGAGCATCGTCAGCAAGCGGTTTCAAAAGCGGCCGGAGGGTGTGTCGTTGTCGGCGACCGTTCCGTCCGAAACGGATTCGCAGCCCACGAGAACGATGAAGGAGTCCATGGAATCACTTCCTGGAGTCGTTCTGCGCCAGGCCAACGGGCCGCGTGATTTCAGCATCATGATTCGCGGGCAGGGGGCCAAGACGACATTCGCGGTTCGCGAGATCAAGATCTACGAGGACGGCTTTATCCAAACGCAATCGGACGGCCTCTCGCGTCTCGACATACACGATCCCTGGTTCATGCGCAGCGTCGACGTCATTCGTGGCGCAGCGTCGTCGCTCTATGACAATTATGCCCTCGGCGGCATGGTGCATTTCCGTACCAGGCGGGGGAGTGACATCAATGGTCTGGAAACGTTCTTCTCCGGCGGGTCGTACGGGTATCAGAAATACGGCGTCGCTATCGGCCAAGAAACGGAGCGATTCGATATCGCCCTATTCGGTAGTCAGGTTGCGGAAGATGGGTTTATCCAGCACAGCAACTACAATACGCAAACGCTCAACTTCAATCTGCGCTTCAAGCTGGATGACAAGCAGACCTTCTTTTTCAAAGGCATCACAAATTGGCTCAATACGAAGGTGCCGACCAGGCTTAATCAGGCGCAATTTCTGGCCGACGAGCGGCAAGCCGGCACGGATGCGGTCAGTCGCAATCAAAGCCGAGTCGATCGGCGCACGATCGTCGGAGGGATTTACGAGAGGCAGATCGGCGCGAATACGGTTTTGACGATCGAAGCCGACTATGATGTCAAAGACATTCAGCAATCGTTTGCTCAGATCACCGAGAACACCAACCCGAACTACAAGCATTATACCGATCTACGGCATGACGGCAGCCTGGGTTCGATGCCCTTGAGGAGCTACGTCGGGTTCTTTGTCAATCAGATGGAGCAGAAGGCCAACTCGTTCCAGAACCTTGGTGGAGGATTTGGAACGAAAGGGAGATTGCTTCAAAACAGCCGTGGGTCCATTTTCAACATCGGCGGCCGTTTCCGCGAAGAATTGGAGTTTCTGCCGACCTGGATATTGGCTGCAGGCCTGGGTTTCGAGCAGTCCCGTATCAGCGTGTCCTCAACGAACTACAGTTCAACGAATGGATCGATTACCTCCACTCCCAGCTTATCTCGTACGTTTGACAATTGGGCCCCGGAGTTGGCGCTGATCTGGAAGCCGGTTGACGGCTACAAATACTGGATGCGGGGTTCAACGGGCTACGGCATCCCGACCATGAGCAATCTGCTTCGAGATCCGGTCACAGGTCAGCCTGGACAAAACTTCAATCTGAAACCACAGAAAAATGTGAACGTGGAACTCGGCACGGATATGCAGCTGCACCCCACACTGATCTTCCACCTGGTCGGGTTTTGGACATTTTACCGGGATGAAATCATTACGCAGACTATTTCATCCGGCAATACTGCATCGGTCAATGCTGACTCGTCCGAGTACCGAGGAGTCGAAACGTCGGTCGACTGGCGGCCGGTGACCGGCCTCCGATTGTCCGGCGCCTATACACATATCGACGCGCGGTACATCAATTTTTCGGATCGGACTAACGCGTTCATCAGCCGGGATGGCAAGAAGGTGGCGAATGTGCCGACCGATGTCTTTAACGGCAAGATTGCCTACGACCATGAGCCGACCGGCTGGGGTGCCTGGTTCGAGGGGAGTTATTACAACAGCTACTTCCTGAACAACAGCAATACGTTCGGGATTCCCTCCTACATGATTGCGAATATCAACGTACATAAGCATTTCGAGTTCAAGGATTCTTCCTGGTTCCGGTTTGCCAAACTCTACGTGGAAGTCGACAACATCGCGGATAGAAAGTATGCCGCGTCGGGCACAGTGATCGGCGGTGAAACCCATGCCGCGGCCGCAGGCCAGCAGGCATTCTTCGCCGGGTATGGCCGGGCGGTCTATGCCGGGGTGACCTTGGGATTCTTCTGACACAAACGGCCGGGCGGGGGCGTAGCGCTCCCGCCCACGCCATGAGGAGCATAGTCACATTCCTCGACGGTTTCCGGATTTCAAAGCGATTGACTGATCTCAGGGGCGTTCATCTCTCGTCTGAGTCGGTGCCTCCCGCTCGGACCAGAACGGGGCGGGGGCGTACCTTTATTAGCCTCTGCCCCGCACTTATTCGGGGAGTGAGCGACTGTGCGAGCAGTATATCAGCACGAGAGTAATTCGAAGGAAGGAGCGCATGACATCTGCGGCTGAACAGCGGACTCTTGGTTGGGCGTGGGGCATTTCGCTCGCCGTGCATGGGATGGCGGTAGCTCTGGGGTTTGCCTTTTTGACGCAGATCACGCCGGTTGTGAAGGAAAAACTTTTCGCATGGGAGGTCGCGTTGGTGCAAGCGACTCAACCGGAGCCGATGCCCAAGCAGGTTGAACCGGTCGCGAAGCCTGCCCCGGCTGTTAAGCCAAGGCCTGAGACGGTCGTGCAACGAACGGAGCCACGACAGCCGATGCAGATGGTTCAGCCGGTTATGGAGCCGATTGAGCCGAAGGTCGAACCGGTCGTAGAGGCGAGAGAGCCGGAGCCGGTCACGCATGCTGAACCGGTGGTGGCTTCGGCTCCTGTGCCCTCGTATGAACCGACCGTGTATGCGGCCCCCGCACCGTCTGCACAACAGGACAGTCCACCAGCCCCGACTTCACCGAGCGCCGATACCGCGCCGGTTGCGGAGGAAGTCCCGATGCAGGCGGCCAAGTCTATCGAGCCGGTGTCCAATGCCAAGGTGGATAACCGGTGGTTGGCCGACTCACTGTGGCAGCGGGTGGCGGAACTGAAGCGCTACCCCAATTCAGCTCGTATGAATGGCCATGAGGGGAAAGTGATCGTGAAGGCGGTTATTCGATCTGACGGATATTTAGCTGAGGTCTTCGTCCAGAAGAGTTCAGGATACCGCGCACCCGATGAGGCGGCGATCGAGGCGGTGAAGCTCGCCTGCCCGCTTCATATGAAGCATGCCATCGGCAAACCGCAAATCGTGGTCAGTCTTCCGATCGTCTACAGCTTGGCCAATTGAGGGGCGATGACGATAGTGAAATTCATGATGCAGTCGCGTGTTTCCCGCCATGGCATGGCTCTCATCGCGTGTGTCACGCTGATCTATAGCGCACTGCTCGTGATCGTTCCCGGTTGTGCATCGGCGTATGCGGACCGTTCTCACCATCAGCAGCACCATCATGATGAGCAAGGATCATCAGGGCTGAACGCACTCTGCGCATGGGCGTGCCAGGCGACAGCCGATGCAGTCCTCGCGATGGGGCCCTCTCCGGCTGTTACTGAACACCTTGCCAGTTCAGCCGATCTCATTCCCTATCCATTCATTCATTCAGCAGACGTGTCCCATGTTCCCACGCGTGCCCCCCCATCGACCTCCTTCGTCAGGCTCGGATAAGCGATAGCCTAACAGTTCACGCTTCAGACTCGTGCTGATGCAGCATGAGGTGGAGGGTGTGTCGCCAGCACCACGAGTGGTGCCGGTGGAAGCGGCTATTCGAAGTCTGAGTTAGCGATAGGGATTGCTGTGGAAAGAGTCGCAATTTCATGGACTGAGGAGAACAAGGAGATCCCCATGCCTTTGACGAGTGAATCAGACAAGGTGCTGATAGGGGCCATGCCAAAGACGTTGTTCCGAGTCGAAGAAGCGGCCGAGGTGCTTGCAGTCAGCCGCTGGACGATCTATCGATGGGTGGAAGAAGGGCGGCTACGCGGGACCAAGATTGGGAAGGGCAGTTTGCGAATCTTTCGCGAGTCTGTCGTTGGCTTAATTGAAGGCAATGAGCGCGATGTGTCCAGAATATTTGTGAGAGCAGAGCATTCCTAGTATGACAGATCTTTCGGTGTACGCCGAACAATGTGTAGCAGCGGTGAGCAGGAGTCGGTAGACACGTTCCCGGGTATGCCGTATAGACGTGATTGCTATGATGAGATTCAGGGCAGGCTCCCATATCTCCAAGTGATGTCTCGTCCGAGTCGGTGCCTCCCGCTCGGACCAAGCGTGGGGCGAAGGTTGTTGCCTCCTCCTTCGCCCCGCACTTGACCTATTAGGATTTCGTGATCGAGAGGCATGACAAGAAAGAGTCGATTCCTATCTGCGGAAGGGGAGCCGTATGAATACACGCGATGTCACAGGTGTGTTGCTGTCGATCATGGTCATGCTGCCGGCTGTTGGTCTTGCGGAACAGGTTGTGCCAGTGCCGTCGGCACCCATCTCGGGGAATCTTGGCCAGGTGATTGTGCAGATTGGAGGACGGTTCTGCGAATATCTTCCTCACCGTGTCGAAGCGGCCCTCCGTGAATATCACCCCGTGGATCAGATCAAGTTCTTGAACGATCATGGCACGGTGCTCGTGCAGTATGACCGTGCGCGCACCTCGCCAGAGCAACTCATTGCTTCAGTGGAAGGTGCCATCAGCTCCGGCATCGGATGCCGCGCTTGGGTGGATCGAGGGGGCCGTCATTCTGAAGGATGATAATTGTAGAGAGCGTGTGATGGAACAGACAGGCGTGAGTGCTGTTCTGTATGCGCTGTAGCGCAGAGGTGAAGAAGTAGGTGTCCTCGCAGCGGAAAGCGACAGGACGAGGGAGGAACATGAGGCGAAAAAAGAATCGATAGCCAAGAATGTTATGGAGATATTGCTGTCCGAGTCGAGCCGCCCCTCACTCGGACCGAACCGGGGCGCAGGCGGCACCTCCGTCGGCCTCCGCCCCGGCTCCTTAAGTATGAAGCGACGTCAGAAGTCGTGGGAACCAGGTCTGGCAGTTGCGCACTCTTCTCCCAGGCCTGTCCGGAGAATCGGGGGTTGCCTCCCGCCGATTCTCCGGCCCTTCGGGGCGCGGAAAAACCGAGTCCTCCGAAAGCCGTAATTCGGTAGCGCGGGCGTGCGTTGATGTCTCCCTCCCAGCTTGCATTATTCGGTGCGCTTCTGCTGCAATCGCCGATCCGCCGTTCCGTTCTACGTCGCTCGTATCTTGTCCTACGACCCCTTGGCCTCGCTCGGAGCCGAGCCTGAGCGGGGTTGAAGGGGCGAAGAACCGTGATGAACCATACAGGCTGATACAGCAGTGGATACCGTCGCTTTCTTTTGTATGGGGAGGCAGGGTATTCAACCTGACCCCTTTTCGGTACTCAAGTTTCCTGCATAGGGCCGGCTTGGGAAGAGGGGGTTAGGCCGTCAGTCCTGAAAACTGACGGACGATGATCTGCGGAATCCTGTGAAAATCGCGATCAGACGTGAGGACCGGGAGTCCGTGCTGCATGGCGCATGCGGCGATCCAGACATCGTTGATGCCGATCGGGGTGCCGGCCTGTTTGAGCCCCACATGAATGACGGCATAGCGCTCCGAGGTTTCTTCATCCAAGACCAGCATTTTGACTCGAGAGGATTCCAGAAAAAGTCGCAGCTCGCGCTCGTTGGCGTCACGTTTCGTACCTTGGAGAAAGCCGGCACGGAGCTCGCCGAGGACGATCGGGCAGAGGAAGATCAAATCGGCTTGCTGCAGGATCTCGATCACCTCGGGATGTCGTTTCTTGAACGCAATGTAGGCGGAGCTATCCAGCAGCAGCCGAGTCATTTCCAGAGTTCCGGATCGATCCTGCGTTGTTCAGTGATCAGCGTTTCAAACGCGGCGGCTTCTTTCTCCGTCCAGGTACCCGCAAGGTGGTCCAGATCATGGTAGCGAACCGGTTCAGGGGTGTGTGCGCTCGTGCCGGTCGACTCTTCCAAGAGATCGATGACCGCCTTGTTCATGCTGGTCTTCTTCTGTTTCGCCCGCCGTTGAACGGTACGAGCGACCTCGGGGGGAAGGTTTCGTAACGTAATCGCTTTCATGGGATCATCCTCCATGCATCATAGATGCATCGTAGAGATGCACAGTATAGCGCGTGACGTATGGCTCGTCAAACGGATGCAACCGCGCGGCGTTCGCACAGTGCCGATGGACAGTGGCCAAAGATAAAGACCTACTTCCCTGCCGGGGTCGGTCGTCATTCAACGCGGCCAGCCACCGGCAACTGACCATTCTTCGGGCCTTATCTGTAGCATCCGTGAGCAACGGTTGGTAGACAGGGTCTTTCCTGGTTTGGTATTCACATAACCCGATATTTGTCGTGGTAGGTTTGCATGCGGGCTCTGAACTGGAAAATTCTGACGGCGCTGTTGCTCTTTCCCGCCGTCTACTGTTGGGCATCTGCGCTCTGGTCTGGACCGTGGATTGTTTTGTCGGCCTGTATCTCACGTTCCCCGCATGGCGTCAGCAAGCTGGCGGGGTGCATACTGGAGAAGGACAGGGTGGCCGGAGTTGGTGGCAGCGCTGGCAGCCCGCTTGGATGGTCAAGTGGACTGCCAGTACCTATCGTCTGAACTTCGATCTCCATCGGGCCGGGGGATTGTGGACCTGGGTGCTGTTGCTGATCTTCGCCTGGTCCAGTGTGTACATGAACCTCTGGGATACGGTCTACACCTGGACCACCCGGGCGATGTTCGAATACCACCCGGTCTGGGCCGAACTGCATCCACTCCAGCATCCCAGTGACACGCACAGCCTGAGCTGGATCGAGGCGCAGTCGGTCGGTGATCGGTTGATCGCAGAACAGGCTGCTCAACATGGTTTTCTTGTGAAGCGACCGGTGGCTCTGCGATTTGATCACAGTCTTGGCGTGTACCAATATCAAGTGGAAAGCAATCGGGAAATCGACGACCGTCCACGCCGCTACACCACGCAAGTCTTCTTCGACGCCGATACCGGCGCGCTGAAGTTAGCGCTATTCCCCAGTGGCCAGTACACCGGTAATACCATCAGCAACTGGCTGTATGCGTTGCATATGGCCAATGTGTTCGGTCTGCCGTACCGGATTTTCGTGTGCCTGCTGGGCCTGGTGGTGACGATGCTCTCGATCACCGGGGTCTATCTCTGGTGGAAGAAACGGCGGTCGCGGCTCGTGGCCGCAAGCCGTCGTGTCGCGACAATATGAATCTTGAGAGTACGAGGGGTAGAAATAGACTATATCGAAGGGAAGGGCAGCGAGAACATGGAGAATTTGAAATACGCGGTGGATTACGGGGTGATCGGGTTATTGGGGATACTTGGACTTTGGGCTGTGATCGTAGCCGTCGAGCGCTGGAGATTTTATAGCCAGGTCAACCCCGCCGAATATCCTCAATTGCAGGGGTATGAAATCGCGCTGACGAAGCGGTTGGTCATCATCGGGACGATTGCGGCCAACGCGCCGTACATCGGCCTCTTAGGCACCGTGCTGGGCATCATGCTCACGTTTCATATGATGGGGACGACCGGGGCTTTGGCCGTCAGTTCGATCATGGTCGGGTTGAGCCTCGCCCTCAAGGCCACGGCGGTGGGCTTGCTCGTCGCGATTCCCTGTGTCGTGATGAACAATGTACTGCGTCGCCGGGTCACGGAACTGCTCACCATGTACAAGGTGCAGCATGGAGCGTGACCTCAATCAGATCAATGTGATTCCGCTCGTCGATGTGATGTTGGTCTTGCTGGTGATTGTGCTGACGACGGCCACCTTCATCTCAACCGGACAGGTGCCGGTCAGTCTGGCCAAGGCGAAGGAAACCAGCGCCCGACAAGGGGCGCCGATCGTGGTCACGCTCACTGCGGAGGGAGATCTGTTTCTCAACGATCGGGCGGTGGAAGAAGGCGGACTGTTATCACGACTCCAGACCTATCAGAAGGACTCGCCGGTCGTCGTTCGGGCCGACCGGGTGACGTTGCTGGAACGGTTCGTCAGCCTCGTGGATGAAATCCGAGGCCTCGGGTTTCACCAGGTGAGTTTGGAAGTGGTCAAGTTATGACGTTGCTCGCTTGTGTCCGATGTTATCGAGCCTCATCTGTCGCATCCGTGAGCAACAGTTGGGAGAGGGTGTATAACCCACACGTGCGGTGGGCTCGCTCAGGGCTTGTACACGGTAATGGCGTCGACCCGTTCAAAATCCGAGTCGTTGGTGGCGATGGCGAGAATCCCAAGATCCGTCATGACCTGCAGGGTGAGCGCATCATTTGAGAGAAACCCGTATCGGGTTTTCATCTGTCGGCTTCGCTCGATCAGCCCAGCACTGATGGGAAGAATCTCGATGTTCAGCGAGGCAATGATTGAGGCAATCTCTTGATTAAGTCGCAAGGCCTTGACGATGTTGGGATGGGTTTTTAAGTGTCTAACGAGATCTTTCCCCTTGACGTGCGGACAGCGCAACAGGGCTTCTGCCATCATCACGCGGTGGGATGTTTCCTGAACCACTGCTGCTGAGGTGATGCCAATCAGTCGGCCTTGTTCAACGCTGGCAAGAAAGCCGGTACAGGCCAAGTTGAGTCCTGAATCAGCACTGAAATGGTACACGAAGATATTGGCATCGATAAATACACGCGTGCCGTGCGCCACATCTGCGAGCGAGGATGTCACGATTCTTCAGGTAGGAAGTCAGGCGAAAGGGCAATGTCATGGATGGCGGCATCGTCCAGGCCTTTCAAGATCCCCTGGGTACGTTGCGTGGCGCTCGACTTCTCGCTCAGGACGAGTTCCACCTGTTGGTGCTCCCGTAGGTCGACCTTCCCCACCGGCTTGAACACACCATTTTCGTAAATAGCGTGGATAACTTTAGGCATCGGATTGCCTCCTCGACAAGGAAGAGCAGATGCAGCAACTGACGGTAGCCTAGGGAAGGTCTGATTTATTCCCCGTTGGTGATGTGCTATGAGAAATGCAGCACTGCACGGGAGGCGCATCCATGCACCAACAGACCTTTGCCGAAGTCCCCTTCGAGCAGTATCGCAAATCCACCCGCCGGGAACGGTTCCTCGATGAGATGCATCGCGTGGTGCCGTGGGCGGAATTGGTGATGGTGATCGAGCCGGT
>VGXE01000008.1 GCA_016873455.1 Nitrospira sp. | reverse complement strand
CGCCGCCAGGCCGGATCGACTTTGTAGAAGGCAAAATTGACAAATTGCCGGCGCGGGGGCGCGGCCGCAGGGGTGCCAGGTGTCGGTGCGGGTGCTGGAGCGGACATGGGTTCCTCCGGGTAACGGCGGGGCTCCTCGGCCAGCCACGCCTGTGGTCTGTTTCTGTAACACTTCGAGTTTTATTCTGTCAACGGGGCGTGGGACTTTGCCTGTCTCGCTCCCGATCGGAAATCCTCTCCGGCAAGCGAGGCCTGAACGTCCGCCAAATCACCCAACAGGCTGCCTGCTTTGGTGTCTCATGAGAAGCATGATGCGCTGCCCCGCCCGCCACATTCAATCCAGTTTCCATCAATTGCGAGGACGGGATAATAGCTCCAGGAACCATTTACGACGCCACCGTTCTTGACTCCCCTCTCCCTCCTGCGTACTCTTCGCCGCCAATGGCTCCGTCCTCACGAACACTCCTAGGCAGTAGGCGGTTGGCGGCTGCGTGGCTGGTCATTGTTCTGATGAGTCTCGTAACCGGCTGCCAATACGTGCGGCCGACGATGAATGTGCCCCTGGATCGGTATGACCCGGACTACGGCTATCGCTCCACCAACCTGCCTCCGTCCAAAACGGGCAGCACGGACGGACTTTTTATCGTCGCCTCCTTCTCCGGTGGCGGCGCGCGGGCGTCGGCACTTGCCTATGGCGTGTTGCGGGAACTGGCGCAGACACCGATCCGGTGGGAAGGCGTCGATAAGCGGCTGGTCGATGAACTGAATATCATCAATGCCCTCTCGGGCGGCAGTTTCACAGCAGCCTACTACGCCCTCTACGGCGACCGAACTTTTCACGACTTCGAATCCCGCTTTCTCCGGAAAGACTGGGAGAAGGAGCTGCGCGCGCGGATCTTCCGCTCGCCGTCTAACTGGCTGCGGCTCTGGTCTCCCTATTTCGGCCGGGCCCATGTCTTCTCAGAACTCCTGGACGAAGCACTCTTCGACGGGCACACGTTCGGCGATCTGGTTGCGCAGCGCCGGCGGCCGATGGTCTTTGTCCACGCCTCCGACATGGCCAGCCTCTCGCGGTTCGAATTCAATCAGCGGCAGTTTGACCTGCTCTGCTCCGACCTCAGCCGGCTCCCCATCTCGGTGGCGACCGCCGCATCGGCCGCATTGCCGCTGATTCTCAGCCCTATTTCGTTGACGAACTACGCCGGTCAATGCGGGTATATTCCTCCGCCGATGCTCCAGGAGAAAAAAGCAACGGCGTGGGGCCGGCAGCGGGCGAATGAACTGCGATCGTATCTCGATCCCCCAAAGCGCCCCACTGTACATTTGCTGGACGGCGGCCTGTCCGACAACATTGGCATGCGCGAGGTGCTGGAGAACACCGCCTACGTCGGCGGCCTGGAGTCCACGTTTCGCTCGCTGGGTGCGAAGAAGATCAGCAAGCTGGTCTATCTGATGGTGAGTGCCGAAACCACGCCGGACCCCAGCCAGTATACCCTGAACGAAATTCCCGGCCTCATGCGGGTGAGCCGGGCGCTGGTCGACATTCCGATCAACCGCTATTCCACCGACACGACGGAATTCATGCGCCATGCGGTGGCTCAATGGAAACGGGAACTCCACCAGCGCCTGCCCGGCTCTGAAAGCGTCTTCGCACCCGATGCCGACATCTATTTCATCAATGCCAGCTTGACGGCGGTGACCGACCCCGAAGAAGAAGCCCGGCTCATGAACATTCCCACCAACCTGGCGCTGACCGACGAAGAACTCGACCATCTCCTCCTCGCCGCGACAAACCTCCTTTGGAACGACCAGGAGTATCAGCGCCTCCTCCGCGACCTCACCATCGACGCCGCGGCTTCACTAGATCCGAAATAACTCAGCTATTGTCCTGCCAAGAGCGAGGCTAGACACCTGCCCTCTTCTGAGTATTATAATGGCCTTGTTCATTCAGTCGCACCGCATAAAGACGACACCATTATCCATCACCCCGCAATCAGGACCACTGACAGATGTCTACGATGCCGCATACACGCAAACAGGTGCTGACCATTGCCGGATCCGACTCCGGGGGAGGCGCGGGCATCCAGGCCGACATCAAGGCCATGTCCGCCAACGGCGTCTTCGCCATGTCGGTGCTCACGGCGATTACGGCCCAAAATACGGAAGAGGTCACGGACGTCTTTGAATTACCGCCTGCCATCATCGCTGCACAAATCGACGCGGTGTTCGATGATTTTGAGGTGTCCGCCGTCAAGACCGGCATGCTGGGTTCCGCCGCTATCGTTGAAACCGTCGCCGCAATGTTGAAGCCCCAAACCGTCGCGAATCTCGTCGTCGATCCGGTGATGATTGCCAAGAGCGGCCATACCCTGTTGAAGCCGGATGCGATCGACACCCTCACAACGAAGCTGTTTCCGCTGGCCTTGATTGTCACCCCCAACGTGCATGAAGCCCAGCAACTCTCCGGCATCGAGATCAAGTCGTTGGCCGATGCGCGGCGAGCAGCCAAGGTGATTCACGGATTTGGCTGTAAGTATGTGTTGATTAAAGGTGGGCATCTGCTCGCGGAACGCGCCACTGATCTATTGTACGACGGACGATTTTTCAACGTCTTCAAAGGGGAATTCATCGACACCCCGCACACCCATGGGACAGGGTGCACCTTCGCCTCCGCCATTGCCGCGCATCTGGCGAGAGGCACATCCGTAAGCAACGCAGTCCACGCGGCCAAAACCTATCTCACCGAAGCAATTCGGCATAGCCTGGCGATCGGCCATGGACATGGACCAACCGACCACTTCTATTTTCTCGAGCGATCTTAACGCTCCGCCCGCTTACTGTTCCTAGCCCGCATTACCCATAAATGCTTCGACTGCAACCGCCATCAATAATGTCGGCTGATCCCTGCACCAGGCACAATTCCGACCGCTGTACTCCCTGAACGCCCCGCTACCCCCTATCTAATCAGGCTCTTGGAGAAACCAGGCGTTCAGCCTGTTTCTTGCTTTTGGTGAGAGAGGCCGTGGGAGGGAGTCACCGTGATGTCTTTGCAGACTCAGCAATTGAACGCCGCAGTATCCGTGAAGGGAGGTCCGGTCATGTCGAACTGGAGTGCGTGGCTCTTGTGGCCCGACAACGTCGCCCTGTCCGTGTTCGCACTGGGCCTCCTGGCCATGGTCTTTCTCTATGCCGCGCGCAAGCCGATGCACGGCATCATCCATTCGTCATGCACGCTGGCCGCCCACGGTACCAGAATCGTCTCGCGGTGGATGCTCCGGGCGGCAGAAGGGATGCAGTTGCGCAATCAGGCGGTGCTCTTGGCGCACGGACAGGAAAGTGAGGCCGTCCGCATCGATCGGGAATTCGAGCGTGTCGGCAACCTCATCCGGAAAGATTTGCAAGAATTTCCCGCACTCCAACGCAAGATGTTGGAAGAAGCCACCCACATCGAAGACGACTACCGCAAATGCGGCACCGTCCCGCCCCCCTCGCCCGAATGGGTCGCCGCACTCAAATCCATCGCGCAAATCAAATCAGGCGGGGACATCCCACGCACCTTGCTTGAAGATATCAATCGATCCATCGAGAAGATTCACGACAAGACAATCACCGAGTTCCGTCGTTCCTACGAAGAACGGCACAAGATTCTGAAAGGCATGCAGCCGTCGTGGCGCAGCGTAGAAAAACTGATCGGCGAGATGGATAAGAAGATGGTCACGCTCGAGACCAACACGAAGCAGATCGACCATCACATGCACACATTGGAGGCCATCCGGGCCAAGGACAGCAAAGCCGAACACGCGCTAACGGTCTCGTCGTTTGTCCAGCTGGCTATTTCGGCGCTGGTGATGCTCATCGCGGCGGGCGGGACCTTCATCAACTATAAGCTGATCGCCTTGCCGATGTCGGAAATGGTCGGTGCCAGCGATTACCTCACGAACAGTCTGAAGACCTCGGATGTCGCGGCGTTGGTCATCATTCTCATGGAAGCCTCGATGGGACTGTTCCTGCTCGAATCACTCCGAATTACCCAGTTATTTCCCAGAATCGCCAGCATGGACGACCGCATGCGCCGGAAATTGATGATCGCCTCCCTGGTGTTCCTGACCATTCTGGCAGGGATCGAATCCTCCCTCGCCTTCATGCGCGATATGCTCATCGCCGACAAGACCGCGTTGATGCGCGATCTTGCCTCTGTCAGGCCGGCTCCATCGGACGGAGTCCTGACCAGCATCCCGATGATCGGACAAATGGTCATGGGCTTCGTGCTCCCGTTCGCCTTGGCGTTTGTGGCGATCCCGTTCGAGGGCTTGGTTCATTCCTTACGCACGGTCATCGGGGTGGGTTTGGTACAAGGCATGCGCGGCCTCGGCGTCCTTCTTCGAATCGTCTGCCTGCTCTTCAAGCGGTCTGCCACAATCCTTGAGTTGGTCTACGACATCATCATTGTGGTCCCATTGATGGTTGAACGCTGGGCCCTCGCGTGGCGCTCCAACGCATCGGTGGCTCCATCGGTGGCTCCAGATGACATCGCGCTCGCAAAATCCAGGAGAGCGGCATGAAGAAGCCTCTCAACATCGTCATTCTGTTGTTTAGCCTGATGCTCTTAGGCGCCTGCGGCGACAGTCGAATGCACAGCCACGGCGTGTATATGCTGGTAGACACCTCCGGCACCTATGCGCAAGAAGCCAACAAGGCGTCGAAAATCATCAACTATCTGCTGGCGACGTTGAATCCGGGCGATTCGCTGGCCGTGGCCAAGGTGGAGAGCCGCAGCTTCACCGAAAAGGACATTGTCGCCAAAGTCACGTTCGACAAGCGCCCCTCGCAGGCCACGTCACAAAAACGGGCCTTCAAAGACAAGATTCAAACCTTCACCCAAGCGGTCAAGCCGAGCGCCTATACCGACATCACCGGGGCGTTGATTCAAGGCGCCGAGTATCTGAACGAGACGAAGTCCGGCATCAAGACCATCGTGATTTTCTCCGATATGCAGGAAGAATTGGGAAAGGGGACGGTCCGCGATTTCCCGATTGAACTGGACGGCTTTCGCATCGTGGCACTCAACGTAAGCAAATTGCGCACAGACAACGCCGACCCCCGCCTCTATCTCAACCGTCTGGCCCACTGGGAAGCCCGAGTCCGCAAGGCCGGCGCAACGGAGTGGGTCGTGGTCAACGACTTGGAGAACAATCTGGAGTCGATACTCGTCACGCGAGGAACAAACGGATGATCGTGCTCGTCTGTGAGCCTACGTCCCCTGACCTGCCGCACGAACTCTGGTACAATCCAGCCCGTGGAATCTTCATTTGCATTCATTGATCCGTCCGGCCGTCGAGTTGCATCCATTCTGACCACTGCAGATGGAGACACAGACAAGATCGCCGTCCTCTGTCACGGATTCCTGTCCGGGAAAAACAGCTCGACAAACAAGACCCTGACCCGCATCTTAACCGCACGGGGCATCGCCACGTTTCGCTTCGATTTCTTTGGACACGGGGACAGCGACGGGCCATTCGAGCAGATCACGAACACGCTGGCGGTGGAACAGGCCCGGGCCGCCCTCGATCTTGTCAGGCAGAAAGGCTATCGCCATATTGGCTTGATGGGCTCCAGCTTTGGCGGATTGGTGGCAACATTGACCGCCGCGCAACGGACGGACCTCGCCTGCCTGGCCCTGAAATGTCCCGTCGTCGATTTCGCGGAAGAGCTGCGTCTGGAGTTCGGCGACACGGAAATGGCAAAGTGGAAATCAACTGACACGGTCCCCAATATCATGGGCGGATCAGAGCGAGTCCCCCTTCGCTATGCTTTCTATGAAGACTGCCTCAGCCAGATTGCCTATGCGCCTGCCCGATCGATCACTGCCCCAACCGTCATCGCCCAAGGCGACAAGGACGAGCATGTCCCGCTCCATCAAAGCCGGCGGCTCTACGAGGCCTTACAGGGAAAGAAACACTTAGAAATGATCCCCGGTGCCGACCACCAATTTACACAGGGGGCAGACTTCACACGTATGACGACCCTGATCGCCGATTGGCTAACGGAATATCTGACAGGATGACGATCACAAAGCACGATTGAGGAGTGACGGCTGATGCTTGAGAAGTTTTCCGCGGCGCTGGCCGATGAGCGAAATAGGTCCGTTTCTCAACGGGACGTCACCCTGAAAGAATCACCGGCGAAAATCAGCCCCTCGGTTCCATCAGCAAGTTTGACCTTAAAGCCATCATGATCCTCGCCGTGATACACACCGACGGCTCGCGCTGTCTCACCTGCCCGTAACGTGGCAATGACATTCCCCGGCTGAACAGTCGTGTTCGGATCTTCTGCGGAAGAGGTTTGAATAATGCTGTACACGTCCGTGGGTTTTTCGATCACGAGCACCGTTTCTGGGTTACTGCATCCGAGTACCGTTGAGACACCCAGACCGACAAATACAACCAAAGCGAAGCGGGAACGGATTCGATTGGTTATGCTCTTTGCCCACATGCTGGTCATCACCTCCCGCTCACTCTGAGACGAGCGTACCTGAATGGATAGGAGAACCGAAGAGGCTCCTCCATACTCTCATCAATAGACGATCCCTCCGACCACCCAATGGCGGTCATCCGGGATGTCGATCAACAAGCGGGTGAGATTCATCCGGGCAAGCTGCGTCGTGATTTCATCTTCGGTAAACGCGGCCAGCAGCGAATTGTAGAAGTCCCTTCGAAGTAGATCCGGCGCGCCGGTGGCATAGCGATCGACGATCGCTTGGGCCGCTTCCGGCGACTCGGGACGAAGCAGGTCCATCACCAACACCGGCGCGCCGGGCCTCACCAACTGTCGAACTTTCTGCCAGAACTGCAACGGATTCGGCAGATGATGCAACAGACTGTTGGACATCACCGCGTCCACGATTCTCGCACCGGCGACTGCTTCATACCGTTCACACCGCAGGGTTACGCGGTCGGCTAATCCCGCCTGCTTCACAGCCTGCTCGCCTAATTGAATCATGGGCGCCGAGGCATCGACCCCGATGACCCGGCAGGCCGGATACACTGTGGCGAACCGAATTGGGATATCGGCCGGACCGCAGCCGAGATCGAGCACCGCCCCTTGCGAAAACTCGGGGAAATACTCTTTGAAGCGCTCGACGAACCCCTGATTCTCAGCCGAGAAATCCGTCGCCGCATAGGCGTCCGCCTGCGCGGGATCGTCCATCAATTCTGGTTCAAGTATGCGATCCACTTCACACCCAAGAGCGTATGGCCTATGGCTTATGGCACAAACAAGAATGAACACGCTTCCTGCATCGCTTCTGCCATATGCTATACGCTATTAGCTCTTTATCTCGACGGCGTCACCTGGCTTCACAATCCCCTCGCGCAGCACTTTCGCGTACACCCGGCTCCAACCCGGATTCAGCTTCTGCGAGATGCGGGAGAAGTCTTCATCCCGAAACCATCGACCATTCTTCCTGCATGGTGCCGTGTAGCCCGTCACTTCCAACTGAAGCTCCGGCCCCACCGACAGTACGACCCCCGGCTGCATGAGATCCCATTCCAAACCCGCGATCGTCAAGTTCTCACCAGACAACCCCGCATCGATCGAATGACCTTCGTCTTGCAACCGCTCGATCAGCTCCACTGAATAGAGACAGACCGCCCGATCAGGTCCCCCGTGAAATTTCAAATTGTCCTGCCGGTCCCCCTCCATGCCGTCCTTGCTGACTTTGGCTTCAAACACCGGTCGCTTGGGAACCCCACCGTCTGAGACACTGACTTGATGCACATGCGGATAGGGAGGCCGTCCATTATTCATTCGTTCACACTCCTTCACAAGACTCGCTGCGCAGGAATTCCATAGCCAGCCAGCCTTCGCTCTCCCGTTGCTGGCCCGGATAGAGGCCCGCGGATACCAGCGCCGCCGCAACCTCCTCCCGCTGATCGACCAACACCCCGGAGATCAGCAATCGGGTCCGCGTGCGGCCGGCTAACTGATCCGCAAGCTGACACAGCGTCTCCCGATCGAGGTTCGCCAAGACAAGATCGAACATCTGATGTCCAGGCAACCCTTCCAACTTGCCGCATTGTACTGACAGCTCAGGACCGAATCGATTGACCAACGCATACTCTTGCGCGCACTCGATCGCGACGGGATCGTGATCAAGGCCGACCGCCAGAAAGGCGCCAAATCGAAGTGCCGCCATCGCCAGCAATCCGCTGCCGGTCCCGACATCCAATACGGATTCGCCCCCTTGCACGACCTCCTCCAGCCATTCCAGTAACATCCGCGTTGTCGCATGGTGACCGGTGCCGAAGGCCTGCTTCGGATCGAGGACAATCTCGATCTGGCCGGGCCTGGCGTTGACCGTCTCCCAACTCGGCCTGATCAGAAGGTGCCGCCCAATCCACAAGGGCTTGACCGACTCGGCCCACAGCCGATTCCAATCCTGACTCGGCACAGTCCGGACAACGATCGCCGGTTCTGTCGTGTCATCAAGTTGCCGGAGCACCTGCCGCAACCGCGCCAGATGATCAGGTGACCACACGGAACTCGGCCAATAGAAGTGAATCGACTCGTTCTCCTGCCACCCCCCCTGAACCGCCGGATCCCCAAGCAGGCCCAACACCTCGGCGGCATCGAGCGAGGAATACACCTGCACATCCACCCAATCGGAATTCGTTGACGGCATCACGCAGTTCCCAGTAAGGTCGATGACATCATGGCCGATCTGTTACCTGCCGCACGCGCCGCACAATTCCAACGGGTACTCGTCCGAATCGACCGGCTCATCCAGAGGGGGACGAACACCAGCTCACGATTCACCGCCTGGCGGCTGGGTATTTTCCTCACCGGACTCGCCTGCTCCATCGCCCTCTACAAGTCCGAGTGGTACACCGCGGGCAACTCAGCGCTGGTCGCCTTTGCGGGCTTGTTCATCGCCGTGGCCGCGTATCATAACAGGCTGGAGCACCAGATTCACCGGCTTCGGCTCTGGCGGCGCATCAAATCTTCTCACGCCGCCAGAATTCTCTTGGATTGGGCCAACATGTTCCCGCGACCCTCCGAGGCTCCTCCGGCGCATGGCTATGCCAAAGACCTCGATCTGGCCGGCCCCCACTCACTGCTCCATCTTCTCGACACCACCGTCTCCGACCATGGCCGTGAGCGATTGGCTGGGTGGATACTGACTCAGCCGCCGACTTATGAGGTCTGGTCCCGCCGCCGACAGCTCGTGCAAGAATTGGCGCCCCGCCAGAACTTTCGAGATCGCCTCACGCTTCATGCGCGACTGGCCGGCGACGAAGAGATAAACGGCCGCCGTTTGGCCGCAGTGGTCCAACATCCGGTCGGATTCCCTCGGCTGAACATGACCCTTCTCGTCCAGATCATCCTGGCACTGTCCACGGCGGTGCTGGGGTTCGGCGCGCTGATCGGAATGCTCCCCGGGTATTGGATGTTTTCGTTCGGCGCGTACGCCTTGATCTATTTCATGACCGATCAGGGGGAACATCTACTTGAACATGCCGTGGGACTCCATCATGAAATGGAGCGGCTGGAAACCGTCTTGCATCATCTGGAACGGTATGCCAAGAAAACCACCCCTGCCTTGGCCGAAACCTGCGCACCGCTGATGCACAGCACTGCCCGCCCATCCCTTCACCTGAGACAGGCGACGAGAACCTTGCACGCCATCAGCGTCAAAGCCAATCCCCTCTTGCACCTGGGGCTCAATGCGCTCGGCCCGTGGGATCTGTGGTTCACTCGGCGGCTGATCCACGTGCAACAATCCATCACGGACCACCTCCCGTTGTGGCTCGACTGTCTGGCGAACGTCGAAGCGGCCTCAGCCTTGGCCAACTTCGCTTATCTCCACCCTACCTATGCCTGGCCTGAACCGCTTGAACCCTCCGCCGAACAGAACGGTGCCCATACCGCAGTCCGCGCCAACAGACTTGGACATCCCTTGCTGCCTGCCAACGTTCGTGTAGGCAACGACGTCCATTTATCGGGGCTCGGTTCGATCCATCTCATCACCGGCTCAAACATGTCCGGCAAGAGCACCTTCCTCCGCACTATCGGCATCAATCTCTGTCTCGCGCAGGCCGGCGCTCCGGTGTGCGCAACATCGTTCACGTGGAGTTGGAGCCGCTTGGCCTGTTGTATCCGCGTCGACGACTCGCTCGATGCGGGCCTGTCGTTTTTCTACGCCGAAGTCAAGCGGCTCAAGACCATCCTCGACGCGACCCAGGACCGGACCGCGCGGCCGGTGCTGTTCTTGATCGATGAAATTTTCAAAGGCACCAATAACCGAGAGCGGCTCATCGGCAGTCGCGCCTTCATCACCACACTCTCAAACGGCAACGGATTTGGGCTGGTCAGCACTCACGATTTGGAGTTGGCTGATCTTGAGCAGGACATACCAGGCTTGCTCAACGCGCACTTTCAAGAGACCGTCTCGTCCGGCGCGCTGCAATTCGATTACCGGCTGAGGTCTGGTCCCTGCCCCACGACCAACGCCTTACGGATTATGGAACTGGAGGGCCTGCCGGTGTCCTACGAAAAAGATGCGGGGCAAGTGAACAGTTGATCAACGGTCTTGCAATAGCGTTGCGCCGCGGTACAGCAGGACCATCCCGCCCATCTGAATCACGTGATAGAGATCGTTATGGTTGAAAGACGGGTGGAGCGCCAGTCCGCTCTACTGGACCAACACCTCGAAGAACGACACCAAAATATCTGCAATGATCCAGCCCGCTGATGAGGCTTGGCGACCAACTCCTTGGTAGAGCTGCACAAACAGAATCACGGTCAAGGTCGCCCCATAGTTGTCGATCACGTACCGGAACTCGTCGTGTAGGGCCATCCAGGCGACATAACCTGCAACTGGAGAGCGGCCGCAACGATCCGTCTCCGTTGCAGCGGCTGAGCCACTGACGCCATCAGCGTCCCGGTCAAGAAACAACAACTGGTCAGACCGATAGCGAACGCCGTTCCCTTCCAGAGCCCCTGAAGCACAGACTCGGCGAGTACCAACGAAAATCCGTGGACGGTTCCTCCGGCAAACGAGGCCACGGCCAACACACCCATGCCGACAGCCCAGTAGGACACGCTCGCGTTCGTCGAGCCCTGCCCCGCTTTCCAGAGCCAACGACCGAACAGGGCGCCAAGAACGCCAAGTCCATAGTCAGTCAGCAGCGTGGCCGGTTCAGTGAGCATGATCGGCGCCCAGAGAGGTTGTCATACGCATATGATCGCCCCCCTACTTGCCTCCTCCTGATCCACCTCTCGGCGAGCCACTATTTATCTCTTTGAACACTTCCCCGCAACAGGTGTATCTTTTGTTTCGAAACCGTATCTTTTTTGAATGCCTCCCTACATTACAAAGAGTACACTGCACATGTTTGACACGCACAACTCTTGCACACACAACAGCGGAACAACAGACCGAGGGACAACACGATGCCACGCTACATCCTGGTCGTGGATGACGACCCAGACATCAGACACATTCTGCGAGAACGGCTGGAATCATACGGATATCGTGTCGAAATCGCCGCGGATGGGCCTGCTGCGATTGAACAGCTGGAACGCCTCACCCTCAGCGGCATCTTCTTGGACATCCGCATGCCCGGCATAGATGGCATCCAAGTGCTCGCTCGAATCAGAGACCGCTCGCTGACCCTCCCGGTCATCATTGTGACAGCAGCCGGTACCGCAGAGCTGGCGAACGCCTCCATCCAAGCCGGGGCTCAAGCGTGCCTCTTTAAGCCCTTCGACCAGGCACAGATCAAGTATGTGGTTGAACGATGGTTCAGCCCCCCGCTCGACCAGGGAACAGGCATGTGAGGACTCAACGAATAACGGAAGAGGCGGTATCAGTCCTGACTGCGCCTGCGCGCCTCCTTCGTGCAGAGATCATCGGTTGCCGGATCGGATTGATCATACTGGCCTTGGCTGCCCCCGCTCATGCCGCTCCTGAGCCCACCAACGGCTCAGCGAACCAACCCGGTGTGTTTTCGTTCATTGAAGAAGAGACGGTCAGCACCGCCCTTCGCCGGGAGCAGCCGATTTCTCAAGCCCCCTCGAACGTCTACGTGATTACCGCCGAGGACATCCGTCAATCGGGCGCCCCCGACGTGCCGACCATCCTCCGCCGCATCCCCGGCCTGGAAGTGATGCAAGTCACCGGAGCGGACTTCAATGTCAGCGTGCGCGGCAACAATCAATTGTTCGCCAACAAGCTGCTGGTGTTGATCGATGGCCGGTCCGTGTATATCGACGTCCAGGGTTTCGTCTTCTGGAAGGGTCTCCCGATCACGCTCCCGGAGATCAAGCAGATTGAAGTGATCAAAGGCCCTGTCGCCGCGCTCTATGGCTTCAACGCGTTCGACGGCGTGGTAAACATCATCACCAAATCGCCTGAAGAGATGAAAGGCATCACTCTACAAGTGGGTGGAGGCGAGATCGGCACCGTGTCGACCTCGGCCGTTCACGCGGGAGCCTCAGGAAGTTTGAAATATCGGATCTCAGGCGGCTACGAGCAGAATCATCAATGGCGTGATCGCGATGACCTCGCCTTCCGATCCTATAAGTTCAACAGCCAAACCGACTATGTCCTCTCAGACCACTCAAAAGCGTCACTCTCGGGCGGCCTCGTGTATCTGAATCCTCATGATGGACCGATGGTCGGAGCCGGCAGCAGCATTCTCAATCCAGCCGTCAAGCTGCCCTATGCCAACCTCTCGTATGAAAACCACGGTTTCTTCCTCCGCGCCTATTGGAACGGATTCTTTGCCGATACGGCCGCCCCTGCTCATCCGCTGCTGAACGGATTGGTGACCGTCACTGACCCAACCGGGAATCCGGACCTCAGGTTCCGTGGCAACACCTACAATGTCGAGGGACAACATTCGACACCAATCGGCGAATCGGCCCGGCTGACCTACGGGATCAACTACCGCTACAACACCTTTGCCTGTAACTGCATATCGTCATATGGCGATGAACACCGTTTAGGGATGTACGTTCAGGGAGAGTGGACCATCCTTCCCACGGTCAATGTGATCGGAGGACTCCGGTACGATCTCCACTCGCAAATTAATCCGACCTACAGCCCCCGCGTGGCCGTCGTCTATACGCCGATCCCCGGACATACTGTCCGCGCCCAAGCCTCCGTGGGACACCGGCCTCCGACGCTGTTTGAATCGCACCAAGATACGCGCATTACCCCTCTCGTTCCAAACCCCTTCTTCCCCGTCTCGAACCCGGCCCTGGGATCGCGGAATCTCCAGCCGGAAGAGATTCTCTCGTACGAACTCGGGTACCAGGGCTGGTACTTCCGTCACCGTGTTCGGGTCCGAGCCGATGTGTTCTACAATCGTACATGGGACCTGATCGGCCAGGAATCAACGCTGACCATGGTCCGAACGGTGAACAGCGGAAAAACGGGGGTCTACGGAGGAGAGGTGGGCGTCGAGGTTCAGGCCACGTCCTGGTTGACCGGCTTCGCCAATTTTTCCATCCAGGAAATCGAGAAGAACACGATTGGGCACGCCAGACGCGGCGCCCCTCAATCCAAAGTCAACGCGGGCTTGCGCGGGGAATGGGAGAATGGTCTCAGCGGAGACCTCGTGCTGCATCATGTCGGCTCGGCACAGTATCCCATCGCCCAATCGTTCGACGCCTTTGGGGTGTCGCCCGGCACTCACGCGGATAGCTATACCTTGCTCAACCTCCGCACGGGCTATCGATTCTGGGAACAGGACACCTCAGGAGGATATCGACAGTCGGCCGAAATCGCGGTGTCGGTGTTCAATGCATTCGACGATCACCGGGAACATCCGCTCGGCGATCTGATCAGCAGACGCATCATGGCCTGGTTGACGCTCAGATTGTAATGGCTCCGATGCGATGCCGAACGGGCCAGACTCCGACTGAGCCGATCATGAACACCAACCACACGCCTCTAGAACACCACGCTTCCCGCTCACAGCCTATGCCGGACCGCTGCCATAGGAACGGCTGGCTGACGGCTCGTCCAGGAATGACTGCGGTCCTCCGACCTGTGCTCCTGTGCCTCGCCTTCATTCTGAGTCAGACTATGCTGGCGGGCCTGCTCCACGCCCACGAAGTCGTCATCCTGAAATCAGCGAATATCCCCCCCTACAACCAAGCGATTGCCGGCTTCAAGTCCTCCATGCCAAGCGACACCACTTTCACCGAATACGATCTCAAAGGTGACCCTCAAGCCGGACGGACGTACGCCGGAAAGATCCGCGCCTCGGGCGCCGATCTCGTGCTGGCGGTAGGATCGAGGGCGGCAATCACGGCAAGACTTGAAATCTTCGATATCCCCGTCGTCTACACCATGGTCCTCCATCCGGCCAAGTATGATCTCAAAGCTCCTAACATGATGGGAGTCTCCGTGAAACCCCCTATTGGGCAACAGCTCACCACGATGCGCACGCTCATGCCGAATCTGAAACGCATCGGGTACCTGTACGATCCGGAGAAAACGGCTCCACTGCCGGCGGACGCGATCAGCCAGGCGAGACAACTCGGCATCACGTTCATCGACCGTCAAGTGCGGACCGCGGAACAAGTACCCACGGCGTTGAGAGAATTGCTCTCAGACGTGGACGCCCTATGGCTCCTCTCCGACAGCACGGTCTTGACTGACGAGTCCTTCACGTTCCTCTTGCGTGCCGCCTTCGACCGGCATGTGCCGGTCATCGGGTTCGACCCGGAATTCTCCCGCCGAGGCGCCCTGATCAGCTTCTGGATCGACTCGGCTGATATCGGAAGAGAGGCAGCCCACGTGGCACACACGATCCTGGCCGGTTCAACGGTCCCCCCGCCAAGAGCGTTTCACCCGAAGCAACGCATGGCCGTGAATTTGGGAACAGCCGAATACCTGGGAATCGCCATTCCACTGGCGCTCCAAAGCCTCGTTGATGAGGTCTACTGACCGGAGGCGGCATGACGAACGGACACAAGACCTATCCCCCGTCCTCAGCATTCATCGGTTTACGGACGAAGTTCGTCTTGTTCATCAGCCTCGTCATTATCGCCGTCTGTTCCGGCCTTAGCTGGTATTTTATCCGGCAGCAATCCGATGCAATGACCCGCGCCCTGATCAGTTCAGGGAGCATTCTGGCAAAAAACCTGGCGCACAATAGCCGGTATGGATTGGTCGCCAAGGATCTCGTTTCGTTTGACCAGCTGATCGCCGGCGTCATGGACGTCGACGAGAGCATGTACGTCGTCTTCACGGGACCAGACGGAACCCGGCTGGCCGTCAAGAGCAAGCGCAACGTGTATCCGAACCAGGCTATCGCCGAATCGCTCTTCAGAACCGACACCCATGACGTGACCATCACGCCGTTTACCGCGGCAGACCGCGAAAAAGGCGAAGCGCTCTATGATTTCGCCGTGCCGGTCCGTCGGGGGGACGAACACCAGACTCCCTTCTCGTTATTCTCTGCCGAATCCGAAGAATCTCAGGGAGAGTCTGTAGTCGAGGGAAAACCCTCGCCCCGCATCTACGGAGTCGTCCAGATCGGGCTGACCGGCACGCAGATGAACGACGCGCTGAGCAGAATGATCGGCAACGTCATCGTCATCACCATCACGGTGATCCTGAGCGGCATCTTCGCGGCAGTGTTGCTGACCCGCCGGATCACCACACCGCTTAAAAAGCTGGTTGAGGTGACCAGACGAGTGGCAGGGGGAGATCTGACCGCCTCCGTCGCGCCGATGACACGAGACGAAGTGGGACAGCTGACGACGGTCTTCAGCCAGATGACCGACTCGTTACGAGAACGGGACCTCGCGGTGAAACAGGCCTATCAGGAACTTGAGCAGCTGAACCGAACGCTCGAACAGCGGGTACACCAACGAACCAGTGAACTCCAAGCCGCCAATGACAAACTGAAAGAACTGGACCATTTGAAATCACAGTTCGTGTCCATCGTGTCGCACGAACTGCGCACACCGATGACCTCCATCAAGGGCTATGTCGAGAATCTGCTCGACGGCCTGGCCGGCGCATTGACGCAGAAACAAACCTATTCTCTGGATCGGGTCAAGCACAACGTCGACCGGCTCACCCGCATGATCAACGAGCTGTTGGATCTCTCCAAGATCGAAGCAGGCCGCCTGGAACTCACCTTGGCGCCGGTCGCCTTATGGGAGGTAGCGGAGGAAGTCGTGGAGAGCTATCAGGCTGCCGCGAGTCAAAAGTCCATCGTCCTTCGGACAGTCTTTCCTCAGGCCCTGCCGATGGTCATCGGCGATGGCGACAAGCTGAGTCGAGTCCTGATCAATCTCGTCCACAATGCCATCAAGTTCACGCCGCAAGAGGGAACCATCCAGGTTGAAGGGCACGTGCGCGATGGCGGGCATGTCGAAGTGAGTGTCACTGACAGCGGGAACGGCATTCCTCCGCATGATATTGAAAGGGTCTTCGACAAATTCTATTGGAGTGAGTCAGCGCCCGTGGAAGCTCGCGGGGCTGGATTGGGGCTGGCCATCGCCAAGAACCTGGTCGAACTGCACGGTGGCACAATGAGGGTCGAGAGCACCCTCGGCCAGGGCAGCCGGTTTTCGTTTACTGTGCCGATCGTCCGTAGTCCCGCATGATGCTTCTCTTTGACCTTTGACGCTGATTCCTCCATATTCGCGTGGAACGGAAACAGATCTTCCCGCTCTTCCAATGACGACAAAATCTATTCATCCCCTCCGTGGCCTCTTGATCGCCCAGTTCTGCGGGGCGTTCAACGACAACGCCTGGAAGCTCATGGTTGCCCTGCTGGCTATCCGGCAGGCAACGGCAGGCATGGCGCCGGGGCCAGAACTGGAAACGGCCGCCCAGACGCAAACAGCCATCGCGTTCGTGATCTTCACGCTGCCCCTGATGCTGTTGTCTCTTGTCGGCGGCACGCTGGCGGATCGGCTGAGCAAACGGACGGTTATTATCGCCGTCAAAGTGGTCGAAGTGCTGCTGATGGGCGCCGGGACGGTCGCGCTCTGGATGAATCCTGCCGGAGGGTTTTTCCCCTTGATCGTCCTCTGCGGAATGGGGGTGCACAGCGCACTCTTCAGCCCGTCGAAATACGGCATCCTCCCCGAATTGATTCCTCACGAGCGCCTCGCCGCCGGCAATGGCCTTTTGGAAGTGTGGACCTTTGCCGCCATCCTCACCGGCACCGCTGCCGGCGGGTTTCTCCTGCAAGCCGCCGGAGACCAGACCTGGCTTGCCCCGTCCGCATTGACTGCTCTTTCAGTCATTGGCCTTGTCACAGCCATGACCATCCCTCACGTACCCCCAGCCCGTTCAGCCGGAGGTGTGGCCTCCACAGTCCGCTGCGCATGGGAGGCGATTTGCACTGAACGATTGTTGCGCATGGCGATTCCTATGGAAATCTGTTTTTGGACGATCGCCAGCCTCTTTGGACAAAATGTCGTCGTCTACGCCAAGGCCGTCTTGCACCTGTCCGATGCCGCGTCGGGGCTCCCGCTCACCATCTTGTCGGTCGGGATCGCAATCGGCGCGATGCTGGTCGGTCGCTTGTCACGAAATCGAGTCGAGTATGGACTCATTCCGCTGGGTGCGATCGGCGTCTTTCTCTCACTGCTTTTCCTCGGTCTTCTGACCCCATTCTTGACGGGCACATTCCTGCTGATGGGCATGCTCGGGATCTCCAGCGCGTTCATCTTTGTCTCGTTGAATGCCATCCTACAATGGAAATCACCGCCGGACCGGCGTGGCGCCGTCATCTCGTTCTCCAACACCTGCGTCTTCACCGGGATCCTATTGGGATCACTCGCCGGTGGCTCACTGGCCCATGCCGGGCTCTCGACGGCCGGAATCTTCTTGGCCACAGCCGCAATGACCATGGCCGGGATGTTGTGGGCAATCTGGCTGTTGCCGGACACCCTCGTCCGCTTGGTGCTGGTGATCCTGACCAATACCCTGTATCGCCTCCGTATCGTCGGCCAGCATCACCTACCACAGGCCGGAGGCGCCCTCCTCGTCCCGAACCATATGTCGTTCGTCGACGGCTTCCTGCTGATGGCCGCCGTCGATCGTCCCATTCGATTTGTCGTCGATACCGCCTATGCCACACATCCGTTATTCAAATGGCTGATGACGGTGATGCAGGTCATTCCGATTTCCTCCTCCGGCGGTCCCCGTGTGATTCTCAAAGCCTTGCGCAGTGCGGGGCAGGCACTCGACGAGGGGGGACTGGTCTGTATCTTCCCTGAAGGCCAGATCACCAGAACCGGCACACTCCTCCCCTTCCGGCGCGGGTTCGAGCGCATCGTGAAGGGCCGAACGGCGCCGGTGATTCCCGTACACCTCGACCGCATCTGGGGCAGCATCTTCAGTTTCTCACGCGGCCGATTCATTACCAAACGACCGGAGCGTATGCCTTATCCGGTCACGGTGTCATTCGGATCACCACAACCGTCGGATACCCCGGCGCACGAGTTGCGCCGTCTGGTGCGTGAATTGGGGGAAACCGCCTGGCATGAGCGGAAATTGGACCAGGAACCGTTGCACCGCCCCGTCCTCAAAGCATGGCGCCGGCACCCGTTCACGTTTGCCATGGCCGATGCGTCCCGTCCCAATGTCTCAGGCCTTCAAGCCTTGATCGGCACCATCGTCTTGGCGCGCACGCTCCAGCCGCACTGGGAAGGCCAACAGAATGTCGGGTTGCTCCTGCCGCCCAGCGTCGCAGGCGCATTGGTCAATGTGGCGGCCGCCTTGTCAGGCAAGACCAGTGTGAACTTGAACTACACCGTAGGCCGGGCGGGACTCGAATCGGCCGTTAGGATTGCCTCGCTCAAGACTGTCCTGACGAGCCGGCTCTTCGTCGAAAAAGCCAAGCTCGATCTGCCACAGGGCGTCACCGTCCTCTGGCTTGATGACATCGCCAAAACTATCACCACTGGCACGAAGCTCTCTGCGGCACTCCTGGCCGTCTTGGCTCCGATTCGCCTCATCGAACGGTCGTGTGGCCAGATCCGCCAAACGACCATGGACGATCTGGCGACAATCATTTTCAGCAGCGGAAGCACCGGCGAGCCGAAGGGTGTGATGCTCTCCCACTTCAGCATCAATTCGAATGTCGAGGGGGCCGCGCAAGTCATCCACATCGGACAGGCCGATCGCGCCCTCGGCATTCTTCCGTTCTTCCATTCGTTTGGGTACATGTTGCTGTGGTTCTTCACCCGATACAACGCCGGTGTGGTCTTTCACCCGACCCCCCTCGATGCCGCCGCTATCGGCGACCTCAGCGACCGATACAGGATTTCTCTCATGGTCACGACCCCGACCTTTCTCCAGCTTTACTACCGCCGTTGTACGCCGGAGCAATTCAGTAACCTTCGCGTGGTCATCACCGGCGCGGAAAAACTGCCGATGCGTCTTCTCCAGGCCTTTCAGGACAAATTCGGTATCGCCCCGGTTGAAGGCTACGGCGTCACAGAATGCGCGCCGGTGATTTCGGCCAACTGCCCCGACTTCCGCGCATCAGGCTTTTACCAAGTGGCGTCGCGCCGTGGCACGGTGGGGCAACCCTTTCCCGGCGTCACAGTCCGTATTGTCGATCCCGATACCTGGGCCGTCCTTCCGCCCGGCCAAGCCGGCATGCTGTTGGTGAAGGGACCGAACGTCATGACTGGGTATCTCGGCCGCGAAGATCTCACCGCGCAGGCCATGCGCGACGGCTGGTACGTCACCGGCGACATTGCGGCCCTCGATGACGACGGATTTCTCACAATCACCGACCGCCTCTCGCGCTTTTCCAAAATCGGCGGCGAAATGGTCCCGCACGGCAAGGTCGAAGAGGCTCTGCACCAAGCGGCCGAAGCCGACACGCAGGTCTTCGCCGTCACCGGCATTCCGGACGAGAAAAAAGGCGAACGCCTTGCGGTGCTTCACACGCTGGACGAATCCCGCATCCCCGCCATCCTAGACAAGGTATCAACCAGCGGCCTGCCCAATCTCTTCATTCCCGGGAAACAGCAGTTTGTCAAAGTCGAGGCCTTACCGGTGCTCGGCACCGGCAAACTGGACTTGCGCGGGATCAAACGAATCGCTCTCGAGAAGCTCGCACCGCGTGAAACGTGACGCATCCTGTAGGGCTGAGTCATGAGGACTGTGGACTGAGTGTTTTGGAAAGAGGTCAGAGATTGAAGCTCGTGGCTTCTGACTCAGTCCTCAGTCCTGAGTCCTTCTGAAACTACAGGAGTGACCTTGGACACCGTATGACGACGGAGACCGGAGCACCTCGTAATAAAACATTGATCGACTGCCATGTGCATTTGGCGGCATTGCCGGACGGCGACAACGGCTGTTTCATCTCACCGAAGATGCTCAGGAGCCCCCTCTTTCGTTTCTTGCTCTGGAAACACGACCTGTCGCCCGCACACCCGCGCGAAACGAATGCCCGCTACCTTGAGCATCTCATGACGGAACTGCGCGCCTCCGAATACGTGCAGAAGGTTGTATTGCTCGGCATGGACGGGTTCTACGATCAGACCGGCCTGCTCAACCGGCAACACACGGAATTCCTGATCAGTAACGATTACGTACTGAACACGGCCAAGTCCTATCCCGACTTGTTTCTCGCCGGTCCCTCGATCAATCCGCAACGCGAAGACGCCGTCGACGAGGTGCATCGCGTGGCCGATGCCGGTGGCGTACTGGTGAAAGCGCTTCCGAACGCCCAGCACTTCAATCCTGCCGATCCCCGTTACAAGCCGTTCTACCGTGCACTGGCCGAACGGAAGCTGCCGTTCTTGAGCCACGTCGGCTACGAGTTCAGTCTCATCGGCAAGGACCAATCGGTCGGTGATCCGGATCGGTTGCAAGTCGCGTTGGATGAAGGAGCCACCGTCATTGCCGCCCACGCATGCAGCTACGGACTCATCTTCTACGAGAAGTTCATTCCGACGTTACGGGACCTTGTAAACCGTTATCCCAACTTCTACTGCGACATCTCCGCGCTGACCCTGCCCAACCGTCTGCGGATGCTCCTCTATCTGCGACACTACCCCGACCTCCATGATCGCCTCCTCTTCGGCACCGATTATCCTCTGTCGGTGTTCCATCTGGCCGCCTGGGGACGTGTAGGGTTCGGAACTTTGGGAAGGATGATCCGCACGAAGAATCGGTTCGACCGGCAAGTCGAAGTCTGTCGAGGGCTTAGACTTGGCTTCCGCTCGCTGGGTGACATCCTTTCCAGTACGTGAGCCGCTGTTGCGCCTGATGCTCCAAATGCAAACGGGCCGCCCTCCTTTCGGAGAGCGGCCCGTTTATCCTCACCCGATTCGCGGACCCGGTTTATTGGCTGACGGAGATTCGATCCTTGATCAAGTCGAACGTTTCCTTTGGCAGCACGTTTTTCGCCACCAGCTCCCCCTTCACGCGATACGGCCGATTGCTGATGAGCCGATCAGCTTCGTCTTGCTTCAACCCCAAGAGCAGGACCAAGTCGTTCGCCGAGGCTTTGTTGATGTTCATAGCCGAGGAGCCGGAGGCGGGAGCCGGCGGCGCCACCGACGGAGCCGAAAGAGATCCTGAGGGCACCAGCGTCGCAGGGACAGCCGGAGACCTATCTTTGAGTTCCTTTTGATATCGGGCCACCAGCGACTTGAGCGTATCATTGTACCGCTTCACATCCTGATATTCCTGTAGCACGCTACGATTCTGAGCCGACAGGGCTTTGAGCTTCTCTTCCAAGTCCTTTGTCCGCCCCTCGACGGAGCCACGCTCCTTGTCCCGCCCATGCTCGATGCGTTGCATCTCATCGCGCGCACCCTGTGCGTCGTTGCTTAACTTCACATTCAGTTCTTTCAGGGTGCGGATCTGCTGCTCCATGGCACTCTTCTGCTGACGAGCCTTGTCCAGCTCCTCCCGGACCGTATCGGCCTCCGTCAAGGCTTCTTGGTACTTGGAGTTGGACACGCATCCGGTCGTCATCACCACACCAGCCAACATCGCCGCCATCCACTCCCGCCTCATACGACCCTCCCCTCGTTCACACGCTTGATGAAATACCCCGGCTTACACTCCACGTGATCAGCTCCGATCCACGGGCCGCACACAATCACACCCATCTGCCGACTTTGTTAATTGATGTATGCCAGCCCTCGATCTTTGTCAATACATTTGCACTTGTGCAGGCCTCTTGGTCGAAGCCACGTCGACGGCAATTGATCCGACGCTTGACGGATCTTGACTCCTCTGTGATGATCGCTCGTCACGCTCTCGCATATCAGCATTCAACCTCACTCGATGGAGCAGATGTGAACGAATGGGGGCCCGCCCTTGCCATCATTCTCGGCATCGTTGAAGGTTTGACGGAATTCCTCCCCGTCTCCTCCACCGGGCATCTTATCCTGGCCGGCCATGCGTTCGGTTTCACCGGCGACGCGGCGGCGAATGCGGAAATTTCCATCCAACTGGGGGCTATTCTCGCCGTCATTGTCTTCGAGCGTGAAAAGATCGGACGTCTGCTATCCGGCGCCCGACAGGAACAGGCGGAGTTCCGATCATTTGTGCAACAGGGCCGGCACCCGACCTGGACTGCCTGCCTGGCCGCGTCCACGAAGGCCCACCCCAATCTTTGGTTCATCCTCGGCCTGGGCCTGGCTTTTCTGCCGGCCGCGTTGGTCGGCTTGTTGGCGCATGGCTGGATCAAATCTCACCTGTTCACACCACACACCGTGGCCGCAACCTCTATCTTGGGCGGCATCATCATTCTTGCCGTCGAAGCCACCAGACGAACGAGTCGCGTTATGAGCCTCGAACAGGTCTCTCCCCGGCACGCTGTCTGGGTCGGCCTGGCCCAGTGCGCCTCGTTGATCCCTGGCATGTCGCGATCAGGCTCAACAATTATTGGGGGCTTGTTGGTGGGACTTGATCGGAAAGTGGCAACGGAGTATTCGTTCTTTCTTGCCCTCCCCACCATCATCGCCGCGACGGTCTATGAAACCTGGAAAGCCAAAGCGACCTTTACCGAGCAGGACTTTCTGGCCCTTGGCATCGGCATGCTCGTGTCGTTCTTGGTCGCCTGGGCCGTCATCGCCGTTTTTCTGACCTACGTCCAACGGCACACCTTGCGGGTCTTCGCCTACTACCGTATTATGCTCGGCGTTGTCGTACTCTTGATCTTCCATTGAAAGGAGTATTTGGAATGGCCTCCGATACGATTCATGTCTACGACACCTGGGTGACCGGTAAGAAGGGGCGTATTCACTTCGACGTGATGACCACGGACGAAGCCACGGCGCTGAAGTTGGCCAAGGAATATCTCATCAGTATCGGCGAGCCGACGGCGACCATCACCACCAAGGAATGTCAGTTTTGCCACAGCGAACCGCTCTTTATGTTCTCGGCGGAACAGCAAAAGCAGGTGAAGGAGAAGGGCGGGTTTATCGTGCCGATGCCGGCGTAATTGTAAGTGCTGAGTGCTAGGTACCGAGTACTGAGTTCAACTCCTTAATTCAGCACTCAGAACTCAGCACTTAGCACTGTTCTTATTACGAGACCGGCGACGTTTCAGGTGGATCTTCTTTCTTCTCGAACATGAAGTGGATGATGAGGAAGGTCACGCCAACGGTGATGGCGGAGTCTGCAACATTGAACGCCGGCCAGTGGTAACCCTCGAAATAGACGTCGAGAAAGTCGATCACTTCCCCGTACCGTAGGCGGTCGATCAGGTTCCCGATCGCTCCACCCAAAATCCCCGCGACGCTGAGGCGGCCCATCCATTCGTGCTCCGGCATCCGGAGCAGGATCGTGCCCAGCAATCCGAGCGCAAAAATCGACGTCAGCCCAAAGAACACCATGCGAAAGGTGTTGCTGCTGCTCGCCAGGAGACCGAACGCCGCGCCAGGATTTCTGATATACGTCAAGCTGAAGAGATTGGGGATGATGGGAATGGACTCATGCAGCCGCATCGTCTGCATGATGTACAGTTTGGTGACTTGGTCTACCGCTATCACGACGCCGGTGAGGGAGGCCAAGAGGAAATTGCGCAGCAGGGAGACGTTCAACGAATGGCCTCCAGGCACCGATCACACAGCGTCGGATGCTCGGCGTCCTTGCCCACCGCCTCCCGGTAGTTCCAGCATCGCTCACACTTTTGGCCCGCTGCACGAGAGATCTCCAAAACCATCTCCATATCCGATGAAAGATAGTGGTCTTCAATTAGCGTAACCTGGGAAACGATGAAGAGACTTGGCAATTCCTTCTCATATGCCTTAACAAAGGTGTGCATACTGGGCACACAACGAATAGTAACAGAAGCCTCTAGTGACGAGCCAATTGTCTTGTTGCTTCTACTAAGCTCCAAGGATCCCTGAACCCTTTCCCTGAGCTCGAGTAGACGCTCCCATCTCGCGGCAAGCTGGGGATCGATCCAGAGAGGATCGACTTCAGGAAACGCCGCCAGGTGGACACTCTTGGCTGTTGAGAAACCGGGCATCTGCGCCGAAAGCGTCCGCCAGATTTCTTCGGCGGTAAAACTCAACACCGGCGCCATCAACTTGGTCAGCGCGGTCGCAATCTCGAAAAACACCGTCTGCGACCCGCGGCGCAGCGGTGAATCCGCGCGAAACGTATAGAGTCGGTCCTTCAAGATATCAAGATAGACCGAGCTAAGATCCACCGAGCAGAAATTGTTCAACGCGTGAAAGATGGTGTGAAACTCGCAGTCTTCGTATGCCTGCTTCACTCTGGGAATCAGGTCCCCCAGACGTGCCAGCGCCCAGCGATCGAGTTCCGGCAGTTGCGCATACGACACACGGTGTGTCCCCGGATCGAAATCGTACAGATTGCTCAATAAGAATCGACAGGTGTTGCGGATCTTCCGATAGGCTTCAATCAGATGGGTCAGGATCTCCTGCGAGATGCGCAGGTCTTCCCGGTAATCCTGCGCCGCCACCCAGAGCCGGAGAATTTCCGCCCCCGACTGTTTGATGACATCTTGCGGCGCCACCACGTTGCCGGCTGACTTCGACATCTTCTTACCCTGGCCGTCCACCACGAATCCGTGCGTCAGCACCGCCTTATAGGGCGCGCGCCGATCCGTCGTGACCCCTGCCAGCAACGCGCTGTGAAACCAGCCACGATGTTGGTCGGACCCTTCGAGATACAGATCGGCCGGCCACCATGTCCTCGGCTTCAACACCGCGGCATAGCTCACACCGGATTCGAACCACACATCGAGAATATCCCGTTCCTTCTCAAAGGCCGTCCCGCCGCACTTTGAACAAGCGGTTCCTGCAGGAAGCAAATCCGACGCCGTTCGTTCAAACCACACGCCCGCCCCATGTGACTCGACGAGACCGGCAATATGTTCGATGATGTTCGGGTCAGCCAGCACAGTCCGACATCCAGCACAAGTGAAGCCGGGGATCGGCACACCCCAGACTCGCTGGCGCGAAAGGCACCAGTCCGGCCGATTTTCGATCATGCCGTTGATCCGGTCACGACCGTAGGCGGGAATCCACCGCACTCGCTCGATTTCCGCCAACGCCTCCCGGCGCAGCTCGTTCGTCTCCATCGATACGAACCACTGTTCCGTGGCCCGAAAGATGACCGGGCTCTTACAGCGCCAGCAATGGGGATAGGAATGGCTCAACGAGCCATGCCCCAACAACCGTCCGTTGGCCTGCAGATAGTCCACAATCTTCGGATTCGCCTTGAAGACATGCTGGCCGGAGAATTCTTTGACCGTCTCCGTGAACCGCCCACCGTTGTCGACCGGCGCAAGGATCTCGAGCCGTTCTCCCGCCGAAGCCTTGGCATTGTGATCGAGGACAAGAATGTAGTCCTCCATCCCGTGGCCAGGCGCGATGTGCACACAGCCAGTCCCCTGATCAAGCGTCACGAAATCGCCCAATAAGACCGGCGACAATCCGGTGGAGAGGGGGCGCTGCGTTTCCAACCCTTCGAACCCTTCTCCCCCTTTTTTTACTCCGACAACACGATAGCCGTCGAGGTGGCACGCCTTGGTGACACTGTCCAGCAGCTTTTCCGCCACGATCAACAGCTCATTTCCGACTTGGACGAACGCGTACTCAATATCGCGATGCAGACAGACGGCTTGATTGGCCGGCAACGTCCATGGCGTCGTCGTCCAAATGACGATGGAGACCAATGTGATGTCGGCGGGAAACGAGATGCCAGGGAAGGCATGCCCAAGCGCCGTAGGGGACGTCACCACCGGAAACCTGACATAGATGGACGGTGACGTATGGTTGTCGTATTCCACCTCAGCTTCAGCCAGCGCCGTCTGATCCTGCGTGCACCACAGAACCGGCTTCAAGCCTTTATAGACGCCGCCACGTTCGACAAACGATCCAAACTCACGGATGATCGTGGCTTCATAGGCCGGGGTCATCGTGAGATACGGATTCTGCCATTCGCCGAGCACGCCGAGCCGTTGAAATTCTTCCCGCTGAATCTTTACGTATTTCTCGGCATAGTCCCGGCAGAGTTTGCGGATCGCCGAGACATCCAAATCTTTTTTCTTTTCACCCAGCTCCTTCATGACTTGGTGTTCGATCGGCAGCCCGTGGCAGTCCCATCCCGGCACGTACGGCGCGTGATAGCCCGCCATCGTCTTGGATTTCACGATGATGTCTTTAAGGATTTTATTCAGGGCATGGCCGATGTGGATGCGGCCGTTGGCGTAAGGAGGGCCGTCATGCAAGACGTACCGTGGCCGCCCCTTGCCCGCCTCTTGAATCTGCTCATAGAGTTTCTGCTCTTCCCACCAGGCGAGCAGCTCCGGCTCCCGCTGCGGCAGATTGGCCTTCATCGGGAAGTCGGTCTTGGGCAAATTCAGCGTCGATTTGTAGTCCATTGTCCTGAATTATGAATGTTGAATGATGAATGGTGAATGTCGAGACTGGTCCGGTCCGAAATTTAACATTAAACATTCACAATTCAAAACTAGGATCAGCTGATCGCCATCATCCGGTCCAGTGCCACCTTCGCCCACTGCTTATCGTCCTCCGGAACGACGATATGGTTGACGACGTGGCCGTCGGCCAGATTCTCCATGGCCCAGCAGAGGTGTGCGGCGTCGATCCGAAACATGGTGGCGCACTGGCAGACCGTCGAGGAGAGGAAAAACACTTTCTTGTCGGTGAGCTCGTGCTTGAGACGATTCACGAGATTCAACTCAGTCCCAACCGCCCAGACCGTGCCGGCCGGCGCAGCGGTCACCGTCCGGATGATGAACTCCGTCGAGCCGATCAGGTCGGCCTTGTTGACGACGTGTTCGTGACACTCCGGATGCACGATGACCTTGCCCTCCGGATACTGTTTACGAAAATTGTCGACGTGCACCGGCTGGAACATCTGATGAACGCTGCAATGGCCTTTCCAGAGAATGAGCTTGGCTCGTCTGATAGCCTCCCGTGTATTCCCGCCGTTCGGCTGAAAAGGATCCCAGACGATCATTTCGTCACGGGGGATACCCATCTTATTTGCCGTGTTGCGACCCAAATGTTCATCCGGAAAAAACAAGATCTTTTCGCGCCTAGCCCAAGACCATTCGATGACCGCCTTGGCGTTGGAAGATGTACAGGTGATGCCGCCGTGTTCGCCACAAAAGGCCTTGAGTACCGCCGCGGAGTTCACATAGACCGCCGGCATGACCATCTCTTCGACCGGGATGACACGCCCCAGCGCCTCCCAACATTCATCGACCTGTTCGATCGCCGCCATGTCCGCCATCGAACAGCCGGCGGCCATATCCGGCAGGATCACCGTCTGATTCGACCGGCTGAGGATATCCGCCGTTTCCGCCATGAAATGCACGCCGCAAAACACGATGTAGGGCCGCTCGGACCGGGCGGCAGCCAGTTTGGCCAGCAACAGTGAGTCGCCGCGAAAGTCGGCATGCTGGATCACTTCATCACGCTGGTAGTTATGGCCAAGTATCATCACCCGATCACCAAGAACCTGCTTGGCAGCAGCCGTCCGTGAAAATAGTTCCTCCACTGACAGCGGCTGGTAGTCGGCAATCGGTCTCGGTACGGTCGTACTGATCATCTCACATCCCTCGCACGAATAACGGAGCCTCATTCTACGATAGCCCTCCCGCACATTCAATAAACCACCCAAGGGAAGAAGCCCTACACTCGGAAACCGCTCACCTGAAAGGGCGTGGCGGACGATAGGTCTAATGGCCGATTGACTTCATTTTGTTGTGGAGCATATGATTCACCCCAATAGCTAGGGGAGCCCCAGCGGCTGAGAGTCCGAGCGATCGGACGACCCTCACAACCTGACCTGGGTAATACCAGCGTAGGGAAGCCGGAATGCAGCGGATACTGTGAGGATTCAGCCGTACCCTCGAACGGGGTGCGGCTTTTTTATTGTTGAGACGGGCCATCAGCGGAGTGCGTGGCTGACAGCTGACGGCTAGGAGTTGATCGCTCATTAAGAGAAAGGATTTCCGTATGGATATCCACACCAAGGCAAACGGATCGGTCAATGGAAACGGGGACGGGATTCCAACGTCTGGATTAAGCACCACCCCGTTCCCCGCATCCCGCAAAGTCTATGTCGGCGGTGCCAACGAGGGCGTCCGTGTCCCTATGCGCGAGATCACCCTCACCCCGACGAAATCGATGAACGGCGGGGCGCCGACACCAAACGAACCGGTAACCGTCTATGACACGTCAGGCCCCTTTACCGACCCCGCCGTCACGATCGACGTGCGCCAGGGACTTCCCCCCTTGCGGCGTTCCTGGGTCCTGAGCCGGCAGGACGTGGAAGAACTTCCGGCCGTCACGTCCATGTATGGTCGTATGCGCGCTGCCGATCCGAAACTCGCAGGGCTCCGTTTTCAACACATCCGCAACCCCCTGCGGGCGAAGCCGGGCAGCAATGTGACCCAGCTGCACTACGCGCGCAAAGGCTTCGTGACGCCGGAAATGGAATTCATTGCCATCCGCGAAAACCAGTCGCGCGCCGTTGCCCGTGAACTGGCCTCACGCAACGGCCACGGCGGCGGAACAGCGCAACACCCGGGCTTTTCCTGGGGCGCCGGCATTCCCTCCGTGATTACCCCGGAGTTCGTACGCGACGAAGTGGCCCGCGGCCGCGCGATCATCCCCTCGAACATCAACCATCCCGAAAGCGAGCCGATGATCATCGGCCGCAACTTCCTGGTGAAGATCAATTCGAACATCGGCAACTCCGCCGTCGCCTCGTCCATCGAAGAGGAAGTCGAGAAGATGATCTGGTCGATCCGCTGGGGCGCTGACACGGTGATGGATCTCTCGACCGGCAAGAATATTCACGAGACACGGGAATGGATCATCCGCAACTCGCCGGTCCCCATCGGCACCGTGCCGATCTATCAGGCGCTGGAGAAAGTCAACGGGAAGGCCGAAGACCTGACCTGGGACATCTTCCGTGACACCCTGATCGAACAGGCTGAGCAGGGCGTGGACTATTTCACGATCCATGCGGGTGTGAAGCTGGCTTACGTGCCCATGACCGCCAAGCGGATGACCGGCATTGTCTCCCGCGGCGGGTCAATCCACGCGAAGTGGTGCTTGGCCCACCATCAGGAAAACTTTGCCTACACCCACTTTGAGGAAATCTGCGAGATCATGAAGGCCTATGACGTGGCCTTTAGCCTGGGCGACGGACTCCGGCCCGGCTCGATCGCCGATGCCAACGACGAGGCGCAATTCGCCGAACTCGACACGTTGGGCGAACTGACCACAATCGCCTGGCGCCATGACGTGCAGGTGATGATCGAAGGCCCCGGTCACGTCCCTATGCATATGATCCAGGTCAACATGGAAAAGCAGTTGAAGGCCTGTCATGAAGCCCCCTTCTATACACTCGGGCCGTTGACCACCGACATCGCGCCCGGCTACGACCACATTACGTCCGGCATCGGCGCCGCGATGATCGGCTGGTACGGCTGTGCGATGCTCTGCTACGTCACGCCGAAAGAGCATCTCGGCCTGCCTGACCGGGAAGATGTGAAGGCAGGGGTCGTCACCTATAAAATCGCGGCCCATGCCGCGGATCTGGCCAAGGGACATCCGGGCGCGCAGATCCGAGACAACGCGCTCTCGAAAGCCCGCTTCGAATTCCGCTGGGAGGATCAATTTAACCTGTCGCTCGACCCCGACACCGCGCAACAGTTCCACGACGCGACGCTCCCGAACAATGCCGCGAAAGTGTCGCACTTCTGTTCGATGTGCGGCCCGCATTTCTGCTCCATGAAGATCACGCAGGACGTGCGCGACTACGCGGCGAGCAAACAGGTCAATGAGCAGCACGCGATCCAAATCGGGATGAAAGAAAAAGCGGAAGAGTTCAAAAAGAGCGGGGCAGAAATTTACCGCTAGCTGAATGTTGAATTTTGAATGTTGAATGACCGTGACCAGGGACAAGAAGACGAACAATGTCATCGCAGACAAAAGCTACGCCTTCGCCCTCAATGTAATCCAGCTTGCAAAAATGCTCAGAAAACAACAGGAGCATGAGATCGCAAGTCAGCTGCTTCGATGCGGGACAAGTATCGGGGCCAATATCCAGGAGGCGCAGTGTGGTGTGAGCCGAGCTGACTTTGCTGCCAAAATGGGTATTGCTTCAAAGGAGGCACGCGAGAGTCATTATTGGCTTCGATTGGTTCAAGACTCAGGGGCGCCCCCCACAAACAATGTTTTGCCTCGCTTGCGGGAGGCTGAGGAACTTATTCGAATACTGACCGCAATCGTAAAGACATCCCAGAAATCTCGAACGCCGAAATTCAACATTCAACATTAAACATTCATCATTGCAAAGGTGCCACATGGCTAAACCACGACCAGCGCCATTACGAGAACGTGACATTACCAGGCAGATCGCGCGGGAATACTACAAAGAGTTCGATCAACTGATTGAAAGCGACGTGATTATCGTCGGCGCGGGGCCGTCCGGGCTTATCTGCGCACATGATCTGGCGAAGATGGGCTTCCGCACGCTCGTCGTCGAACAGAGTCTCGCGCTCGGCGGCGGTTTCTGGCATGGCGGCTATTTGATGAACAAGGCCACGATCTGCGAACCGGCCAATGAGATTCTCGAAGAAATCGGCGTGCCCTGCAAAAAGATCAAAGAATGCGAAGGGATGTACATGGTCGATCCTCCCCACGCGACCGGTGCACTGGTGGCCGCCGCCTATCGCGGAGGCGCGAAGGTGCTGAACCTGACCCGTGTGGTCGATCTGATCTTGAGAAAAGACGGCATCCTCGAAGGGATCGTCGTGAACAACACCACGGCGGAGATGGCCGGCCATGATATGATCCATGTCGATCCCATCGCCCTGGAAAGCAAGATCGTGGTGGACGCCACCGGCCATGACGCCGTCGTCGTGGAACTGCTGCACAAGCGCAACCTCTATAAACCGGTTCCCGGAAACGGCGCCATGTGGGTCTCGCGCTCCGAGGAAGAAGTCATGGATCGGACCGGCGAAGTGTATCCCAATTGTTTCGTGATCGGTCTGGCTGTCGCCGCCGTGTACGGCACACCCAGAATGGGGCCCGCCTTCGGCTCCATGTTGTTGTCCGGCCGCTACGGCGCGGAGCTGATTAAGAAGAAGTTAAAACAAGAATAGTGCAAGGGAGCATATAGCGTATAGCCTATGGCAGAAGCGTGAAGCGAATCCGTTATCGTGCTATAAGCCATTTGCCATACGCCATTAGCTCTTACAGACCTCCATGGACGTCCAGGATTTTTTGGAACAGGGCGAAGGCCACGAAGAAGACAAACGCGAGGCCTGGACGCTCTTTCAGCAAGCCTATGAACGGCAGATGAAAGGCGAGCTGGAAGAAGCCGTCAATTTGTACAAACGGTCACTGGCGACACATCCGACCGCCGAGGCCTACACCTTTTTGGGATGGACCTACAGTTTTATGGGGCGGCTCGATGAGGCGATCGAGGAATGCCACAAGGCCATCACGCAGGACCCGACCTTCGGCAATCCCTACAACGATATCGGCGCGTACCTGATCGAGAAAGGCGAGCTCGACGAGGCGATCACCTGGTTCCAGCGGGCGATGAAGGCCAAGCGGTACGAAAGCCCGGCGTTCCCGCACCTGAACCTCGGCCGTGTCTATGAACGCAAAGGAAAATGGACGGAAGCGATCGACTCGTACAAACAGGCGCTGACCCTGAATCCGAAATATGCTCTGGCCAAGAAATCGCTGGGCCGACTGATCAGCTCACTAAACTGAAAGCGAGAATATGGAACACATAAACCCGCCCATTCAGAACGCGCACAACCAGCAAGCAAAGGCCAAGACCATTCTCGTCGGCATCAACGATATCTTCTTCTACACCAAGGTGCGTGACGCCCTGCTCCCCCAAGGCTACAAACTGGAGAAAGCGCGGGCGCAGCAGGACGTGCTGGAGAAAGCCTCGACGACACAGCCGGCCGCGGTGCTCCTCGACATGAATGACAGAACCGTCGATGCCTATCAGGCGTTGGAGACATTGAAGACCGATCCGCGCCTCAAGACCATTCCCGTTCTCGCGTATGCAAATCATGAAGACGTGGACACGTGGAACAGGGCCAAGGCACTCGGGGTCAATAAGATAGTGAGCCGCAACGAAATGTCGGCACGAACGAGAGAGCTGGTTGAGGAACTAATGTTGAGTGTTGAATGATGAATGTTGAATTGGCGACCAGCCCCTATATTCAACATTAAACACTCAACATTAAACATTGCACCATGAAACATTCCCTCCTCCATACCCACCACACCCAGCTCGGCGCTTCGTTTGAAGAAGTCGCCGGATGGGAAGTCCCGGCCCATTACGGAGACATGGCCGCGGAGCATCGTGCCGTGCGACAAGGCGTAGGGATCGCCGACCTGTCCCATCGCGGCAAGATCCGTGTGACCGGCGACGACCGTGTCAAATGGCTCCAGAGCATCATCAGCAACGATATTCTTCCGCTCAAGCCCGGGCAAGGCCGCTATTCCAGTTTCCTGACTCACAAGGGGAAAATGCTCACCTACTTCCGTTTGTACATACAAACGGAGGCCATCATGCTGGAAGACGTGGGGGAAATCGGCGAGACGACGGTTCAAACCCTCCGGAAGTTTCTGCTGTACGGCACCAAAGCCAAAATGGAGAACTGCGCGGAGAGTTGGGGCCTACTGCTCGTAAGCGGCCCCAAGGCCGCTCACGTCATCCAATCCACGTTCGGAGTGGATGTCACGGATGTGAAGCCGGTCGATTTCGTGACTGCGCAGATCGGTGGAAGCCATGCCTTGGTCCTACGCACCGAGGAGACAGGCGAAATTGATATCGAGATCTTACTTCCCGCGACCAGCCTTGTGACCGCTTGGACCGCGCTCTTGGACGCCGGGGCGAAATACGGGATCACACCGGTGGGAACCCACGCCCGAGAAGCTCTGCGGATAGAAGCCGGCATTCCGAAGGCAGGGCCCGATTTGAACGAAGAAATCGTCCCACCGGAAGCGAACCTGGAAGACAAAGCGTTCAGCCTCAGCAAAGGTTGCTATCCCGGCCAGGAAGTCGTGGCCCGCATGGACACCTACGGTAACGTCCGGCGACACCTTGTCGGGCTCGTCTTGAAGGATGCGGCGATCCCGCCGAAGGGTGCCAAACTCTTCAGCGGCGACCGCGAAGTCGGCTGGATCAGCAGCGCCGTCCACTCACCGCAGCTCAACACAGTCATCGCGTTCGGCTTTCCTCTTCGAGACTTCAGCAAACCCGATACCGCCCTCTCAATCGAGATCAACGGAAAGAAGCACGACGCGACAGTCACCAGCCTGCCCTTCTACACCAGGGGCTAAGGCACACTTCCGTGGTGACTTCTCAGGCACAAAGAGTTGACACCCTCCCACCAGTCACGAAAGAAACAACGGGATTAGACCCCTTAATGACCCACAAGCAACAAGGCTAGCTCTGGGTTCCCCGTGTACGTCACAAAGGATTCATATGACAGGAAACGAGCAGGAAGACCGCGTCGAGATGACTCCCTACCAGGCGGCCGGTGGGCTCGAAGGCATCACCAAATTGGTCGATGAGTTTTACGTCAACATGAATACGCTGCCGGAGGCCAAGGTCATCCGGGACATGCACCCGCCGGATCTCACTGAGTCGCGCAAGAAATTGACGTACTTCCTCTGCGGCTGGCTCGGCGGCCCGAAGCTGTTTCAGCAGCAGTATGGGCCCATCAGTATTCCCGGCGCGCACAAGCGATTCCCCATCGGATACGAGGAGCGCGATGCCTGGCTGCTGTGCATGCAGCGAACCCTTGCCGTCCAGCCATTCAGCGCCGAATTGAAGGACTACCTCTTAGCCGCCCTCAGCGTCCCAGCAGAGCGGGTCCGGCAAGTGAACGCGGGAGAAATCTAGCAGGATGTTGGGAACGGCACCCTGAACATCCCGCATTGGCTGCGGGATGTTCAGGGTAGAGACTCAGGTTGAGAGAGGGCCGCTTAGCGCTCAGGATTACGGGCAGCGGTCACCGCCGAGGCAAACCGTAAGAGGCTCGCACGCTCTTCATCGTCGAGCGCCAATAGCAAATGTGCTTCTTCGCCATGCATCAACCGCAGGCTCAAGAACGGTTCTTCACGCCGCTTTTCCCGGTTGTCCCACATCGCGTCGATCAGCTGCACCTTGTCCAGCTGGCCGACCGACACGACATCGTACCGGAAATAGGAATCCCCGATGACCATGTCGAACAGCACGTTGCCCGCTGTCAGCAACACTAGATTGAATCGGCCTTGATCTTCATAGCCTTCCGGCAAGAATTTATTGATGTGGCAAAGCGCGACCTTTCGATCCCCCAACGCGGCACAAACGTTGGTCTTTAACGCAGAGTAGTCGATCTGCAGAGCCTTCTCATCAGGCCCCGTGGCGGCCACCGCCGCAGCTTCGGCTTTCGAAAACACCTCATCAGCTAGCATCAATCCTGGCATGTCCCATTCCCCTCCGTATCAAAAAAATGACGGTGTACCGTACCCGGCCACCGGCAAGGATTGCAAGGGGTCAACGGGAGAACCTGCGAGTTACTGGGCAGCCAGGCGGTGAGAAAATCGCGTCTTTCCTGCGTCGTCTACAACCGTCACATCCAACGTAGTTTTCGTGACTCGGACGAGGCCGAAATTATGATACTCACCCTCGTTCACCAAGCGCGTTGGATGCAGCGAATCATTTGCTGGTGTTTCCCGGCCTGGTCGCGCAGAGAGTGGCCCGGCCACGAATTCATGGAAGTCGATTATGCGGTCTTGGTTCGGATCATAGGCATTGGCCTGCACATAGTGCACATCGCCTGCGAGAAACACGACGTTCTTGATCTTTCGGCTGAGAATCCTCTCAATCATCACCTGCCGCTCCCATTCAAACCCAGGCGCCATGGGCCCGGAAGCCCACCCATCGCTATACCCTGCCCCTCCTTTCGGCACCGATAACGGCACCGACGTGGCAATGATTTTCCAGGTCGCCGTCGAAGTACCGAGTCCCTCGAGCAACCATTGTAATTGGGCAGCGCCCAGCATCGTCTTGGCCGGTCCGTCACTATCTGTGTCACGGCTTCGATACTGCCGTGTATCCAGAATAAATAGCTCGAGATCCGCACCATACCGGAAAGCGCGGTATAACCGATGCGGCTCGTCTAGATGCGCTGCGATCGGCCAGTATTCCCGCAAGGCTTGGCGGCCTGCCGGCATCCGTTCTTCAAACGGGCCGGAAAAATCGTTCCGTACTTCATGATCGTCCCATGTCACATACACCGGAACACGTTCTAGAAACTGACGTAACGCAACGGCACCCCGTTGGTAGCGATGTCGTGCGCGATACTGATCGAGCGTCGTCGCCACGAAGTCAGCCCCCGGCTCATTCGGCGGCACGGCACAGACATCATCGCTGTAAATGGTATCACCAAGAAACACGAAGAAATCGAGGTGCTGTCGTTGCATCACATCGAAGATCGGATAGCCTCCTGCCCCCTGCCGGCATCGGCCTTGGCCACCGAGATCACCGCTCCAGGCAAAGGTGACAGGCGTCGAGGCATCGGCATCCGGTAACGTCGTCAATTCGCCCCTCGCCGCGAGTCTCTGTTTCCCCGAATGAGGAGACTCCCCGCCTTGTGCGATCAATACGTGGTAGCGGTAACGAGTTGCAGGAGTCAATCCAGCAAGAGGGATAGTGAGGGTGTAATCCGTGTCTGCCGTTGTCGTCAGTGGTGCTGTCCTCGGCACCGGCGCAATGGCTGTCCCCAGCTTTGAAACTTTCTCCCACGAAGATGGCGTGGCCCATTCAACCTGTACTGTCGCAGGCCCCTCAGTCCTCACCCAGAGAACGGCGCTGGTCGCGCTGACATCACCCACCGCAAGACCCTGCGGCAACAGATCCGCGGCGAGGACAATCGAGCCTCCAAACGGGCTGTTCGGAGGTAGTCCTTCACGCGACGGCGAAACGCAACCGAGGGAAACAATAGCCAGCAGACAAAAGAGGATCCTGAGCCAGGCGCCGTGCATGAAGGAATGTCCTAACTCATGGCTGAAAGGAGGTCAAGCACAGGCCTTGAAAATCTGAGAAGCCGACCGGCATACTGCACGACATTGGACGAGGATTTTTCGATGCACGACTCCAGCTGCTGCATTCCAGACTGCAAAGCCAAACCTTATGCCCCTGCCGGTACCCGTTCTGTCTGCAAAGATCACTTCCTCAACTTTCTCACCTGGCGACGCCGCCGAGGCCCACAGATGTTTCACAAATACGCCGCCATGACTATGGACGAACGCGATACCATCGCCGCCGAATGGCGGAAAACCCTTCGCCTCGACGACGTGCCGGCCGTCTCTAAGTCCACTCCGTAGGCCCGTCACGCGCAGCTCAATCCCGACAGGCGATGGAGCGCGGACAAACCAGGCCGTAACGGATGAAGAGCCGGATGAAGCGCGTGGGCCAAGAGTTCGAGACTGTCAACCAGGCGAGGCCCTGGCCGATTGAAATACTGCGAACCGTCTGCCACATAGACCCGATTGGCTTGAACGGCCGGCAACGCATTCCACCCGACAATCGACTGAAGCCCTGCCAAATCTTGCCGCGTCCGTTCCACAGTCAACCCGCAACAGGCAATGACGATGGCTTCCGGTCGCCACGCACATATCTCTTCCCAACGAAGCCGACGCGACGGACGGCCCTCGATGCTGAGTTCTTCGATGCCGCCAGCCAACCGGACAAGTTCGGGATTCCAATGCCCGCCTGAAAACGGCGGATCAAGCCATTCCAAGAACGTGACTCGGGGGCGTTCGGACACGCCAGCCGACCGTATTCCCACCGCCTCGACTCGTCCCCGCAACTGGCGGATGATGTGATCAGCGGAAACACCCATAGCAGAAGCTACTTGTCGGATCGCCTCGAACAGGCCGTCCAAGGATTGTGGCGCAAGATTGACGACATGTGGCGTGCCAGGCAACTGTGCCAAGGCAACCTGCACGTCGTTTGGCGAGACCGCACAGACATCGCACAGCGACTGCGTCACAATCACATCAGGCTGTAATGTTCTGAGCAGTGGCAGATCGAGCTGATACAGGGCCTTCGTCGTGTTGAGCTGCTCACTCACCAGCCGGTCAATTTCACCGCTGGTCATATCAGCCGGAATGAGCGTCTTCGTGACCTTGGGCAACCGCTGCACCGACGGTGGGTAATCGCACTCGTGCGAGACGCCGACGAGTTGATCGTCAAGACCCAGGGCACAGACGATTTCCGTCGCACTCGGCAATAACGACACGATCCTCATCACAGACTCCTCTCGCCCGTGAGCGAAACACCATACACATAAAACTCATCGTCTCGCTTCCAGCCGAATTTCTCGTACAGGCGCTGAGCCGGCTCGTTCGTGATCGCCGTGGCCAACTCTAGACGAACAGCACCAGCGGCACGAGCGCTTTCCATAGCCTCCTTCAACAACATCGTGCCGACACCGCGTCGACGCACAGCAGGCACAACAAACAGATCGTGGAGAATAGCGATCGGCGCGGCGAGGATCGAGGAGAAGCTGGGAAACACCTGCGCAAATCCGATGGCGACTCCGTTCGGATCTTCAGCGATCAGCACAACTGACTCATGACGCGACAGCCGCTCACTCAAAAACCTCCGAGCAACAATCAAATCCGACTGCTGCCCATAGAACTGTCTGTAGGCGTCGAAGAGTGGAACGAGTTGCTCAATGTCGCCAAGCGCTGCGGGATGGACAACGGGAGTCATGGGCAAGTGATGCAGACTTCAAACGTCAAAGTTTCGCCTTTGTCTAGCCACCTAATCATCTTATGGCAGCAACATCCCAGCCACTACAGCAAGCGTCAAGAGCACTAGCAGACCAATGCCTAGGACCACCAGCAGTTTCTTTTGCCGGCTGTGAGGATCATCCGCCTCTCTCCGCGTTTCTCTGACAAACTGCCACGCTTCGCCACTAAAGTGGACCTTGCAGTAATCACATCGAGTCGAGGTGGCCAAGATAAGCTTTCGGCAGCTAGCGCACTAGACCCTTGTCAAATCATCTTCTCTGCGCCGCTTAAATTCCTCAAAGTCCTTGATCATGAGGGACACCCCTACGGATTCCGTCTCTCACAGTCTAACTCATTCAAGGTCCAGCTGACCGCGAGCCTATGAGTATACTGTCGATATGCTCCTTGGTTCCTTAACCAGACGGCCTCATCGGCTCCTAATTGCGCGCATTGAGGGAGCACCGCCCGTAATTTCTCAATCCGATTGTTCTTGTGTGCGCCCTCAGCGAGCACACCTTTTCTTTCCCCTCCCCCCAATACAATGGGATGGGACGGTTCCTCTCTCCACTGCGCGCGTCGATCGAGGCCCTACCTCCGGTCCTCACCCGCCCACCCTCGCGGCGCCGAGACGCCGCGTTTCCCAGCTGAGCGCGCGATCCGCGAGCACTTCTATCCTTACCACCACCAAGGGCTAGGGCCTGGGGGTGTTTCGATTGCGCGCATTGAGGGAGCACCGCCTATTTCTTCTACACTCCTCTCACCACGCGGGCGGCCTAGTAGTCTCCTAACTGCGCGCATCCAACAAGGGCCTTCTGAGGCCGCGCGTTGGGCGAGCACGGGAGACCACTAGGCCGCCCGCGCTCTCACCCCATCACCGCCGACCCATGATGATGAATCAACAACCACTCGTCGCCGATGCGCTCGTAGAGATTCGTCGCCAGCACCTTCGCCTGCTGCGGTTCGTCGGACTGCTGCGTGGTCAGGTTTTCCACACAGAGCACCCAGGCAATATCCCCCGCCACCTGCACCATCACATCGGTGAGGTCGAATTTCATGGAGAAGGTATTGTTGAAGATCAGCACCCAGGAATCGCGGACGGCAGGCCATCCCGACCGAATCGTCCAGCCAGGATGGATGCAGGTGACATAGTCCTGATGGGCCCAGACCTCATCCATCTTGGCAATGTCAAGACTCTCGAATGCCGCGTAAAATCTTCGGTTGGCTTCAGTGACCTCTTCGATGCGTTGTTCCAACACGGCGGTCCTCCCTGTCTAGCCCGCATCATTCATGACAGTTCGTCGCCCTTCGACAAGCTCAGGGTCCCGAGCACCGTCGAGGGACGAAATCGCCAAGCTGCGTCGTGAAACCGGCGCGCGGAGCCCTGAGGACCTGAGGCGTACTCATGCAGTACGTCGAGAGTCCGAGGGGCGAGCCCACCGGCCGCAGGCTTGTCGGAACAGCGGATCGGCGATTGCAGCAGAAGTGTTCATGAATCATGCGGGCTTAAGGAGGGTCATCATACTGTAAGTGAACTGAGTAGGGCGAGGAGAATTCTGACGGCTATCTATGAGACGAGATGGGCCGAATAGCCAGAACACCTGGCTACAATGACAGGAATGGGGTGTCCCTCACTATGCTTCAGACGGACGTTGCGGCGCCGACCTTCTTGGGAGACGACGTCTCTGCGCCCTCACTGGATCTCGGAAGGTGGTCCAGCAAATCGTGCAGCGTGGCCTCCACGCCCCCCACAATTTGGCGATATTCCCGTTTCGTATGCCGCAGCGGAACCAGCCGCAGCCGCTGCCAGCCTCGAATCGAAAACGTCTTCGCCGAGGCCACAGAAAGTGGCTCACACAACGCCACGATTTCCCGCCCCTGGTCGTCTTCGATAATGAATCCCTTGACATGCATAGGGCTCCCCCTTTCTCCCGAGATGCCGCTTAAAAGGCTCGGCACGGATCAAAGCGTCTCATGGGTGGGCCATGCGGACGCCGGCCTTGTGGTATCGGCATCGTTTGTTGCACGGTTCGGTTCTGCAAAATGACCGAGTCCACGACATTCCCGCAATTCATACACAGCCAAGACCGCTCTCGAACTTGCTCTTCCTGAGCGCTGTGGTCAATGCACCGTTGCGGCATCATCCTCCCTTTGCAGCGTTCACAGGTCATAGCAACTCCTTTCGGGTGGTGACAGTTACGCCTCCGTGAATCCTTGCAACGCGGGAAAGAGCCGAGCCACGGTCGGAAGCAACTCTTCATGAAGCGCGTCCTTCCTGAGAAAGGCATCGGCTTCCCACGCAGGGTCCGTATAGGCCTCAGGCAGGTCAAAAAACGAGGTTAGGATCACCGTCGGCCCATGGACATCGGTTTTCATCTTGATGGCCGCCTCAGGCCCATTCATCAGCGGCATCTTCACGTCCATCACAACGAGATCCGGGTGAAGCGCACGCGACTGAGAGACGGCATCGGGTCCCGAATAGGCCTTTCCAACGATTTCGAATATGGGATGGCCGCCAAGCCACTGTTCCAGGCGCCGCAGCATCTCCAGGCTATCGTCGACCAACAGCGTACGAAGAGGCCCCGTCTGCGTCAGCTCTGCCCGATGCGTTCCAAGCTTGGGCTCCCATGCGCTGCTCGTTGGCCTCTCCATGGGGATAGCATGTCAGAAGCGACAGAAGAAACCCATCAGGGAAACCCTGATGGCAGGGAGAATGATCCCTGAAGAAGATGACCGAGTTCATGGAGGGACTGCAGGATGAATGACGGAGAAGTTACGAATCCGGCTGAATCAATCCAACACGCACCGCAAAGCGGACAAGCCCGGGTACATCGTGAATTTCGAGCCGCTCCATCAGGTGAGCCCGATGGGTTTCGACGGTCTTCACACTCACGTTGAGACGCTGCGCGATATCTTTGGTGGTATGACCCTCCGCAATGAGTTGCAAGATTTCACGCTGGCGCATGCTGAGTTTGGCCAAAGGACCGGTGGGGCCATCGGACTTATCTCGATACGCCTCGATCGCATACTTGGCCACCGCCGGGGTCAGATAGGATTCGCCCCTGCTCACCGCCTTAATGGCCAACTCCAGCTCAGCCAGCTCGGCCCCCTTCAAGAGGTATCCCGACGCCCCCGATTGCAGAGCCTGTTGGAGATACTCTTCATTGGCGTACATTGACAGCAAGATCACACGGGTGGCGGGAGATTCCTTGACGATCCTGGAGGTCGCGTCGAGCCCGTTCAATTCCGGCATCGCAATATCCATCAGCACCAGATCCGGAGCGTCGGTCTGTACGGCCTTGACGGCTTCCCATCCGTCTCCCACGGCGGACACGACTTCGATGCCGTCAATCTTTTCCAACAGAGCCCGCATCCCGGCCCGAACCAATGCATGATCCTCGACAATCATCACTCGCAGACGGCTCATGTGGACATCACCTCAGCCGTACGACGCGGCTCGGCGGGATCAGGATCCGAGAGCGGGAATCGAAGCAGGATCGTGGTCCCGCGGCCCGCCGTCGAAGAAATTTCCAAGATACCGCCCGCCAGCCTGACCCGTTCTTCCATGCCGAGCAGTCCGATGGATTGTCCCTCTTGCGCCCGCTGCCGCGCGGATACCACGTCGAAGCCCACACCATCGTCTTGAATGACCAGCGTCACATCCTCCTCCTGCCGATGTAACGTGAGATCGATGGTCTTTGCCCTCGCATACTTCGCGACGTTGGTGAGCGCCTCCTGCGCAATGCGAAAGCACGCCACCTCGATCGGGACAGGCACCCGTCTGGCCATGCCCTCCACGGAGAGCGAGAGGGTCCATCCGTTCCGTTTTGCCTGCCGGTTCGCATACCACCGCAGCGCCGGCACCAAGCCCAAATCGTCGAGGAGAGACGGCCGCAGATCCAGGGCCAGTGTGCGCACTTGAGTCAGCAGATGGTCCACCAGCGCCAGACTGTCCGTGAGGGCCCCGGCATGGGCTTGCCCCACTTCGCCATGCTGGACTTCTTGCAAATCAATTTTCAGCGCGGTCAATAGTTGTCCGATTTCATCGTGCAGATCGCGGGCGAGCCGGCTTCGTTCTTCCTCCTGCACCTGCATAAGCCGGCTGGACAGTTCTCGAAGAGAATGGTTGGCACCGCTTAATTCAACGGTGCGTTCCTGCACCTTGATCTCCAGCCGCTCGTGGGCTTGTCGCAGAAAGGTTTGCGCGCGTTTCTGCTCGCTGATATCTCGAACGATTTCCGACACGCCGACGAACTGACCAGCCGCATCCCTGAGCGGAGAGACGGTGACCGAGACATCGATGCTCCGGCCATCCTTGGTCAACCGCACGGCGTCATAGGTATGAATCGTCTGCACGCCCCGTACCGTGGAGAGCAACCATTTCTTGTCTTTCTCGCGATGCGGCGGAATCAACGTCAGAATCGACCCACCGATCATTTCACCGGCGGTATACCCAAAAATCCCCTCCGCTCCCGCATTCCACGTGGTCACAAATCCATCTGGCGTCACACTCAGGATGGCATCGCTGCTGCTTTCCACGATTGCCCCCAATCGCCTCGTCGCATCGTCGAGCTTCGCCAGTTTGGCGCGCCACACCAGTCCGGCCGTGACCCAGACAAGAGCCGCACCCACCAGACGGTTGAACACGGCAAGGTCCGGCGCGCTGCTGGGAGCAGAGAGGATGAACCCGACCTGCAACAACACCGTGGCGACCGCCGCCACAATGTACGGCGCGCTCGACCATTCGATCCACAGGCACAACAGGACGGCAAACGCATACCCAACCCAGACCTCGTAACCGATTGAGATCAGCACGTCGATGATGACCGTTGCGGCCACGACCAACGGAATCAGGATCTGAGCATATTTACTGTTCATGACCGTGCGTCATCCGGCAAGGCACGATGGCTTCTGATGCAAGGAGAGCTGGACGACCGTGCCACGACAACATTGTCGCCAGGAGGCCCATGATACTCCACTGTAGGGGCTGGGATCGAGACCCGACGGACAGGTACTAGCCGTGAACCTCAGCCGTTTGCCGATTGACCGCCCAGACACCGGCTAAGATGAAGCCGATCCCAAGGAGTTCGATCACGCCGACTGACTCGTGCAGAATCAGTGCGGACAATCCGATGGCGGCAACCGGTGTCAGGTTCCCCAAAACCGAGGCCCGCGAGGGACCGACCCCCTTCACGCCGAACAGCCAGGCCTGCTGCGCCACCGCTGTGGCAAACACCACCAGATAGCCGAGCGCCAGCCAATCGGACGTCGTGACCGACGCCAGGCCCGCATCCATCATTTTTCGATCGGTCCACAGCAGCGGGATTTGCAACACCGTCGCGACCAACAGCGTCGTCCAGTTGACGGTCAGCGCCGACACCCGCTCCATGATCGTCCGGCTGCCGATGCTGTACAGCGCCCAACTGAGCACACCAAGGAACACCAGGGTGCCGCCGAGCAACGGTTGCTCTCCGGCAGCCTGAAATCCTGCAACCGATACCAACCCGACACCGGCAAACGAAAGCAAGGCACCCAGCCAGACCGCACGCAACGGCACGTCACGAATCAACATCGCGGAGAGCAGCGTCGTCACAACCGGACTGGCCCCGATAATGACGCCACCCACGGCTCCGCTCACATAATTCAGCCCCATCAGAATCAGCAGATGATTGCCCAAGACACCCAGGCCGAGCAGACCCAGCAAGCGGGCGTCGGGCCAGGTGATGTGGAAGGTGCCTCGCTCCTGCCACCACCAGGTTGCCAAGAGAATCACCAATCCGCCGATGTCGCGGAGGACCGAGGCCTCCACGGCGGAAAAGGACCCCAGGGCCATCTTCTGCGCCACGATCGAGCCGCCCCAGAGCACCGCCGCAAGCACGACGGCCCCATAGGCCACCGTGGTGGATGGTTGCGCCATGGGCATGGGACATACCGCCGTTTCCGACCAGCGTCAAGGACTATATTCGCGATACAGCCTCCACCCGAATCCCCGCAGCCATGGAGGACCAGAATTTGGTAACATGGCCCGGCGAGTGTGACTATGAATCGCCAAAGTTGGATCGGATCAATCGTCCTCGTCATGTGTGTCCTCGTCCTGGGCTTCGGCCTGGCCACGTGGAAATACGATGCTCTCGAAGGCGAACAGACGGCGTCGGCCACTCAGCCCGAGCCGATGGAGTCCGTCACGGTCGCCGTCGCGCGAGCCGTCGACCATCGACAAACCACCACGTCAATCGGGACGGTGCTCGCGCTCCGTTCGGTGACGCTGAAGAACGAGCTGGCCGGGACGGTCCGCGACGTCCGGCTCGTCCCCGGGCAGATTGTGGAAACCGGAACCTTATTGGTCGCCCTCGACGTCTCAGTGGAAGCAGCGGAACTCACGGCACAAGAGGCTCAGGCTGCACTGGCCAGGACCGTCCTTGAACGCCGACGGGATCTCCGCGAGGAACTCGCCACGACCCAGGAAGAAGTCGATCGGGCGCGCGCAGACTGGGATGTCATACAGGCCCAGATGGCCCGGACCAAAGCGGTCATTGCGAAAAAGACGATTCGTGCTCCATTTAAATCCAGGGTAGGCATCGCGGATGTCCATCCCGGCCAGTATCTTGAAGAAGGCACACTGCTGACTACGCTGCAAGGCGTCAGCGACGCCGTGCACATCGACTTCTCGGTCCCTCAACAGGTCGCTGCGGGTTTGCGCGTCGGCGAATCGGTTGACGTCTACGCGACCGGCAATCCCTCTGCGGTTATGGCGAAGATCGTCGCCCTCGATGCGCGCGTTGATCCAACGACTCGAAACGCCATGGTACGTGCCAGAATCGAGGGCACCCGTCACGCGCCGGCACCGGGATCCTCCGTCCGCGTCCGCATTCCTGTCGGCTCCATGCAAACGGTCGTGGCTATTCCGGTCAGCGCGTTACGCAAGGGACCTGGAGGGGATCAAGTGTTTGTGGTTGCACACGACAAGGATGGCCGCGCCAGAGTGCATGCTAGACAGGTTGAAAGCGGAGCCATGTTCGCCGACGAAATCGTCATCCAATCTGGACTGACGGCCGGAGAACGGATCGCCGCCCTGGGCTCGTTCAAACTTCGCGACGGTATCCTCGTCGCCATCACAGAGACGGCTGAACACACACCAACAGACCATCCCGCGGCCGGAAGACCGTAATCAGAGTACCATGCCCCCGGACACGACCCGCACATCGTTGACTGATTTGTTCATCAAGCATCCCGTGTTGGCGATCGTCGTCAATCTCGTCATCCTGCTCGCCGGGTGGCGAGCCATGACGTCCCTGCCGGTGCAACAGTATCCTCAGATCGAAAACTCGCTCGTCGTGATCACCACCGTGTACTACGGTGCCAGCGCCGAAACCATTCGTGGATTCATCAGCACACCGATCGAACGCGTGGTCTCCGCCATCAGCGGTGTCGACTATGTGGAATCGATCAGCCGGGCCGGGATCAGCACGGTGACCGTTCATCTGAAACTCAACCACAACAGCACGGCGGCCCTGGCGGAAGTGACCGCCCGGCTCCAGCAGGTCCGGTCGGAGCTGCCGCCGGAAGCCGAGCCCTCAGCGATCGACATCCAGCGAGCCGACCGGCCCTACGCCTCGTTCTACTTAAGCTTCAGTTCGACGGAACGGACGGTCCCGGCCGTCACCGATTGGCTGCTCCGCACGTTACAGCCCCGACTCTCGACGCTCCCCGGTGTCCAACGGGTCACCTTCGAAGGGGAGCGCCAAATGGCGATGCGAATCTGGATCGACCCCGATCGGCTTGCCTCGTTGAACCTCTCCCCCGGCGACGTCCAGGGTGCGCTGCGGCGGAACAATTATCTGGCGGCGGTCGGCCGTACCAAAGGCAATCTCGTCCAGGTCAACCTGCTCGCGAATACCGATCTCCGGTCGGCCGTCGAATTCGAAGAGCTGATCGTGGCGGATCGAGACGGCGCCATCGTGAGGCTCAAGGACGTCGCGCGGATCGAGCGAGAAGCCGAAGAAGCGAACATGATCGCCAAGTACGACAAGACGGAAGGCGTCTACCTCGGCATCTGGGCGGTCCCCGGCGTCAACGAAATCGACGTGGGCCACCGCCTGCGCGACGAGATCGAACGAATCCGTCCGACGCTCCCGGGCGATATCGACATGAAGCTCGTCTGGGACAGCACGATGTTCATCCGGAACGCGCTGACGGAAATCACCAAGACATTGGCGGAAACGATTCTGATCGTCGCGTTGGTGGTCTTCCTGTTCATGGGATCGGTCCGCACGGCCCTCGTGCCGCTGGTCGCGATCCCGGTGTCACTGATCGGCGCGGCTCTCCTTATGGCCGCCTTCGGGTTCAGCCTCAATCTACTGACGCTCCTGGCCATCGTACTGTCGGTTGGGCTGGTCGTGGACGATGCCATCGTGGTGGTCGAAAACGTCGAGCGGCATGTACGAATGGGGCAATCCCGCATCGAGGCGGCACTGGCCGCCGCGCGTGAGCTGCTGGGCCCGATCATCGCCATGACCATTACCCTCGCGACCGTCTATGCGCCCATCGGATTCCAGGGGGGGCTTACCGGATCGTTGTTCTTGGAATTTGCCATCACCCTCGCCGTCGCCGTGGTGTTGTCCGGCATCGTGGCAATTACTCTTTCGCCGGTCATGAGTTCGCGGTTCGTGCACCCACAGGGGAAAGAAAGCCCGTTGACCGCGTTCGTCAATCGACGGTTCGAGGAGGCGCGTGTGCTCTATGCCCGGTTGCTCGACGGCGCGCTCACGATGCGGTGGGGATTCGTGGTCGCCGCGCTCCTGATTACGGTCGCTGCCTGGCCGCTGTATCACTTCTCGCGTCTGGAGCTGGCTCCGGTGGAGGATCAGAATCACATCAGCCTGTTTTTTGAAGCGTCGCCGGACTCAACGGTCCATGCCACCAATCGCCAGCACTTCCACATCGTCAACGCGATCACCGCCATCCCCGAAACCGATTACACCTGGTCGCTCACAACGGCGTGGGGCGGCTTCGGCGGGATCGTCGCGAAGGATTGGCATGACCGGGCTCGCTCGACCGAGGAGATGTATGACGACGTGTTCGGCGCCGTGTCACAGGTGCCGGGCCTCCGGGTATTTCCGCGCCTGGATCCCCCCTTGCCGACTCCGGGCCAGTACGACGTGGAACTGATCCTCCAAAGCGAGGTGCCTGCGGAACAGATGCTCGACACGGTTGGGGCGGTGCTGGGGGCTGGTTGGCAGAGTGGAAAATTCTTATATGTCGATACTGACCTGAAGATTGACCTGCCGCAGGCTCGTGTCGTGTTGGATCGTGAGCGGCTCGCGGATTTGGGATTCGATCTGGCCGGGGTCGGTCGCGAACTCGGCACGCTGCTCGGCGGGGGGTACGTCAACCGGTTCAACTACTTCGACCGCAGCTACAAGGTCATCCCGCAACTGGGTGACCGGGACCGTGCCACCGTCGATCCCCTGCTTGACCTCAAGATCAAGACGCCGGGTGGGCAGTTGGTGCCGGTCTCGACCTTCACCCATATCGAAACGAGCACCGCGCCACGTTCGTTGAACCGTTTCCAGCAGCGCAACGCCGTCCGCATCTTCGGCGGCCTCAAACCGGGCGTCACGAAGGAGGATGGGCTGCGGGTGCTCGAAGCCGCCGCCGCATCCGCCGGACCGCGTGTGATCCTCGACTATGCCGGGGAATCGCGGCAACTGCGCCAGGAAGGTTCGGCGCTGACCGTCACGCTCGGTTTCGCCGTCGTTCTCATCTATTTGGTACTGGCCGCCCAGTTCAAGAGCTTCCGTGATCCATTGATCGTCCTGCTCGGCTCGGTGCCCTTGGCTATCTCCGGCGCGCTCGTTGTCAGCTTTCTCGATCTCACCACGATCAATATCTACTCGCAAGTCGGTCTCATCACCCTCGTCGGATTGATCGCGAAGAACGGCATCCTCATCGTGGAGTTCGCGAACCAATTGCAAACACGCGGGCGCACACGGCTGGCGGCGATCCACGAGGCGTCATTGACCCGGTTGCGGCCGGTGCTGATGACATCGGCAGCGACGGTCTTCGGTCATTTGCCGCTGGTCCTCGCTTCGGGACCAGGCGCCGCGGCGCGCAACAGCATCGGCATGATGCTGGTCACCGGCATGACGGTCGGCACCCTCTTCACCCTCTTTGTCGTGCCGGTATTTTACTCGCTGATCGCTGCGGAACATCAACAGGACCAGCCGGGTGAGGCGCTGGACACGGTCGAAGATAAGGGAATAGTGACGGCCTAGACTGCATGATTCATGAGCCCTTCTGGTTCTTTCGTTCGTCTGATGACCAGCACCCCGTCTCGAATCGTAACCAGCACAGCGGTCACGCGCGGATCATTCACCACGACTCGGTTGAGTTCCTGAATCGCGGCGGTGGACGCGTCCGGCGGCGGCTGTTTCAGTACATCGCCGCTCCAGAGGACATTGTCGATCAGGATCACGCCCTGCGGTGCGAGCAAATCCAGCGCGCGCCGGTAATAGTTCACATAATTGATCTTGTCGGCATCGATGAAGATGAGATCGAACGGGCCAGCGAGTGTCCGCATCGTCTCAAGCGCCGGGCTCATCCGCACCGTGATCTTGTGTCCATGGGATGAGCGAGCGAAATATCGGCGGCCCACCGCCGCCGATGGCTCATCGATTTCGCAGGTAAGCACCGATCCGTCCTCCGGCAGCGCTTCGGCAAAACACAGCGCGCTATAGCCGGTAAACATGCCAATCTCCAACACCCGCTTGGCTCCCACGAGCTGTGCCATCATTTGGAGAAAAGCCCCTTCGAGAGGGCCGACCACCATCCGGGCATACTCCATCGTCCGTTCGGTTTCTTCTCGGAGCGCCCGGCGAACTTCGGACTCGGGTCTCGAATGGGCTTGGGCATAGGCTTCGATGCTGAACGGAACCAACTGCTCCATAGAGTACCCTTTCACGGTTTGAAAAAGACCGCCACCCTGCGTACACTGCGGATCATCATACATCAGCGACGCGTCACGTGCGCGCGAATGACGGAGGAGGCCCGCTTGAAGACTCTTGCGACGTTGGAACCTCTCACGGCGAGACTGCTGGACATCCAGCGTATCAACAGCGCCGCCTCGGTGCTGTCATGGGATCAGGAGACCTATATGCCGGCCGGCGGAGGTGAAGCGCGGGCCGAGCAAATTGCCGTGCTGCAGGGCGTGGCCCATCAGAAATTGGTGTCCCCGGAGATCGAGAAACTTCTGGCGCAATGGATCGACCCAGCCACGGGTGCGGCCTATGAGCAGGCCGGCGACCTGTGGGACGAGTCGTCCCGTTCGCTGTTACGAGAGGTCTGGAGGGATTTCAGCCGGGCCAAAAAATTACCGTCCGATTTTGTGGTCAGGCTGAGCCGCGAATGTTCCCTCGCTCAACAAGTATGGGCCGAGGCCAAAGAGCAAAACCGGTTCGCCCTATTCCTCCCGAATCTCCGCACGGTGCTCTCCCTGAAACGTGAGGAAGCGCAGTACCTCGGGTACAAGGATTCGCCCTACAATGCGCTGCTGGATGTGTACGAGCCTGGAGCCACGATTGCCGCTCTGCAGCCCGTCTTCTCCACACTCAAGGCCCGCCTGGTTCCCCTCTTGAAGAAGATCACCCAGAGCCGTGTTCGCATCGACGACGGAATCCTGCGCCAGTCCTACGATCACCACCGGCAGCTTGAATTCGGGCGGCTCGTGCTCATTGCCATGGGCTACGACTTCGAGCGCGGCCGGCTGGATCTCTCAGCCCATCCGTTTACGACGTCGTTCCATCCGACCGACGTGCGTGTGACCACGCGTGTGTATGAGCATGAACTGCAATCCTGCCTGTTCAGTTGTATCCATGAAGGTGGGCACGGGCTCTACGACCAGGGACTGGACCCACGCTACTACGGTACCCCGCTGGGCGATTCGGTCTCCCTCGGTATTCACGAGAGCCAGTCGCGCCTCTGGGAAAATTGTGTCGGCCGGTCTCGCGCGTTTTGGCGTTTCTTTTACCCGATTCTTCAACAGACGTTTCATCACCAGCTGCGCGGGGTCGATGTCGAACAGTTTTACGCCGCGGTCAATTGTGTGAAGCCGTCGTTCATCCGCGTCGAAGCGGATGAACTGACCTATAACCTGCACGTCATGCTGCGCTTCGAGATTGAGCGGGATCTCATCGAAGGCAAGACCCAGCCCGACGATCTGCCCGCGATCTGGAACCGGAAGATGGAGGACTACTTGGGCATCGTCCCCACCACCGATGCGGTAGGGGTCTTGCAGGACGTCCATTGGTCGTTCGGCGCCTTTGGGTACTTCCCGACCTATACGCTAGGCAACCTCTACTCCGTGCAATTCTTCGAACAGGCCCAGCGTGAAATTCCCCACCTGGATGACGAAATCGCGGCAGGACAATTGCTGGTGCTGCGCCGCTGGCTGGAGCAGAAGATCCACCGCTGGGGCCGCATGTTCACACCAGATCATTTGGCGCAACGCGTCACCGGCGGAACAATCAGTCCCGACCCGTTCCTGGCTTACGTGGAAAAGAAATACGGCGAGATCTACCAGCTCTAGACAAGAGGCAAGGGGCGCGAGGCACGAGGCGAGGGGAAATTCGCCAACAGCTTCGGTGGGTTCTTGCCGCTCGCCCTGCACCTCCTCGGAGAGGCTAATACCCCATCGCGGCGTTGAGCTTGGCCAGCCATGAGGGGGGCAGCGTAAACTCGGCCTGCACCTCGATCCGCTCCGGCACGAGCAAGGTCGTGTGAAAGACGATGTCCCTGATGGGAATTTTGAATTCGGGCTGCTGGGGAGTACTCAATTCGACGGCCTCGACGGAGCCGGTGATGACGGAGACACTTTGCGGGCCATACGTCGCAGCCACCGCGTCGATGATGTCTTTGACCCGTTGATTGACCTCCACTCCTTCGATCGATTGGAGGAACACGGGAATCGCCTCTTCCTTCGCTTGATCGGACAGCGTGAAATTCTCGACCCGCCCCTTTCGGCGGAGCGACAGGAGGTCGTTGTCGAGATCCTTGCTGAACGCGCCGTAGGCGAACCGGAAAAATTCGAAGTGGAATCCCTTGAAGCCTTTCCCGAACGTTTGCAGCTCGCAGAGAAAGCACAATTGCTGAAGCTTGACGTCGCTCAACAACCCGTGCGGCTCGGCCAGATGCAGGACATAGAGCAGGAGGGCTCGATCGACGGTAATCTGATTCGGCGTTCGCATGTGTGGGTTGAATCGCAGCAGACTCAACGGCACTATAGCCAGGCGGAGGAAAGCTCGTCAAACCCGCCATGTTCATCGTCCATCAATCGCTCTTGACCCTCCGTTCCGTTTCGTCTTTAATGTCTCCTCAGCCGAGGCCGGCAGCTATGTCGAAACATCAAAAAGAAATGGGCGTCCTGAAAGAGCACCTCGGGAAGCACCAACTGAAGTACACCCGCCAGCGCGAACTGATCCTCGACGCCTTCCTCAAGCAGGAGCACATCACGGCGGAAGAGATGTACCACCAGCTGGCGCGCAAGGATCCGCACTTGGGCTTGGCGACCATCTACCGGACACTCAACCTGTTTTGCGAAGCCGGCCTCGCGCAGGCCCGGCACTTCGGGACACAGACCCAGTACGACAACATCTCTCACAAAGGCCATCATGACCACCTGATCTGCACCGACTGCGGCAAGATCGTGGAATTCGAAAATTGCGACATCGAACGCCTTCAAGAAGAAGTCGCCACACGCAACGGCTTTACGATCAAGACCCATCGACTCGAACTGTACGGTCTCTGCGCCCGCTGCCGTCATTGACCCCTGCTTCTTCCTTCTGCTATTCTTTTTGAGACGGTTTATCAATTTCAAATCTGCGGAAAGGAATTGCCCTGTGCGGCACGTCGCTGACCACTCGCCGTTACCTTCCTCTGCCGGACAACGATTGATCATGTCGTGCCTCTTGCTCGGCTTCGTACTCACGGCTGCCTGGCTGACGTGTCCCGAGACCGTCTCGGCAGCGGACAAATTGACGGTCTACTCGGGGCGCGCGGAACGGCTGATCAAGCCGGTCTTCGATGCCTTTACGGCCAAAACCGGCATCCAGATCGACCTGCTGTCCTCCGGCGCCACCGAGTTGGTCAACCGGCTGAAATTGGAGGGCGACCGCAGCCCTGCCGATCTCCTGATTACCAATGATGCCGGCAGTCTCGAGTTGGCCCGCACGGCTGGATTGTTCCGTCCCGTGAACGGGCCGGAGATCGATCACGCCATCCCGCCGCAATTTCGCGCAGCGGATAACAGTTGGATCGGCTTGTCCGGACGCTTTTGGGTCATTGTCTATAACACCACGATGGTCAAAGCCGGCCAAGTCACCTCAATCCTTGATCTGGCCAACCCCGAATGGAAGGATAAGGTCGCCGTCCCCAACGCCGGCAGCGAGTACTTGCAGGCCGGCGTCTCCGTCATTCGCGCGAGCATCGGTGACGAACGTACCAAACCATTTTTGCAAGGCCTTCGGGACAATGCCGGCACCCAGGTCTACCAAAAGACCTCTCAAATTGTAGAGGCCGTGGCCAAGGGCCAAGTCGCCCTCGGTGTCGCGAATCACTACTACATGTATCGGCACCTCGCGGCACAACCGGCCGCGCCGCTCGCCATCGTAATGCCGGACCAAGAGGACGGCGGAATAGGCGCTATCATGAACGTCGCGGGGATCGGCATCCTCCGGCACAGTCCCCGTGCCGGCAACGCCAAGCTCCTCGTGGAATTCCTCGCCTCCCCGGCGGGCCAGAAATTGTTCGCGGAACTCGACAAGGAATATCCGCTGCATCCTGAGGTGAAGGCCGACTCGGCGCTCGTTGAGCGCAAGAGCTTCCGCGCCGCAGCGATCCCGTTGACCAAACTGGCCGAGTTGCGCGAACCGACGATACAGCTGATCGAGCAAGTCGGCCTTCGGTAACCCACGAGCCTGCCTGTGACCACTACACGGCCCCATGCCTCCGGCTCCCTTCAGCTCGTCTCGCTGGCCAGTGCCGCGCTGATCCTTCTGCCGCTGGGCTATGTCACAGCGCTGGCCTTGTCGGCCGATCTCGCGGTGTGGCAACGTCTGTGGGCCACCCGCATCCCCGAATTATTGCTTAATACCCTGTCCCTGGCGGGAACCGTCTCCCTGCTGACACTCGTGCTGGGGATCTCCACCGCTTGGCTGATTACACGCTACGAGTTTCCCGGACGGCGGGTGTGGGAGATCGCCCTCGTGCTGCCGCTGGCTATGCCGACGTACGTCCTGGCGTATGTCTTCAACTATCTCTTGGGATTCGGCGGACCGGTGGAACAGCTCTGGCAATCGGTTGCGGGGCCTCACGCAAGGATCTTCTCGCCGCAAAGCTTGTGGGGCGCCACCGTGGTGATGGCACTCGATACGTTTCCGTTTGTGTACCTCCTCACGCGCAGCGCGCTCTTGAGCATGAACGTGTCGTTCGAGGAAGCGGCCAGGACCTGCGGCCTCTCTCGGGCACGAACGATGTTCCGTGTGACCCTGCCGTTGCTGCGCCCATCGATCGCGGCCGGCACCGCGCTGGTGATTCTCTATGTCGTCTCCGATTTCGGCGCCGTGTCTCTGCTCCGCTACCAAACATTAACCTATGCCGTGTACCAGCAAATGACCGGCCGATCCGACAATACCGCCGCAAGTATTTTGAGCATCCTCCTGGTGGCGCTCGCACTGGCGTTTCTCTTGACGGAGCGGTGGTTCCGCCACAAGAGCCGGTTCTATCAAACGACGGGGCGCTATCGGATATCGCAGCGCATGTCCTGCGATGGGCTCACAACATCGTGGATCACGGCCTACCTTGCCGCCGTCGTCGGCGCCTCGTTCGGCATTCCGGCCTCTCTGCTCATCCACTGGAGCCTCTCTCCGGAGGCTCAGGCCATTCTCGATGCTCGTTTCTTCGGCTTTGTCTGGAACAGCGCCGTGTTGTCGACACTCGCCGCCACGGCCGGGGTGACGATCGGCCTTCCGATGGCCTACCTTGCCAGCCGAAAACCAACGTGGCTGAACCTCGGCTGTCTGCAGGCCGCCTATGCCGGCTACGTGCTGCCGGGACCCGTGGCCGCGCTGGCAGTCCTGGTCCTCGTGCTCAATCTCACGCCATTCATGTACGGCACCGCCATCGTGCTCGTCATCGCCTATGTGTTGCACTTTCTTCCCGTCGGGCTGCAATCGCTTGAGCCGGCACTGCAACAGATCACCCCCAACCTGGAAGAAGCGGCCCGCACGCTGGGTGTCGGCGTCCGGGACACCTGGCGCCGTGTGACACTCCCGTTGATCCGCAACGGATTCATCGCCGCCTGGGTCTTGATGTTCCTACAGACCATGAAAGAGCTGCCGGCCACGTTGCTGTTGCGGCCGGTGGGGTTCGACACCCTGGCGGTTCGCGTCTGGCTGGAAGCCAGTGAAGAATATTATCAACTGGCGGCACCGTCCGCGCTGCTGATCGTATTAGTGGGGCTGCCCGCGCTGGCGCTTCTTCTTTCGCGCGACTGGCGCGCAGCATAGGTTGAGCATGGCCACCGACTCACAGTCACCTCGTGCGGGAACCAAGCAGCTCGGCAGCCAAGCTGACTTGTATGCGCCGGCATCTCCGATTTTGGAGCTGCGGTCCGTCTCCTGTGCCTATGAACCAACCCGACCGGCCGTGCGCGACATCTCCTTTTCAGCACGGGAGGGAGAAATCCTCTGTCTGCTGGGACCGTCTGGATGCGGCAAGACAACCATTCTACGGGCCATTGCCGGCTTTGAGCCCGTACGGTCTGGAGAAATCTTTCTGTCGAACCGCCTAGTATCGTCATCCTCCGGCACCATTCCGACAGAGGAACGGCGAATCGGGATGGTCTTTCAAGAATATGCGCTCTTCCCTCACCTGCGGGCCGCCGACAACATCGCCTTCGGGCTCGGCCACCTCGCTCGGCCTGAACGCGAACGACGGATTCAAGAAATGCTGCAACTCACCGGCTTGGAAGGGTTGGACCGACGCTATCCGCACGAACTGTCCGGGGGGCAGCAGCAGCGCGTGGCGCTTGCGCGGGCCTTGGTACAGAATCCGGTTGTCCTGCTCCTAGACGAGCCCTTCAGCAATCTCGACCCCGATATGGCCGGGCGGATGCGACTGGATCTCCTCGCGTTGTTGCGCCGGATGAAGACCACGGCTGTCCTCGTTACCCACGATCATGACGAAGCCTTCGCCATGGCCGACCGGATCGCCGTGCTGAACCACGGGGTATTGGAACAACTGGACAAACCCGAGGTGATTTACCATCTTCCCGCCACGCCCTTCGTCGCGGATTTCGTCGGGCAAGCCGACTTTGTCACCGGCCGCATCCAACACGGCCTTGCCCACACCGAGTTGGGAGAGTTTCCCAATACCCTTGGCAGTGCCGAGGGGACCTCCGTTGTCGTCATGATCCGCCCCGACGACGTACATCTCATACCAAACACGTCGGCTGAACCACGGATCGTCGCGCGGCAGTTCAGAGGGTCGGAAAATCTGTATGCCGTCCGGCTCGGTTCCGGCCAGATCATCCACAGCAGTGCACGGTCAACCAGCGTGTATTCGGAAGAGACCGCCGTCGAGGTACGGATCGCCGCGACCCACACGGTGCTGTTTCCAGCCGACTTGATCTCCCCTCAAACGGGTGGAGACACAGACTCTCCGGCCTCTCGCGCCGGAACGGGGCCGGGTTGAATTTTCCTGTTGACACAACCGAACAGCGGATGGTATTGAGAAGCATTATCAATATTTGAGGCGAAGGGAATCTGGTCATGGATGCGCTGAAGGATATCATCGATTACGGGGTCATCGGCCTGCTGCTCGCCCTCAGTGTATGGGCAGTGGCGGTCGCCGTCGAACGATGGCAGTTTTATCGGCGCATCGACCCCGCGCATTATCCCAACAAGCAGCTCTTCGAGATTGCCCTGACCAAACGGCTGGTGGTAATCGGAACTGTCGCGGCCAACGCTCCGTACATCGGACTCTTAGGGACGGTCCTCGGCATCATGCTGACCTTCCACACCATGGGAACCTCCAAGACGATCGCCGTCAGCGCCATCATGGTCGGCCTGAGCCTGGCGCTGAAGGCCACGGCGGTAGGGCTGCTGGTGGCCATTCCCTGCGTCGTCATGAACAACGCGCTCCGGCGGCGTGTCACCGAACTGCTGACGCTGTACCAGGCGCAACACCAACATGGATCGTGAACTGAACCAAATCAACGTCATCCCCCTGGTTGACGTCATGCTGGTCTTGTTGGTGATCGTCCTCACGACGGCCACCTTCATCACCACCGGCCAGATCCCCGTGGATTTGGCCAAAGCCTCCGAATCCGGCGATCGCAAAGACGTGCCGGTCGTCATCACACTGACGGCGGAAGGGCAGATGTATCTGAACGACTCAGCCGTGCCGGAAAACGGGTTACGGATCGTGCTCGAATCACATCCCCGCGAATCGCTGGTCGTCGTCCGCGCCGACAAGGTCACGGTCTTGGAACGATTCGTCCAGGTGGTCGATGAAGTGCGCGGTCTTGGCTTCGGACAAGTCAGTTTGGAAGTGGTGAAATCGTGACGACTCTTTCTCAGAACTGTCCGAATACCGCACACCGGCACAAGCAGGGCTGGATCTACTCTGTGCTGTTCCATGCGATGATGGGAACCGGCGCATTCGCGCTGGCGTCGAGTTTGACGCCGTCGTTTGAACCGGACTCCTTCAAATGGAACGTCGCGCTGGTGCAGTCTTCAGCCCCTCAACCGACAACAACCCCTGTCCCGGACATCACGCCGCACCCCAAACAGATTCAGCCGGTCGTGAAACCCGTTCAGCGACAAGTCGTGCCACCGGTTGAAGACATGACCCCGGTCAATCGCACGGCTTCGACGTTCATTCCCCAAACCATTCAGCACGAAGAAGTCAGTGAGCCGGTTGTGCCGCAAGAGCAGATCGTGCAGGAAACACAGCTGGTTGAAACCAAGGTCGCCTCGATCCAAGAACCCGTTGCCCCTCCCATCATGGAGACGGTCGCAGAACCGGCAGCCGTGGTGCCTACGGCGCCTGTCGTCAAGGCCGACTATGGGTGGCTGATGAAGTCGTTGTTGGGCCGGATCAACGAGCTCAAAAACTATCCGCACATGGCGCGCATGAACCACTGGGAAGGCAAGGTCGTGCTCCGGGCCGTCATCAAGGATGACGGGCAAGTGCTGATGGTCGATGTACAGGAAAGCTCAGGCCGTTCTATCCTCGACAACGATGCAATGGAAACGCTTCGCAGGGCATCGCCGTTGAAACTGGAGCAGCCCCTGGGAAAGCCTCAGGTGGCGATCTTGATGCCGATCAGCTATTCGCTTCGTTAGAGGTGTAAGGGGAAGTTCGTGCCGTGCTGAATCGATCTCGCCCACATCTACCTCTTGGCTCTCCGCAGCCAGGGCTCGTTTCTCAACCATAGAGGCCAACAGAGCCCCTGCAGAAGGAGAAGAGTGATGTCGTGGTTGTTGTTATTGAGAATGAGAATAAGAACTAACTTTATATCTTGCGTACTGGCCGCCCTATTCGCCGTGACGGCTCCCTACACGGCAACCGCCGAAGAACCTACGGCCCCGAAAAAGACCCCAGATTCAGAGATATCCGATACGTCAACGCAAGAACAGTCCGATGCACAGACAACGACGGAGTCGGCAGCCGAACAAAAGGCGCTGAAAATCCCATTGACGGAAGTCATCGGCACTGCGGCGAACGCGTTGGACCATGTCCCAGGATCAGGGAAGGTCGTGACCAGCGAGAGCATCGAGCAGAACCATCGGCTGACGATCAATGAAGCGCTGCGCGAAGTGCCGGGCGTTCACGTCCGGGACGAGGACGGCTTGGGCATCAGACCCAATATCGGCATCCGCGGTCTGGACCCGACGCGCAGTAGAAAAGTGCACATCATGGAGGACGGCGTGCCGATCATGCTGATGCCCTACGGCGATCCGTCCTCGTACTACTTTCCTCCGATCTTCCGGTTCGATCGCATTGAGGTGCTCAAAGGCAGCGGGCAACTCCTCTATGGCCCGCAGACGATCGGCGGCGTCATGAACTTTATTACACGCATGCCATCAGCCCAACCGGAAGGCCACTTCCAGGTCTGGGGCGGCAACTTGAACTATCTCAATACGCATTTCGATTACGGCGGTACGTGGGGGAAAAGCGGGTACTTGGTCGATTACACCCATTCGCAAATGGATACTCCCCGATTCACCAACATCCGCGCGAAGATCGATGACCTGACGTTCAAAACCGTCCAGGAACTGAGCGACCGGACCCAGATCATGGCCAAGTTTAACTATTACCGTGAGAACTCAGGGATCGGGTACCAAGGCTTGACGCAGTCCGAATGGGCCACACGCGGCGAAGAAAGACAGACGCCGTTCGTGAACGACCATTTCGATTTCATGCGGCTCGGCTACCATGTAGCGGTCAACCACATGTTCACCGCGAACCTCACCTCGACCACAAACCTTTTCGGCCACTTTATTCAGCGAGACTGGAGCCGCCAGTCTCAACAAGGGGTGGACATCAACGGCAACCCCGTCGGCAGCATACAAAACGGCAACAGCCTTCCAGCAACCGCGTACGGAGTGGTTCCCGCCAACCAGCGCTTCACCAACGAGCGTGAGTATTGGGTGTGGGGGGTCGAGCCTCGCTTCCATTACTCTCATTCTATCTTGGGGATTAGGGCGGAAGCGGACTTTGGGGGCCGCTACATGTTCGAACAATCGGACCGCAAACAACTGCTCAATACGGTCTCAGGCACCGGCTTGCCCTCAAGCTGCGTTGTCGCCGAGGCCGGAGCGAGTTGTTTGGGGGAAAACAGTAAACGTACAACCAACGCATATGCCTTCTTTGCCCAGGAACGATTGTTCCTTGGCCCGTTCACTCTGACGCCTGGGTTCCGGGTCGAACATATCAGCTATGATCAAACCAACAGATTGGCGAACAACGGCAACGGCAATTACGCAAAGACCAACTTCACGGAAGTGCTGCCAGGCGCCGGTATTACCTATTCGCCGTTCAAAGACCATACGTTGTTCTTCGGCGCCCACCGCGGTATGTCACCGCCCCAGGTAAGCGATGCAATCGTGCTCAACACCGGAATCGTCAACGATCTGGGACCGGAGTTGAGCTGGACGTATGAGTTTGGGGCAAGAGGCAATCTCACGCCCTGGGCCGGCTATGCGATCACCGGCTTCCAAATGGACTTCGACAATCAGATCATCTCGCAGTCGGCAGCAGGGGGAATCGGCGCCACATTGACGAGCGCCGGCAGAACGCAACACCGAGGCGCCGAAGTGGCGACTCGAATCGATTTGCTGGACGCGCTGACCGGCCGGAACGACGAGCAGGACGTGACGTTCGACTTCAACTATACCTGGGTAGCCCAGGCGGACTTTAGGGGAACACGGAACAGCGCGCTTTCCGCTTCTGCACTGCTACCGGGAGAGGCGACCACATTCAGTGTCAGCGGAAACCGTCTTCCCTACTCACCGGAACATTTAATTTCAGCGGGGATCGGTTATGCCAACCGTGGGTTTAGCCTGGGTCCCTTCAACGCCCGGATAGAAACCCAGTGCGTCAGCGATCAATTCGCGGATGACCGGAATACGGTCATTCCGACACCCAGCGGACAACGCGGCATCGTCAGAGGCTGGTGCATGCTCAATGCGTCGGTCAATCAGCATGTGAAGAAGATCAACACGACCTTCTTCTTCACGGGTAAAAACATGCTGGACCATGACGTCATCATGGACCGGTCACGCGGTATCTATCCCGGCCTGCCGGCCCTCTGGCAAGCCGGAGCGAAGTGGACGTTCTAATATCAGCTAGCAGGCGGACGGACGGTCAAAGGACCGGCCGCCCGCCAAGAAGGTTCACCATGAAACAGCATCACGTCGATTCCATCGTGCACAGGGAACGGTCAACAGAACAAGTACGATGCTTGTGCGGGCAGCTCCTTGCCCGGATGGTCGACACAGGCATCGAGTTGAAGTGTAAACGGTGCCGGCAACTCGTCACGATTCCGTTTTCGCGCATCGCCGGTTTTCCGGACAAACTGATGAACTGACCGGCCGTTCATTGCCAGTAGCGGCCAGAGGTTGACACCCAGAGCCCAGGATCACATCGATGGTCCTGGGCTTTTTTATTCTCCTTCGCCGAATACCCCGTAGCGTGCTACGGGGATGAAGGCGAGGAGAACCCTCCGTAGCCTTAGCGAAGGGGGGGGTGGCTTCGGCACGCCGCCCAAAGGCTCTGGCCGACTGGTCGGAGAATTTCGCAAGATACCCCACAGCTTGTTGCGGGGAGCTTCATTGTCATGGAGAGATAACATGCACACTGATGCGTTAGACCATATCGACCCGGCAGTCCTGACCATTCACGGGTTACTCGGCAAAATCGACCGCCTTCAACTGCCGGCTCCGTCACGCGTTGAGATCGAAGGCATCTTGGTTCGCCAAGTCAGTTTGGAGCTCGACCGCGCCCTTCCCTGGCAAGCAGGTCACGCGATACGGACCGCGGCCATCGCGTCCCGCATCGGACAAGAGTTCGGTCTCGATGCCGCCGCGCGCCACGATCTCAATCTGGCCGCCTTGCTGCATGACATCGGTCTCTTGATGCTGCCGGCTGAGCTACGGCAGGGCGAGACAGCACATGACCCCGCATCGTACGTGGCTCTTCAGAATCATTCGCGCGTCGGCGCCAGCCTCTTGGAGCCCTTTGCGTTTCTCCGCAACGCGTCGGTCCTCATCGCGCATCATCACGAACGCTGGGATGGCTCAGGGTATCCTTACGGCCTTAGGGGGAAATTCATTCCGCTCGGTGCCAGAATTCTGGCTGTGGCCGACGCGTTCGAGGCAATTCAGGTTCCCAATACGCCGGATCGCGGCCTGCGTGACCGCATCGCGCTGAGGATCCTGCATGTCGCATCGGGAACGCAATTTGACCCAACCGTCGTGGCCACGCTCTTGGCGGCTATGGAGAAATCCCCTGCGGCATGGCGTGAGACCGAACCATGATGGACGGTGACGGTGCTGTTCTAGATAGGCAGGGAAGATCAACAGGAGGCTGTTCATTGCATGGGAAGTTGCTACAATACGGCCATGTCGATCTTTGAGCCCGTGTTTCAGACATTGAATGCTGCAGACGTGCGGTATGTGGTGGTCGGCGGGCTCGCCACGGTCTTACACGGGTACGCTCGCTTGACCGCCGATATTGATCTCGTCGTGGATTTGGCACCGGAAGCAGCAGGACGAGTCATTGAGGTGCTGGTGACGGCGGGGTTCCGGCCACAGGTGCCGGTCGATCCAAAGACTTTCGCCGACCCATCGATACGGGCGCAATGGGCGCAAGACAAACACATGAAAGCCTTTTCGCTGGTGGATCAGGCCAACCCGATGCGCGTCATAGACTTGCTTCTGAAACCCGACATCCCGTTCGCTGATCTTTGGACTCGCTCTCGGGAAATCGCGCTGGACACGACTGTCATACGCATCGCGTCCATTGACGACTTGATTGAGTTGAAACGACGGGCCGGCCGGCCGCAAGATCTCGCGGACATTGTTCAGCTTGAGGCCATTCGAAAGCGGAAAGGGACCCGCTAGCATGGAGGCCAAATCGCTCCCCACATCTTCCGAAACGCCTCGATCAGAATGGACAGCTCTCGACCAGCGTCTGCTCGACGCGACGTTGTCCGCCACACCGGCTCAACGCCTCGCATGGCTGGAAGATGCATTGCGTCTCGCCTACGCCAGCGGGGCGCTGACACGACCATCGGACCGCCCGTAGTCGCTTCGATTCGCTGGGCTCCTCTGTCAACCTACCGTCAACGACACCTCCGCAGCCTCTTCTACCAAGGCACCATCACGCTGACGGTGCTGTTCTAGAAAACACGAGGGCCCGGCGGGTGATCCCCGCCGGGCCCCACTTCGCAACCTTCTTGCTGCGACTACTTCTTGATCTGTACCGCCAGGTAGTTTTCGAGACCGGTTTGTTTGATCGTCCGCAGTTGCGTTTCAAACCAATCGATGTGTTCTTCGGTATCGATGATCATGTGCTCGAAAATGTGCCTGGTCGTGAAATCCCCCACCTTGGCACAGTGCGCAATGGCCTTCCGAAGCAGCTCTGCGTCCTCCCGCTCAAACTCCAGGTCGGCCGTGATCAGCGCCGCCACATCGCTTCCGTGCGCGACGGCATCCAGATGTTCGACGTCGGGCGTCCCATCCAGGTAGAGCACGTGATCCATCAGGCCGGACGAATGGCCGACTTCCTCCTGGGCCAGATGGCTGAAATGCTCATGCAGCCTGCTATAGCCCCAATTTTTGCACAAGGCCGCATGCAGCAAGTACTGATGCACCGCCGTCAACTCTGCTCTCAACACCTGATTCAGCAATTCAAGGACGCCGTCTTTAGCTTTCATCTTCCCTCATGACTCCTTCTTGATCTGCTCGGCCAGGTAGTTTTCCAGGCCGACCTGCTTGATCGTTTCCTGCTGGACTTCGATCCAGTCGATATGGGCATCGACGTCTTTCGCCATGTCTTCGAACATGTGGCGCGTGGTGAAATCCATGACTTTCGTACAGTGGGCGATCCCTTCGCTCAGGAGCGCCAGCATTTCCTGCTCGGCCTTGAGATCCAGCTTCAATTGCTCCGGCACCGTCTCGCCGACATGCACGGCATTCATCCGCTGCACGTTCGGGACCCCTTCGAGATAGAGGACATGCCCGATGATGGCGTCAGCGTCCTTCATCTCATCGATGCTGCGCTCGCGAACCTTGTGGTACAGCCGCTCATAGCCCCAATTTTCGCACATCTTGGCGTGGACGAAATATTGGTTGATAGCGGTGAGATCCGCCGTCAGGACCTTGTTCAGGATATTGACCACACCTTCTTTGGCCTTCATGCTTCGCCTCCTTGCCTCGAGTAGAATTCCCGCTCCGCGTGTCCTCATCTTATCGGTTTCACACGAGGATGCAACCTCATTATTAACGCACTTTTGCCTCCCGTCAACCTGCCCCACTCCACGTTGATGATCCTGTTTCTCAGAGTCGCCGAGAACGATTGTCAATCTGATCCACGCGGTGACCCGCACTCTTGCAACGTGCCGTTCCGGAGTGGTAAATTTCCTTCCGTCGCATGGCCGAACAGTCCTGGTCTCACAGTCGTTGTGCGGACAGGGATCTGATTGCGGATGATGCGCCCAAGGGATGTGTTTGTCTGGAGCAGTGCAGTCACGTTCCGACGGTAAAGCTATGATCCACTACCTCGTTCAAAGAGTCGCAATCCTCTGCCTGTTGGCCGGTGGTCTATTCCCGGCGTCGGCCCTGGCCCATGGCAATGTAACGCTTGAGGAAGACACGTGTGTGCGCCGCATCGGCGGCAACATGGTCCATTTCAGCGCGTACCAGCCGCAACATGAGCCCAAAGCACAGTACTGCACGGAAATCCCCGAAGACGGCGACACGTTTTTGGTCGTCGACCTGATCGATCAGAGCCTGCGGAATTTGCCGTTGGGTGTGCGAATCGTCAAGGGACAGGGCGAGGGCGGGAAGGATGAGGACGATCAGACGGTTGCCTACTGGAAACCGGCATCTCACCCGGACGGCGTGGTTCGAGGCGAAGCCAAGCTGGAGAAGGGAGTCTATCGGGTGATCATCACCGCGGAGGGCTTGAGCCCTTCGTCCTATCTGTTGCGGGTTCAGCAAGTTGACTATTCGAAGTTTGGCCGCAAGGCGGTTGGGCCGATCATGGTCCTGTTGGTATTAGCCTTAATTGGATATGAACTTTCAAAAGGTGGGCGATTGCGCCGGTGGTTTGGCTCCCGCCGCACCGCGCCATAGCGCTACTCGATCGTTATCTTACAACGTGGTGGGATGAGATCGGGCCGGACATATGCACACTCATCATTCCTGTCATTTTTTAACAAGAGGATCGTCATGACGTCTTTTCTTCGCGGGGCACTCAGCGCCGGATGCGCACTCATTCTCAGCGGAACGCTCGTGGCCACACAGGCCTACGCCCACGGCGGTTTGTCGATGGCCGAAGACATGTGCAAGCTCACAGTCGGGCCGTACATGATGCACTTCACGGGATATCAACCCGCCAACACGCAACAGAAACAATTCTGCGAAGACATTCCGGGCACCGGCCAGACGATCGTCGTCCTTGACTATATTGAGCAGGAGCTTCGCTCGCTTCCGGCCGAGATTCGGATCATCAAGGATACCGGCGCCGAACAAAACCTTGACGCCGTGACGGTTCTGCACCTGCCGGCCAAGGTGTACCCCAGCGGTTCCATCGATTTCACATACACCTTTCCGGAACCGGGGAAATTCGTCGGCATGGTCACCGTGGGAGAAAAAGGTGAGTACGTGTCCCGCTTTCCGTTCTCCGTCGGTGATCCCAAGGTCTTTTCCAAGGTCTTGAATATCTATATGGTTCCGGTTGTCGCGCTCGCCATCGTCGGCGTGATTTACTTGATGACGCGCAGCCGCCGGAAAACACCGGAAGCGATGCCATCCTAGGCCATGCGCTATTCACGATGTGCATGCCCGTTGCGCCGCGATAGGCATGCTCGAGTTATAGAGAAGTGAGGAACTCATGATGTCTATTCAATCTCTGATTCGTGCCGCCATGTGCCTGGTCGTGCTCGCCCTCGGCGCTCCGTTGACCGCACAGGCCCAGCACGGGCACGAGCTGGCGACAGATACCTGCGTGCTCCATGTCGGCCCCTATAAGATGTACTTCAACGGCTACCAACCCGATGCGTTCCACGACCAGCAGTTCTGCCAGGAAATTCCCGGCCTCGGGAATACGGTCTTGGTGTTCGACTTTGTCGAGCATGAGCTCCGCTCCATGCCGGTCGAAGTGCGGATTATCCAAGACACCGGCTCGGAGACCAATCTCGAATCCGTCACCGTCGTGCACTATCCCGCCAAGGTGTATCCGACCGGTTCTATCGATGTGAGACACAACTTCGACAAGCCCGGCAAGTTCGTGGGGTTGGTGTCGATCGGGGACAAGCAGGAGCACCTGTCCCGACTGCGGTTTTCGATCGGCGAAACGGGAGCCGTCTCGCACTTGCAACACTACCTCATGATTCTCGTCCCGCTCGCCGTGGTCATCGGCGTGGCGGTGTTCTATGGGCTTCGCGATCGGCGTAAACCTTCCGTCGCAACCGTTTCTTCGTAGGCATGGCCGGCTGGCGCGCGGAGTCCCTGCGCCGGAATAGTCGTCCGCATGGCCTGGCACGGATTTGCGCGCACGGTCTGGCATGAGGAGATGAGAGGATGAGGCCATCGAGGGTTCGCACGTTCCTACGGAGTCTGGTGACTGCGGCAGCTGTGATGACCGCGCTGGGGTCCGCTCCTCCGCCGGCACTGGCTCATTCCATGCTGGTGAAAGCAGAGCCTCCGCGGCGCGCCGTCCTGGCGAAAGCGCCGGGGCAGGTGCGGCTGTGGTTCAATGAGGACATCGAGGGCGATTATGCCTCGCTGACCGTGCTCGATGCTGACAAGCATCCCGTGACGGAGGCCAAACCCACACTCGTATCGGATGACCCGAAATCCATCATCCTTCCGCTGCCGGAATTGGCGCCCGGCAAATACTCCGTCAAGTTTCGGGTGCTCTCGGTAGACGGCCATGTGGTCGATTCCGCCTTTGACTTTACAGTGAAGGGCAAAGTGCAAGGGAAATGATCGAGGTCGCCGGGGCACTGTTCCGTTTCCTCCAACTCGCCTCCAACATGATGCTGATCGGCGGATGCGTCTTCTTGGCCATCGCCGAGGGCAAGAGTCTTTCGTCCGATAATCCCTACCTGATCAGATTGAAACGGGCACTCCCCTGGCTCGCCATAACGCTGCTGCTCGGCCTGCTGGGGCTGCTGGCCGCCACGACGGCCCAAGCGACAGGCGTGTCCGAACACCTCTGGAACCCCGGAGCCTGGCTGGACTTTCTCCACAAGACCAGGATCGGCTACATTTGGACCCTGCGCGAAACCAGCGCGCTTGCGGTGTGGGGGCTCGCCTGGTTTGCGCGCACGTCGCCCGGCGCCTCGTGGCGTTATATCGTCTGTGCGATTGCCGCTTCTCTCACGCTTGCCATCGGCTCATTTGCCAGCCACCCGGCCGCCGAAGAACAGTCGATCGTCGCAATCCTCCCCTATGCGCTGCATCTGATCGGAGCGAGCGTGTGGTTCGGCGGGTTGCCCGGCGTGCTGGCCGTCCTCCTCCATGCCACCCACACACACCCGCAAGGATCGATGGAGCGGTCCGGCATCACCATCTTGAAGCAGTTTTCATCCCTCGCCCTGCCGCTGATGATCGGCATCGTCGCCACCGGGCTTGTGGTCGCCGATCGAATGGTGGGCGCGAACTACGCCGCCTTGTTCGCCACAACGTATGGGTGGCTGCTGAATACAAAACTGACCCTGCTGGCCGTCATCCTGTCAATTGCCGGACGCGCGCACTTCGTGTGGCTCCCATCGCTCGAACGCACGGGGAACCTGGCTCCTCCGGTTTCGGATCATCTGCGAAAAAAATTGACGGTCGAATTCTCGCTGGCGGTGCTGCTTGTCGTCGTCGCCACCCTGCTGGCGAACGCCGTGCCCGCCAAGCATGAAACCATCGATCACTGGCCGTACCCGTTCCGATTTTCGATCGATGCCACGTGGGGCGACTGGCTGGTGCAAACGGTCGTCTGCATCGGCGTCGCCCTGCTGATTCTTACCGGAACGATGATCGTGCTCGGCCGCACCAGGCAGTGGGGGGTGTTGCGGCGCATCGTCATTCCTGCCTTCTTGGGCCTCTTGGGCATGGCCTCGACCTTTTATCCCATCGCTGTGCAGTCGTACCCCGAGACGTACCGCAAAACTCCTGTGCCGTTTGACGCCATTTCCATTGCCAACGGCGCCGGCCTGTTTGCCGCGAATTGCATCCCCTGCCACGGTCCTCAAGCCAAGGGCAATGGCGTACTCGCCAAGACCCTGCCGAAAGAGCCGGTCGACCTCCTGACCGAGCCTCATACGGCCATGCATACCGCCGGCGATTTTTTCCATTGGCTGACCTACGGCCGATTCAATGGCGTCATGCCGGCCTTCGGCGAGAAATTCTCGGAAGAAGAACGGTGGGACCTGCTGAACTTCCTCCATGCCAACGCCCGCGGCTATCAGGCTCGCATCATCAACTCCCGTATTCTTCCTGAACAACCATATATGGTTCCTCCCAATTTCTCCTATTCGACGCAAGATGGGTCCAGCGGAACCCTGAAAGACTTTCGAGGCACCCAATCGGTGCTCCTGGTGCTCTTTTCTTGGCCGGAGTCGAAAGAGCGTCTGGCACAACTCCAGACCGCCTACTCGGCGATCAGCGGCACCAACACGGCGGTCTTAGCCGTGCCCGTCAATGACCTCAGTCCTCATGACATAGAGGCCCTGTCGGCCTATCTCCCGCTCCCGATCGTGACGCAAGGGGCGAGTGAAGTTACCCGTAGCTATGCCCTATTCCGGCGGACGATCACCAAGCCCGATTTATTCGGCGACGGGGCCTTGCCCGCACACATGGAATTCCTCTTCGACCGATTCGGTTTCTTGCGGGCTCGCTGGATTCCTGAAGGGGAAACTCCCGGATGGACGGATCTCGGTCTCTTGCAACAACAGATCCAGCAACTCAGTCGAGAAGGAGAGATTTTGCCCCCTCCAGGTGACCACGTTCACTAGACACATCTGCAAATTTGGAATAGCCCTTGCTTGAACGGACTTTCTCTTACATTTCTATTACTTACTACCTGTCCACCGCGTTTGACATCCATCCATGTGCCAGTGGAAATATGCGCCAGCTTGCCTCCCCTTCAAACCTGGCTCCCTGATGATGTTTCACGACCGGAAACCCGGATATTTCCCTTGACTCACGGCGGACCTTTGTCGGATACTTCTGGCCGGTGAAGAGGGAAAATCTTCACAGACTCGTTATGAAACGGGCGAGGCATTTCACAGCATACATCTTTCCTGAGTAGAGAGTCGTCGTAGTCATAATCCATAACTAACCGAAGGAGGTAGGTAACATGGCTGCAGACAGTTCGGGGCGGGGATACGATATTTCGCTGTGGTACGATTCGAAGCCGGTGAAGATCGGCTGGTTGGCGATGCTGGGGATCGGGGTGTTCTGGGTGCTGTACCAGCGGGCATTCGGCTATTCGCACGGGCTGGATTCGATGACCC
>VGXE01000007.1 GCA_016873455.1 Nitrospira sp. | reverse complement strand
GTGCGGGTTGTTCGGAGCGGGAGGCGGGGTGGCGGCGCAGATCGTCAGCCGGATGTCGAATCTGGCGGACGTGATCTGGAACAACGCGCCCAAGAGCATCCTGGATCCGTTCCCCAGCCAGGTGAACTCCAGTGCCAAGGCCGGGTACTAAGCGTAGAACGACAACGGGTAGGAAGAAGGAGTAGGAGAGGGGGCTGCGTCGGACACGGCGCAGCCCCTTCTTTTTTCCGAGCTATAGGTTTCAGCGGCTTACAGCAAGCTGTTGCCCAGATCTAGCGCCAATGTGTTAACCCGAATGGGGAATGGGCAATCTGGTATCGGCACCATACACTTGCCACAGAGATTGCGCGACGAGGGAGGGGCATATGGACTTGGATCGGGAGAAGCGGTGGAAGGTCCAATATCCGGTTCAGCTGTTCACTGAGGATGTGATCGTTGAAGGCCGGACAGTGGACATCTCACTCCATGGTTTACGTGTTGCGACGGACAGTCTTATCAAGCGAGGAGCGCATGTCGTGGTTCGGGTGTTGATGCCGGAAGGGGGGTGCCCCATCGACGGCGTGCTGTATACGGTCCGATGGATTGATCAGGGCAGGATCGGCCTGGAAGCAGGAGAGATTTCAGTTGGGGAACAGAGGCGCCTCCAGGACCGACTTACTGCTCAAGGACAAGAACCGGTCATCCAGTCCATGAACTCCGGTCTTCCAATCGAACAACCAATGACGGGCGTTGCCGGCACGATGGCAGCACTCTGGCAATTGTTCTTCCCCGGCCCTCACGTGGCCAATATTCCCAGCGATAATTTCCATTCTCTCCAGCGATCAAAGTAAGAATAATCCCCTCCGTCCTCTCACGCTACCATTACGAAATGGTTTCTGTATCTGTGGATGCTCTAGGAGCGTGAAAAAGATTGCCTAGGTCAGAGGGGGTCCAGGGAGCTACACGTTGATTGAGGGTCGGGTGTAAATCGTTGAAGAGAGAAGAGAAAGGATTTGGTTGCGGGGAGAGGATTTGAACCTCTGACCTTTGGGTTATGAGCCCAACGAGCTACCAGGCTGCTCCACCCCGCGCGCGGAGACTAACAAAGCCTCGAACGGCAAGTCAAGCCGACGGAATGCAATGACATCCGGCGTTGCATTCGCGCGCGCGCAGTGTTAAAGCGGTCCCATGCGCATTGTATTCATGGGCACACCGGAATTTGCCGTTCCGTCGCTCGAGGCGTTACTCGCGTCGGAGGATCAGGTCGTCGGAATCGTCACGCAGCCTGATCGTCCCAAAGGGCGAGGGCATGAACTTGCGCCGCCACCGGTGAAGCTTGTGGCTCAGCGAGCCGGCATTCCGTTTCTCCAACCGTTGAAGATCAGAACCGCGGAGTTTCTGGAGTCGTTGGCCGCGTGGCAGCCGGATCTGATTGCGGTGACGGCGTACGGGCGAATCCTGCACGCGCCGATTCTGAATCTTCCACCGATGGGCTGTGTAAACGTGCATGGCTCCTTGTTGCCGAAATATCGAGGCGCGGCGCCTGTCCAGTGGGCGGTGATTAACGGCGAAACAGAAACCGGCATTACGACGATGCTGATGGATGAAGGCATGGACACGGGTGCCATGCTGTTGCAAGAACGGATTCCAATTCTACCGGACGATACGGCTGGGACCTTGGCGCCTCGTCTGGCGGAACTTGGGGGGCGATTGCTCGTCGAGACGATCACACGACTCAAAGCCGGCGTGATTGCGCCTCGTGTTCAGGATCATACTCAAGCCACCATGGCGCCTCTCTTGAAAAAAGAGGATGGGATCATCGATTGGAGAGGGAGCGCGCAGTCGATCGCCAATCGCGTACGAGGCATGTCTCCCTGGCCAGGCGCATACACCTTCCATGGCCAGGAGCGGTGGAACATTTGGAAGGCTGCAGCGATCCAGGAGCCGGCACAGGCCTCGCCGGGAACGATCCTGACCGGTAGCAAGCAGTCGTTGAGGGTAGCCACTGGTCACGGCGTGTTGGAGCTTTTCGAAATTCAGACGGCCAATTCCAAACGTATGTCCGTTGGGCAATTTCTTGCCGGCCATCGAATCAGTTCAGGTGAAATGTTGGGGACTTCGGTCTGAGGGGCCCGGCTAGTGACGTCTCCTCCCCAGGGCTCTGCTTCTATGCCGTCCGTGCGTATGTCTCCTGATACTCAAAGATCTCCAGCCCGTGCCGTCGCGTTGGCTGTGCTGCTGGCCTGCCGATCGGGCGATAAGGCGCTCGATGATGAGTTAGAGAAGCGGGCTGCGGATTTCAGACTGGATGTACGCGACCGGTCCTTGGCGATGGAGTTGGTCTATGGCACGTTGCGGCGGCAGGAAACCATCGATTGGCGGCTGGAGCCGGTGCTCAAGAGACCCCTGCCGCGCCTGCCGATTGTGGTGCAAATGGTGTTACGTCTGGGCACCTATCAGTTGCTATGTCTGGACCGTATTCCCCCCTCGGCGGCCGTGGATGAGTCGGTGCGGCTCGCGAAGTCCTATGCGGGACAGTTGCGCCGCGATTGGAGTGGGTTCGTCAACGCGGTGTTGCGCAATCTCATTCGTGGGCCTGAGCCGGCGCTGCCCGGCCTCGATGTCGATTCGGCTCGTGCGCTATCTGTCCGCTATTCCGTGCCGCGCTGGCTCTGCCAGCGGTGGATCGATCGGCTCGGATTCGACCATGCGGAAGCCGCCTGTCGCGCCACCGGTACAGTTCCTGCCGTCACGCTGCGGGTGAATCGTTTGCGGATGACGAGGGAACAATTTCTCGATCAGCTCAAACAAGGGGGGATCGCGGCTCGTCCGACCGTTGCCAGTCCGGTCGGAGTGGTGCTCGAACAGGGCGAAGCCGTCACATCCCTCCCAGGATTTGAGAACGGCGATTTCTATGTGGAAGATGAAGCCGCGCAACTCATCCCGCCGCTGCTTGACCCGCAACCGGGCGAGCGGGTGCTCGATGCCTGTGCCGCACCTGGCGGCAAGACCACGCATCTGGCGGCTCTGATGCACAATCGCGGAGAGATGCTCGCGCTGGATCGGAATGCCGATCGGCTGAAATTGGTGGATGAGAATTGCCGGCGTTTGGGCATGACCATCATCCGCACGATGCGCGCTGATGTCGCGACGTCGCTGCTGTCGGTATCCCAAGGCCGGATGTTCGACCGCATCCTCGTCGATGCGCCCTGCAGCGGGCTCGGGGTTCTCCGTCGACATCCGGAAGCCAAGTGGACCAAACACGAAGCGATGTTTGCCCGGCATCACCGGATGCAAACACAGATTCTTGACGCGGCGGCCTCTGTATTGCGGCCCGGTGGGGTGCTGGTCTATAGTACGTGCTCGACGGAGCGGGAAGAAACGGAAGACGTCATCGAGTCTGTGTGCCGGATGTCTCCTGACTGGGTGCGCGAATCCGTCGAGCCCTGGCTGCCTTTGCCAGCCCTCTCCCTTGTGACTGCTCAGGGTGCACTCTCGACCATGGGCAATAGGTTCGGGATGGACGGATTCTACGCCGCCCGCCTCAGAAAGGTTTCGTAATGGCCCAGCCGACGTTGATCGCCCCCTCCATTCTTTCCGCCGATTTTGCCCGTCTCGCGGACGAGGTGGCGGCGGTGGAGCGGGCCGGCGCGGATCTGCTGCACGTCGATGTGATGGACGGACATTTCGTGCCGAATCTCACGGTCGGGCCGCCGATCGTGGAGGCCCTTAAGAAGGTGACGAAGCTTCCGCTCGATGTCCATCTCATGATCACCAATGCCGATGCCTTCATCCAGGAGTTCGCCGAGGCGGGTGCGGATTATCTGACCGTTCATGTGGAAGCCTGCCCGCATTTGCATCGCACGATCCAATCGATCAAGGAGCGCGGCGTGAAAGCCGGAGTGACGCTCAATCCCGCGACACCGATCGCATCGCTGCAGGAGATTCTTCCCGATGTGGATCTGGTGCTGATCATGTCGGTCAATCCAGGATTCGGAGGACAAAAATTCATCCCATCGGCGCTGAACAAGGTGGCCGCAGCCCGTGCCATGCTGGATCGCATCCAGAGCCGAGCCTTGTTGGAAGTCGATGGCGGCATCAAAGCCGAGAACGCCTCGCAGGTTGTGGCCGCCGGCGCAACCGTCTTAGTCGCGGGCTCCGCCATTTTTTCACAACGGGATTATGCGGGCATGATTGCGGCGCTCCGAGCTGCAGGCAGTGCCGCCGCACCGGCGGCGCGGACTTCGGTGGGATAGGCGCTCAGCGTGGACAGATCCGCACTTATCGACGGGCTGCATCCTCTCGAAATCAAGACGCTCACGGCGTTTGGCCCAGGCGGCGGCGTCCTTCCCACGGAGCAGCTGGCGGCGGCCACAGGTCTCGAACCCTCGCAGTTGAGCATGGCGGTCGAATGGCTGCTGGCCAAGCAACTCCTCCTCGTCGCATCTGAAACGGTCACACCGCTCGTATCGCTGACACCGCTGGGTGAAACGTATTTCGAGGGGTATGCGCCAGTCGAGTATATCTTGTCCGCCGCGCGCGATGCTTCAAGTACGGGCAAGCGGCTCACGATCCCTGATCTGCATGCGAAAGAGGGCCTCGATCCGTCCGATGTCAGCAAGGCGGTCGGCCGGCTGAAGAAAGAAGGCGCGCTGCTGATCGTGCAAGGCGGTTGTCTCGAATCCACCGGCCGGCCCAGTCCCTCAGCCGAGGCGATGCGCGCGTTACTCCGGGAGTTACATGAAGGGCCGCGCGAGGTGGGTGGCTTTCCCGAAGCGTCTCGCCAGCTCATTCAGGAGCATGCGGTGCGGCGAGGGAGTACAAAGGAGCCGTTCCGAGTCGAAGACCGTGTCGCGCGGTCGTACAGGCTGTCACCGGACGGCGTGGCGGTGGCCGGCCAGTTGGCGGCGCAACCCACGCTCGAAGAAGTCTCGCAGTTGAGCCCGGAGTTGCTCAAGGACGGGAGCTGGCGGACCAAACGGTTCAGGAAATATACCATCAGCCTGCGTGCGCCCCGCATCGGAACGGGTAAAAAACACCCCTATCGAGAATTTCTGGATGCGGTGAAGGCCAAGCTGGTCAGCATGGGGTTCCAGGAAATGCGGGGTTCGCTCGTCGAAACAGAATTCTGGAATATGGATGCGCTCTTCATGCCGCAGTTCCATCCCGCACGCGACATCCACGACGTGTATTTCGTGAAACAGCCGACTCATGCCGCGCGGGTCGCCGAACCGTTTTTGTCCCGTGTGACCGCCGCGCACGAGAACGGCGGGACGACCGGCTCGACCGGTTGGGGGTATACGTTCAACCGCGAGCGGGCCAAGCGATTGGTGCTGCGCAGCCAGGGGACGGCCGTGTCGTCCCGCACGCTGGCCGCCAATCCGTCCGTGCCGGGGAAATATTTTTCGATCGCGCGCTGTTTCCGCTATGACCAGGTCGATGCGACCCATGCGACGGACTTTTTCCAAGTCGAAGGGATCGTGTTGGGCGAGGACATCAACTTTCGAACGCTGTTGGGCCTGTTGAATTTGTTCGCCAGGGAAGTCGCACAGGCCAAAGAGGTAAAGTTCGTGCCGGCCTATTTCCCCTTCACCGAGCCGTCGGTTGAGTTGCACGTGCGGCATCCGCGCTTGGGATGGATGGAGCTTGGCGGTGCCGGACTGTTTCGATCGGAAGTGACCCTGCCGCTCGGTGTAACCGCGCCCGTGATTGCGTGGGGGCTTGGTCTGGACCGCATGGCGATGGTCGCGCTGGGCATCCATGACATCCGCGAGTTGTTCACTGACAACTTGGAACTGATTCGGACAACCAGGGGACTTTTCTAAAGGCCGCCATGCCCACGATTTCCATTTTCAAATCTGATTTGGAGTCGTTGCTCGACGCTGATCGGAAGCATCGAGCGATCTCTATCGAGGATCTGGAAAACTGGCTCATGCTGGTGAAAGGGGAGCTGAAAGGCCACAATCCCGACACGGGCGAACTGCGTGTCGAATTGCAAGACAGCAACCGACCAGACCTCTGGTGCTGCGAGGGCATTGCCCGGCAAATCCGCATCAAGCGCAAAGGGAAACTCAAACCCTATCCGTTTCTAGCCAGGAAAGCTAAGACCCCACTCCGTCTCATCGTGGCGCCAGGACTCGAACACGTTCGCCCGTATGTCGCCGCCTGCGCGGCCAGGGGCTACCGGGTCACTGAGGAAGGGTTGGCGCAGCTCATTCAGACACAAGAGAAGTTGGCAGACATCTTCGGCCACAAGCGCAAAACGGTCTCTATCGGGATCTATCAGCTCCAGAAGATTCGGTTCCCCGTGACCTACGAATTAGTGAAGCCGGACGACGCGCGGTTCACGCCGCTGGGCATGGAAACGGTGATGACCCTGTCTGAAATTCTGATGGTTCATCCGAAAGGGTTGGAGCATGGGCATATTCTGGCCGGGCAGAACCGCCTGCCGATTCTCCGAGACGCCAGGAACCAGCCCCTGTCCTTTCCGCCGATCATCAACAGCCGGGAGATCGGCGAGGTGCGGGTCGGCGACGACGAACTGTTCGTAGAGGTGACGGGCACGGATTTGTCGATGGTCGTGCTGACACTGAACATCTTCGCTGCGAACCTCGCCGACCGCGGCGCGACCATCGAGCCGGTCGAAGTGCAGTATCCGAAGAGTACTGCCATCGGGAAACGTGTTGTGACCCCACAGGACTTGGGAAAGCCGAGGACGATCAAGATCGACACCATTGAACGGGCGCTGGGCCAGGAACTCAGCGAGAAGACGGTTAAACAAGCCCTTGAAACGTACGGCTACGACGTCTCAGTGGGGAAAGGAACCGTCAAGGCAAAGCTGCCGCCCTATCGGCAGGATCTCTTGCATGCGATGGACGTGGTCGAAGATGTGGCGATGAGTTGCGGCTACGGATCATTCTCGCCGGAGATGCCGGCGCAGTTTACCGTTGGGAGTCTTTCTCGAATCGAGCAGGCGTCGGATCGGGCTCGCGAATTGATGGTCGGGCTGGGGTTTCAGGAAATCATCTCCAACATTCTGGGATCGCCGGAGCAGTATCGCGATGCGATGCGCCTGGCCGAGACCGAATGGGGGAACATGGTCGAAGTCGACAACGTGATGTCGTTGAGCTTTTCCTGTTTACGGCAATGGATGTTGCCCTCGCTGTTGCGCGTCGAGGCCGCGTCGAACCGCGCGTTTTACCCGCACCGTTTGTTCGAAGCCGGCGATGTGGCGATTCCCGATGCGGCGCATGATCTGGGCTCCCGAACGGAGACCGTGCTCGGCGCGGTGATCGCCCATGCCGCGGCGCATTTCTCGGAGATTCATTCTTGTTTAGACGTGCTCTTGTACCATGTGGGCAAAGAGTACAGTTTGGAGCCGGTCCAGCATCCGTCGTTTCTCGAAGGCCGCGCCGGCCGCATTCTCGTCGCCGGCAAAGCCGTCGGCGTCATCGGCGAAGTCCATCCCGAAGTCCTCGAACGCTGGCAGATCGCCGTGCCGGTGGTCGCATTCGACGTAAACCTGTCTCAGCTCACGGATCTATCGTAAGCGAGTCTCTCGATTTTCCCTCAATAGACAGTAGAGGCCATGTTGCGACCGTCGGCCTCCGGCCACAACCGGACGTTCGGCAGGGAGGGCACACACCCGCTGAAAGCGGTTCTCAGCCCTGTCGCATTTGTGCCTGAGTCAAGCCGTAGCGACGGTGCACGATCTTAACGGCCATTGCCGATGCCACGAAACGGTGTCGGCTTGAACAAGTTGTTAGCCAGCAGAGCCAAGGCAAAAGCCAGTGCGAAAGCGTAACCGTACGCAAACTTGTTCAACCGCACCAGTTCTGTTCCTCGCTTGGCCCGCCAAGAACCGATCGCACCCAGCGCCAACCCCACAGCAATTGGAGTCAGGACGAGATTCACGATACGGGCGTATGGGTGAGAAATCAGGTGCTGCGGGTAGAACAAGAACGACAGCCAGCCGAGCAGGCCACCTAGCAGAATGTAGATTGCGACTGAAAGAGCAGGATGAAGTGGTGGCCGATCCCGCTTTAGACCGTGAGCGCCAATCTCTACTAGAACCTCAAGTACGAACTGGATTACGAACTCGATGAGAATCTCTGCCAGGAACGACAAGAATCTTTCTCCTGCTGGCTAATTAGATAAAGAATCCTGCGCCGCATAGCACGGGACGTTACGGTGCGTACTGGATGGTGAGTCTAAAAGGAAGTCCGACGCGTATCAAGACAACGCATCGCTTCGCTGTCGGGGATAGACTGCGAATCTTGGAGTCGATCTGTGTTTGAGAATGGGGATCCGTGTGCTATTTAATTGTGTGCCATACCTGGTTTCAGTCTCCCCCGTGTGTCCCTGATGAATAGCCGGCCAGCGTGCTCGCCGATTCCCTTCCAGCAGCGAAATAGTTGCTGACCCCATTTCATTTGTAACAGCGTCCGTTTGATTGTTCCTGGGATGACAGCTTGCCGATTCGGTTGCAGAGCAGCTATGCTGAATCACTGGCATGACACGATCCGGCGTCCTATTTTATCCGTTCCACCTGTGCCACGAGCGCACCTTGCAGTGGCTCCTGGAGCGGTATCAACAAGTGCATTTCCGGGACTATATGGCCATACAAGTCAGTCCGTTCTGTGGGACCACGGCCTTTCCCGAACGAATGGGCGATGCCTTCCCCGACCTCCTGGCTAGCAAGCGACTGGTGCAGGGGTACAACGTCAGCGGACCGCTCACGCCGGACACCTGCCTCGCCGTGGATCGTGATCTTACCGATTCAACGTGGCGTGGGCTCTTTCATCGCGCGCTGGTGGAGAATCGTCGATTCCAACGAGGGCTGTTCGACGGCACAGACATCACGGGGCGTCACCACGAGGGCCTTACCGAGCAGCCCTTGCTGGTTCGTCTCAATGATACTTTGTTCGAGATGACTCCCTTTACGGTGGCCGGTATCCGTCAACTCAGCCAGAGACGGCTCGTTGGCAGAGAAGCGGATCTCTTCGACTATGGCCTGGCTCTCCTGAAAACCTCCGCCGCACTGGTATCTACGATACAACTGGCGACGGCTGAACAGCTGGCCGTTGCGACTGACTCGCGCGCCCACTTCACATTACTCACTCGGCTGATAGCACGACTGGGCGTCACGATCGAGAATGAGTTGGTCGAACAAGGCACGTCTTAACCATGAGACTCAGGTCTGCGAGACTCTCCACCCATGCCTGCCCCATCAACGCCCCAAACAATTCCGGATGTCACTGAAGACAGTGAGACCGGCAGCGGCAGCGGATTGAGGAGAAGCCGGGATACCGGAATATTCGATCAGATCAGGGCCAATGACGCCGTGTAATTCTGCTTTGGGTCGGAGACCGATGGTCGAAGAACGGCCAGGAGCGGAAGTTCGGCAGCGAGATCGTACCGCCTGAGAGCAGTCCTTAGGACATCACCGTCGTTCACGGCCGCAGAAACCACGATCGGCCCTGGGCATGGCAGTCGGAAGTGTGGGTGTAGGCAAATTATTAAGATAGCAAAGCCCGACCCCGTCCAAACGTTGCACATCTTTACCGCACGAGGTTATGAAGCTCGATGAGCACCTGGTCGGCTTCGTCTATGCGAATCAGACCAAATCTCGGGTACTCGAGGTCCAAGATCACAAAGAAGGTCACAGACATCGCCCCTGCAAACAGGAGCATGTAAAACCAACTTCTAACGGTGGTCCTGCACATCACGTGGCCGGCCAAAAGCGCGCTCGTGAGGCTCAGTGCCGCCAACAGGACAAAGACAACATGCGGCGGGTGGTTTTGCATCGCCGTCCCCCTGGTTGTCGCGATGTCGATCATTGCATTCAATGCGGGAATCACAAGAATCGCAGCTTGTGTCGCTGTATCAGGGCGATGTAACGCCGCCACTGCCTTCGACCAGATTTCGCCCTGAATCGCTGCTGTTTCAGAGGCTTTTGTGTTTGTGGTCGTTACATCCTCTGCATTGCGATAGGCATCTGTCCGCGTGTTCAGATAGCGGACAAATAGCTGCCGTATGGCGGGCTGGGTGTCAGGCGGTAGTAGGTCAATGCGAAGATATGCTGTGCCGATCGTGTTTGCCTCCTCAGTGATCAGGTGTCGGCGGTCTTCGAATCTGGACGCAGCACCTGAAAACGTGAACGCTAGAAGCAAACCAAGCAGACCGAATATTGCGGCCTCAACCGGACCGGATCCTTTCTCTGCGCCAACTGGATCACGCCTGCGTCTGGCGACGCCGTACTGTCGTCCCAGTTCAAAGAACAGCAGCATTCCGAGAAACAAACCGCCGGCCAGAAGCATTTCCTTAAATAAGTAGGTCATCTCAAATTACCTTTTTGAACGCATACGATCGGATGCCCGCCAGCTAACAATGTTTGGGCAGACTGTATAATCCGGTTACGGCAGATTGTCCACTTCTGCCTAAACTTGCAGGCCACACCTTACACAGGGGAACCACGATGAGAACGAAACGAGAAGGGCATGGGGCCCTCACAGGGTGACGTATTCTGGGAAATCTTGAACTCCAGAGGATGGCTTGTTGGATCCGGATGGGTGTTTCAGTTTGTGTGGGATTAGACCGGAGAGTTCAGGAGCGTGATCCAAAACGAAAAAGGGAGCGACGAGTTGTCGCTCCCTCTTCTCTTTTGTTGCAACCGCGTTGCGACTTACGCCGCTGCCGGCGTCATGTGCTGCTTGGCGAGGCTGCAGAGCTTTTCAAATCCGGCGGCGTCCTTGATCGCCATGTCGGAGAGGACCTTGCGGTCCAGCAGCACGTTGGCTTTCTTGAGGGCGTTGATGAATCGGCCGTAGCTCAGGCCCTGGGCCCGGACGGCGGCGCTGATGCGTGCGATCCACAGGCGGCGGAAGTCGCCCTTACGGTCCTTGCGGCCCACATAGGCGTAGGTCTGCCCTTTATCGACGCTCTCCGTTGCCGAACGGAACAACCGGCTCTTTGCGCCATATTGTCCCTTGGCGAGTTTCAGGCGTTTATTTCTCCGATGTCGTGTCTTCGGTCCACCTTTTGCGCGAGGCATGATTCTCTCCTTTGCGTTCTATAAAAAACCCTATCCGAATTCTTACCGAGGCAGCAGCTTGCGTAATGAGGCCGTGGCTGTGGGATCGACGACCGACGCGCCGCTCAGCCGGCGCTTGTGATCGCTTCCTTTGTGACTGAGCAAGTGCCGCTTGCCCGCTTTGCGGCGGACGATCTTGCCGCTTCCCGTTTTTGCAAATCGTTTACTGGCCCCCTTATGTGACTTCATCTTCATGAGACTCATTCCTTTGGTTAATCGGTCGTCATCGTGAATGGTACTACCTATTTTGGCGCCACGATCATGATCAAACTGCGTCCCTCCATGCGGGGGGCATATTCGATCGTGCCGCAGTCGGCCAGCTGCTCGATCACCGAGTTCATCACGGCCCGGCCCATTTCTTGGTTGGCCATTTCTCGTCCGCGATAAGTGAGCGTGACTTTCGTCTTGTTGCCTTCCTCCAAAAACGCCTTCATTTGGCGGACCTTGATTTCCAGATCGTGCTTGTCTGTGCGAGGCCGCAGCTTAATTTCCTTCACCTGCGTGGACTTCTGATGGCGTCGGCTCTGATGGTCTTTTTTGCTCAGCTCATACTTGTACTTGCCATAGTCCATGATCCGGCAGACCGGAGGGACCGACGTGGGGGCCACTTCGACCAAGTCGTATCCGCCTTCTTGCGCTTGGCGAAAGGCGTCCGGTGTCGGAAGAATGCCCAGTTGTTCTCCCTCAGGACCAATCACGCGTACTTCTCGGACCCGGATCTCACGATTCACACGCAGTTTGGGAACGATAAGCCACCTCCTATTATGTAGGGTGAACGTCTGGCCTGAGGCGTGAGACCTCGGTGCGTAAGAGGTCGATGACGCCGGCGACCGTCATGCTGCCAAGGTTCGCCCCGCTCCGGCCTCTGACCGACAGGGTTCCGCCTTGCACTTCACGGTCCCCCGCGACCAGCATGAACGGCACCTTGGCCTTCTCCGCTTCTCGGATCTTGAAGCCGATCTTCTCGTTGCGCAGGTCGGCTTCGGCCCGGAATCCGGCCGCTTTCAATTGCGCGACGGCTTCCGCCACATAGCCTCGCTGATTGTCCGTGATGTTCATCACCGTTGCTTGCACGGGGGCGAGCCAGAGGGGGAAGGCTCCGCCATAGTGCTCGATCAGAATCCCAAAGAATCGTTCGATGGATCCCATCAAGGCACGATGGATCATGATGGGCTGGTGTGCCTTCCCATCCTCGCCGATGTAGCTCAGACCAAATCGCTCCGGGTTGTTGAAATCCACTTGAATGGTGGAGCATTGCCAGGAACGGCCGAGCGCGTCCTTGATCTTGATGTCGATCTTCGGGCCATAGAAGGCGCCGCCGCCGGGGTCCAGCTGATAGGCGATGTGTCGGCTCTTGATGGCCGCCTCCAGCGCGCTGGTCGCCAGCGTCCAATGTTCCTCGGCGCCCACCGACTCTTTCGGCCTGGTGGAGAGAAACACTTCGAACTCGGTGAACCCGAACGTCCCCAACACAAAGAAGGTGAAGTCGAGCACGCGGCTGACTTCTGTTTCCATCTGGTCGGGGCGGCAGAACAAATGGGCGTCGTCCTGGGTGAACCCCCGCACGCGCAGTAAGCCATGCAAGACGCCGGTCCGTTCGTATCGGTAGACGGTTCCGAGCTCTCCATACCGGATCGGTAAGTCCCGATAACTGCGAAGATGGGACTTGTAGATCATAATGTGGTAGGGGCAGTTCATCGGTTTGAGCTGATACTCGCTGCCCTCTAACTTCATCGAGGCGAACATGTTCTCGCGGTAGTAGTCGACGTGCCCGCTGGTTTTCCAGAGGTCGAGGCGCGCGACATGGGGCGAATAGACCAGATCGTAGCCGTCCTTGAGATGTTGTTCGCGCCAGAAATTTTCGATCAGCAATCGAATGGCGGCGCCTTTGGGATGCCAGAGCACCAGGCCAGGCCCGATGTCGTCCTGAACGGAAATCAAATCCAGGTCTTTTCCGACTTTTCGATGATCACGGCGCTTGATCTCTTCCAGTCGGGCCAGGTGCGCGTCCAATTCGGCCTGGGTCGGAAACGATGTGCCGTAGATCCGCTGGAGCATCGGGTTGCGTTCGTCTCCGCGCCAGTACGCACCGGCGGTCGTGAGGAGTTTGAACGCGCCGACATGGCCGGTTGAGGGCAGGTGTGGGCCGCGGCACAGATCGACAAAATCGCCTTGGGCATAGGCGGAAATCGATTCGCCATCAGGAAAGCCCTCGATCAATTCGACCTTGTACTGTTCGCCTCGCGATGCAAAAAACGCGATGGCTTCGGCTTTGGAAAGTTCTCGCCGCGTGATCGTCAGTTTGCGTGCGGCGATCTCACGAGCGCGCGCTTCGATTTTCTCCAGATCCTCAGGGGTAAACGGACGCTCGTAGGCGAAGTCATAGTAGAAACTGTCCTCCAGTGCCGGTCCGATCGTGAGCTGGGCGGTGGGAAAGAGTTCCTTGACCGCTTGTGCCATGAGGTGGGTGCTGCTGTGGCGGTACACGTCACGGCCTTCAAGACTGTCGAACCGAAGCGGCTCGATTGTCGCATCCTCCGACAAGGGGCACGAAAGGTCCACCACCATTCCGTTGACTTTTGCTGCCAAGATGTCCGAGCCGAGCGGAATACCCAGGGCAGACAGGGCGGCTCCCACCGTCTGGCCGGTGTGCACGTCTTGCTGAGGCCCGTCTGGTACGGAGATTTTCATGCGCTGGGTCAACTGCTCACGGCAAAAACGACAAAAGGCACCCCGCCTCCAAGAGGCGCACGGATGCCTCGGCCAGGTGGTAGGCGCGGACGGTCTTGAACCGTCGACCTCTACCGTGTCAAGGTAGCGCTCTCCCCCTGAGCTACGCGCCTATCGTCCGGGTGGGCATGCTAATATAGGCCCGCCTAGAGTGTCAAGAAAAGCAAAGAGAAGCAAGCCTCCCCCGTGAGTCGAGCGAAGGCCGGCTTCTCTCGTGCCAATGGGTGTCGCGAGGCTTACTTGATCGCCGATTTCAGCTCTTTCCCGGCGGAAAACTTCGGGACCTTGGTTGCCGGAATCTTCAAGGATTCGCCGGTCCGGGGGTTTCTCCCCATTCGAGCTTTGCGCTTGGAGACGGTAAAGGTGCCGAAGTTGACGAGCGAGACCCGCTGACCCTTTCTCAGCGATGTGGTCACGGCTCCGGTGAATGCCTCGAGCGCGGTGCCCGCGGCGACTTTCGTAATGCCCGCCGACGCCGCCATCTTTGCAATGAGTTCTTCCTTGGTCATCGAGTCCCCTCCTTGTCAGTGAGTGGTGAAGACGTCACTCTTGGTTGATCAGACGCTTCGCACGCCACTGGCGTACACCCTTACACCGCACGATCGGATTTTGCCCGGAGCTGCTTCAGCGGAATATGCAGTCCGGCGATCTTTTTTCGCAAGGTGTTCCGGTTCAATCCCAATAGCTCAGCTGCCTGAATCTGATTCCCGCGTGTTTCGCGGAGCGCGGAAGTGATCAGGGGACGTTCCACGGCGGAAATCAGCATGGGGTATAGATTCTTGGCCGCGCCGTTCCGCATGCCCTTCACGAATTCGCCCATCTTGCACTCCAGATAACTTTCAAGAGAATGGTCACGTGTCCTGCCCTGACGCGGTCCATACCCATTCTGGGAATCCAAGGATTGGAATATCTTGGCGGTCCTCTTCAACACCGTGCGTGATCCGGTCATGACTAATGTTCGTGATGGATCAATGTGTTCCCGCAAAGCCTGAGCCTCATCGGTTGCACTGCGAGATTCTACGATCACGGCATCGTAGTGATGCTTGGCCGCCTCTTTGCGGAGCCCCGCTGCATCTCGCGCCACGGTGACGGAGGTGTCGCCAAACGCTTGTTTGAACTGCTCCTGTACCCCTGCATCTGCTGTCATGAGCAGAACAGAAAATACGGATGAAGGCACCGACATGAAGGCACCACGCGAAGAAGAAGAGGGTGGGATTATTGCCCAGGGTGCCCATGATGTCAATCGAATTTTTGTTGAGACAGGCTGCCGATGTGCGCTCTACAAGCCTTTCCCGTCGTTGCGTTCTCGAACTCGCGATATGGAACAACTAGTTGTGAAAGAGAACGAATTCCGAATCTGTGGAATTCCGACGGTCCGTTCCGACGGTGTCTCCTGGATGAACGCTGAGTGCAATGGGGAAAGACCGCCGGCTTATGGAAGGGGTATCTTGTGGTCCTCATCTCGGGCCAAACCCTCAGGCCGTACCGCTGGCTTGACAGCATGATTTTAAAAGATGTATATAAGTCACAATTCCTACCGGAATAATAAAGAATGAAAGTGTCTCAACGCGCAACGTATGGAATTATGGCGGCTATCGATCTTGCCATGAATGGAAAAGAAGCGCCGGTCCAAGCTCGTGCCATTGCCAGGCGGCAAGCGATTCCCATTCGGTTTCTGGAGCAAGTTCTCCATTCAATGAAAAAAGCCGGGCTGGTCGAAAGTCTTCGCGGCGCGCAGGGGGGCTATTTGTTGAGCAAGGAGCCGTCGGCCCTTTCAGTGGCCGATATCCTAGAAGTGCTCGAAGGCCCGGTATTTTATCGCGCGTTTCAGGGTGATCAGCCGTTTGACCGGCCTCTGCCCAAACAAGAGTTGCTGTTGGGGCAGGTCTGGAAGCAGGTGGCACAGGCTGAGCATGAGGTGCTCAATCGTATTACGATCGACGAATTGGCCGGTCGCCAACGGGCCATTGAAGAACGCCGAAACCCGATGTATCACATTTGACCTCGTTCTGAATCATGTGCCTCCGCCACAGTTGGCTGGAGGAGGCAAGGAGATGAGCCTATGAGCCCGACACAGCCTCTCGCGGTTCCAGCGATTGCAACCCATCCGATCCCTCCGGCGATTGCCGAGGAGATCGACACGTTTGAGGCCGAGGCCCTGCGCTTGGTTTCCGGCGATGTCTCGTCGGATCTCTTCAGACCGTTCCGCTTGCAGTATGGGATCTATGGGCAGCGGCAGGCCGGCGTGCAAATGGTGCGGATCAAAATTCCATTCGGTGGGATATCCGCCAATCAGCTCCGGCGAGTGGCGGAACTGGCCGATCGTTACGCGACCGGCGTGGGTCATGTGACGACCAGGCAAGATATCCAGTTGCATTTTGTCGAGCTCAAGGATGTGCCGACGATCATGCGTGGACTGGCTGAAGTCGGACTGACGACGAGGGAAGCCTGCGCGAATACGGTGCGCAATGTGACGGCGTGTCATTTAGCCGGGGTCTGCCGCGGGGAAGTGTTTGATGTCACCCCCTATGCCAAGACGGTGGCGTACCATCTGTTGCGGAACCCGCTGAGTCAGAGTTTGCCCCGCAAGTTCAAGATCGCCCTGTCGGGATGCGCGCACGATTGTGCGCTGACTCCCATTCACGACATCGGGCTTCTGGCCGTCAAACGGGCCGATGGCGTGATCGGCTTTCGCATGGTGGCCGGCGGTGGGTTGGGGTCCGCTCCGCGCGTGGCGCAACTGCTGCGGGAGTTCACACCGATAGACGAGCTGATCCCGAGTATCGAGGCTGTCATCAAGGTGTTCGATACTTTGGGGAACCGCAAGAATCGCAACAAGGCCCGCATGAAATTCGTGATCGACAAGCTGGGCTTTGAAGAATTCAAGCGGCGTTGGGAGGCGGCCTATGCCGCCATGGGCCATGCGCTTCCCCAGCATGAGCCGATTCGGCTTCTCCCGCATCAGGATGAACCGCCCGCTCTGATCATGCCGCTCCGCAACGGCGCGGTCTATGGCAACGGGACCGGGAATGGCAATGGAACGCATGGTGGTCAGGAGACGCCGTTCCAGATGTGGAAGCGCACCAATGTGATTCAGCAAAAGCAAGAGGGCTATGTGACGGCCGGGCTGAAGCTTTTTATGGGCGACATCACCGCGGAGCAGATGTTGGCGGTGGCAGACTTGGCCGAGCGCTACTCCAACGGCAATCTCCGAACGACCATCAATCAGAACCTTGTCATCCGGTGGATTCCTGAACAGCAGATTGAAGCGCTCTATGGCGACCTCGGCGCGCAAGGCTTGGCCGATCCCGGCGCCGAGCTCGTCGAGGACATCATCGCCTGTCCCGGCACGGACACCTGTGGTCTGGGTATTACGTCCTCAAAGGGATTGGCGCGCGCACTGGCGGAAGTCTTTCCCGCTGGCCGGGTGCCGGCAGATCTCGCGGGTGTCGATGTGAAAATCAGTGGCTGCCACAATTCCTGTGCGCAGCATCACATCTCCACAATCGGACTGCATGGCGTGGGGAAACGCCTGGGCGACCATGTTGCCCCGCACTATGAACTGCACCTGGGTGGATCCGTGAACGGGACCGCTAAGATCGGACAGATGACGGTCAAGTTGCCGGCCAAAGCGGTGCCGGCGGCGATCACCCATCTGATCGATGTCTATCGGCGTGACCGGCTGGCGAACGAAGGCTTGCCGGGCTTCATCGCTCGTGTCGGCAAGAACAAACTGAAAGATGAATTGATTCCCTACACCATCGTGCCGCCCTATGAGGCCGACCCCACGTTTTATTACGACTGGGAAGGGGAAGAGGAATTTATCCTCGAGGATCTTGGCCCTGGTGAGTGCGCCGGCGGCGCGCTGGAGATGATCGAAAACGGCATCCTCGAAGCCGACCAGGAACTCTATCAAGCCAAATTGTTGGTGGAAAACCATCAATACTCAGTCTCCGTGAACAAGTCGTACCGTGCGGTGTTGGCAGCGGCAAAAGCTCTGCTGGTTACGGAGGGTCTCGAGCCGTCGACCGACGCGGAAACGTTTATCGAATTCGATAGCCGGATTGCGCAAAAGGGCGTGGTGCCTGCGAAGTACCGGCAGCTGAGTCAACAAGTCGGTGACCTGGGCCCGAAGGAGACGACGGAGGAATCGGCACGGGGGAAAATGTTGTTTGCGAAGGGATTTGTCGATGCTTGCCGGACGGCGACGGACCAGATGGGGAAGGATCTGAAGCTGTCGGCTGTGAAAGAAACGGAAACGCCTGCCGCCCCCGCACCTATTGAGACCAAGCCGGCGGCTCCGACTCCAACCGCTGCGCCGGTGTACGACCTGCGCGGTGTGGCCTGCCCGATGAACTATGTGAAAACCAAGCTCAAACTCGAAATGATGGATGCCGGTGAGCAACTAGAAGTCTGGCTGGATGCCGGCGAGCCGATCAAGAACGTGCCGATGAGTTTGAAGAACGACGGACACAAGATCCTGGTGCAAGAAGCACTGGAGGCCGAGGCGACGCACTATCGCGTGCTGGTCGAAAAAGTCGGGGAGTGAGGAGCGCGAGGTCAATGGCCGTGAACGGTGGGCAGGAGCTCATTGCCGAACTGAAATCGCTGAGCGAGTCGCTCGAAGCGAAGCAGCCGCAGGACGTAGTAGCCGTTGCATTGGAACGGTACGCGTCCAAGATCGTGCTGGCGTGCAGCTTCGGGGCGGAAGATATCGTGTTGCTCGACATGATCCATCGGATCAATCCGTCCGTCCCGCTGTTTTATCTCGATACCGATTTCTTATTTCCCGAGACCTATACGACTCGCGACCGGCTCATTGAACGATATGACTTGAAGCCGGCGCAGGTGATTCAGGTCAAGTCATTGTTGTCTCCGGATCAACAGGCGCACCGCTATGGTGAGGCCTTGTGGTCGAAGGACCCGGATCAGTGTTGCCAACTGCGGAAGGTCGAACCGTTGACTCGTGTGTTGCAAGGATACGATGCGTGGATCACCGGGATCAGGCGGGATCAAGCTCCGTCAAGGGCCAACGCGGGGCTCATGGAATGGGATGCCAAATTCGGGCTGGTGAAAATCAACCCCTTGGCCCGCTGGACTTGGGCGGATGTGTGGACCTATATCAAGGTCTACGAAGTCCCGTACAATCCGCTCCACGATCGAAACTATCCCAGTATCGGCTGCACCCATTGCACAAACCCTGTGATGCCGGGGCAAGATCTCCGGTCCGGTCGCTGGCAGGGTAGTGCGAAGACCGAGTGCGGTCTGCACAAGGCGTAACATGGCTTTTCACGAACTTCTTGCCAAAGTGGCCAAAGGTCCCAAAGCGTCCAAGGACCTCACCTGGGAGGAGTGCCGGCAGGTGATGAAGGCCTTGGTCGAAGGAGAGGCGACGCCGGCGCAAATCGGGGCCTTTCTGATCGCCATGCGGTTCAAGACCGAATCGGTCACTGAATTGGCCGCGCTGACGGCCGCGGCTCGCCACTATGTGCCGCCGTTGGCGGTGTCGCGCGAGTTGGCGCTGGTGGATGTTCCGACCTATGCCGGCAAGCAGGACACCTTTCACGCCATCGTCGCTGCAGCCATCGTCGCATCGGCGGCTGGTGCCGCCGTGCTGATGCACGGCTACGACGGTGTTCCCGGACGGCCCGGGGCCGCTGGGGTGTTGAAAGCTCTTGGTATTTCGGTGGACGGCGATCCTAAGCAGGTGGCCGACGAGGTGAACCGGAAGGGCTTCGCGTATCTGGACATCGGCCTCTACCATCCGCCGGTATATCGGTTTCTCGAACTGCGGCAGGAGTTGGGTGTGCGGAATGTCTTTCATCCCATTGCCCGGCTGCTCAATCCCGCTCGGGCCCCGGTGCAGATCGTCGGTTTGACACATCCGCCCTATTTCGAAAAGACGGCCGAGGCGTTGCGTATGCTTGGCACGGCTAGAGCATTGATTGTTCGGGGGGTCGAAGGCGATCCGGAGTTGTCCGCCTCGATGGCGACGAGAGCGCTGGAACTACGCGATGAACGGATTACGCCGTTGGCCGTGGCGCCGAAAGATTTCGGACTCGGGTTCGTTCCCTCGCGCGAGATGGCCGGGTTCCCTCCCGATCAGCGGGACAAAGAGGCAGAACTGCTGCGCCTCATCTTACAAAACCGGGTCCAGGGGGGGCCAAAAGATTGGGTGCTCATGAATGCCGCCATGTTGCTCTATGCCTCGGGCAAGGGCTCTTCTCTTTCGGCCAGCTTCCCAGCGGTACGTGCGACCCTCGAAGGGGGAGCCGCGGCTCGCAAACTAGACGAATTAGCAAAACAGCCGGTCACAGCCTAGACAAAGGATCAGAGGGTTAGGTCATGAAACATCTCCAACAGCTGGAAGATCAAAGCGTCTATATTTTTCGGGAAGCGTATAAGCATTTCGACAACCTGGGCATGCTCTGGTCGATGGGCAAAGATTCGACCGTGTTGTTATGGCTGGCCCGTAAAGCGTTCTTTGGCCATGTGCCGTTTCCGCTGCTGCATGTGGACACCAGCTACAAGATTCCCGCGATGATCGAGTACCGCGATCGGCTGGCCCGCGAATGGGGGTTGAACTTGGTCGTCGGACAAAACAAGGAGGCCCTCGCCGCCGGCATGAATCACACGCTCGGCCGGGATGTGTGCTGCACGGCGCTCAAGACCAATGCGATGAAGAATCTGGTTGAGTCAAAGGGCTACACCGGCATCATTTTGGGCGTCCGAGCCGATGAAGATGCGACCAGGGCAAAGGAGCGGTATTTTTCTCCGCGCGACAAGCACGGCGATTGGGACTTCCGCGACCAGCCGCCGGAACTCTGGAACCAATTTAAGACGACCTTTCCCCCGGGGACGCACATCCGGGTTCATCCGCTATTGGATTGGACCGAGATCAACATTTGGGAATACATCAAGGCTGAAAACATTCCCTTCATGGATCTCTACCTGGACAGAGGAGACGGGACCCGCTATCGGAGTCTGGGTTGTGCCCCCTGCACCACGCCCATCAAGTCTACCGCTAAGACGGTGGATGAAATCCTTGAGGAACTGCGAGGGACGAATATCGCCGAGCGGGCCGGTCGAGCACAGGATGCAGGACGCGGGATGGAGATGCTGCGGAAGAAGGGGTACATGTGATGGAAAATACGGCCATGCCGACGGCGTTGACACGCAGCATCTCGAAACCGGAAGAGAACCTCAATATCGTGATCGTGGGGCACGTGGATCACGGGAAGTCCACCCTGGTCGGACGGCTCTATGCCGATACGGGCTCGTTGCCGGAGGGCAAGCTCGAAAAGGTTCAGGCTATCTGCCGCCAGCAAGGGAAAGAATTCGAGTACGCGTTCCTGTTCGATGCATTTTTGGAAGAACAAGAACAAGGCATTACGATCGATACGGCCCGGACGTTTTTTATCTGGAAGGGGCGCCAGTACATCATTATCGATGCACCGGGCCACAAAGAATTCCTGAAAAACATGATCTCCGGCGCGGCGCGCGCCGAAGCAGCGCTGCTGTTGATCGACGCGCTCGAAGGCGTCAGGGAACAGTCCAAGAAGCACGGCTATCTGCTGTCGCTGCTCGGAGTCCGTCAGTTCGCCGTGGTCGTCAACAAGATGGATCTCGTTGGCTACCGGCAAGATGTCTTCGATGGGATCGAAAAGGAGTACCGGGAGTTTCTGGCGCAGTTCAAAGCGGTGCCGACGCAGTTCATTCCGGTCAGTGCCAAGCTGGGGGACAATATCGTCGGTCGCGGCCAACAGATGTCCTGGTATACCGGCCCTACGGTCCTCGACACATTGAGCCTCTTCAAGAAAGAAGCGGCCCGGTCGGAGCAGCCGCTCAGGTTGCCCGTGCAGGACGTCTACAAATTCGATGCGCGACGAATCATTACGGGCCGCATTACGGCGGGCCGGTTGAAGGTCGGCGATCATCTCGTGTTTTCTCCCTCGAACAAGCGGGCCAATATTCAATCAGTCGAGGCATTCAACGTCGAACCACAACCGATGGAGGCCGAGGCCGGGCAATCGATCGGCATCACGCTGGACGAACAGATTTTCGTAGAACGTGGTGAGATCGCGTCTCACCAAGAGCAGCTGCCCTCCGTCTCGACTGCGTTTCGCGCCAACGTGTTTTGGCTGGGGAAAAAGCCGCTCGAAAAGGGACGCAAATATTTATTGCGCGTCGCGACCAAGGAAGTGGACTGTGAAGTGGTCTCCATCCATCGCATCATTGATACGATGGATTTAGCCCAGCAACAGGGCAGCCACTCAGTCGGGAAGAACCAAGTGGCGGAATTGACCTTCCGTACGAAGGCTCCCCTGGCGTTTGACCTTTCGTCTTCATTCGAGTCGACCGGCCGCTTCGTCCTCGTCGATGAATACGACATCGCCGGGGGCGGCATTATCACGGAACTGGTGCACGACGATCAGGAATTTTTGCGCGAGGAAGCGCGCCGACGGGACTTTGCGTGGGTCAAGGGCGAGGTGGGAGTCGAAGACCGTGCCAAACAGTATGGACACCGGGCGGCCGTGGTCCTTTTTACGGGCGGCCGACATACAGGCAAGTCGTTGCTGGCGCGCAAGCTGGAAGGGCAGCTGGTAGCCGACGGCCGGCACGCCTACTTATTGGACGGCGAAAATTTACGGCGCGGGCTCGATGCTGATCTCAGCGAAGACGAGCGGGGGCAGACAGCCGAGATGGCGCGACGGTATGGCGAAGTCGCGCGGTTGCTGACTGATACCGGGTTGATCGTCGTCTCCACAACCAATCCGTTCGGCTTAGCCTACCACGAAGCGGCGCAGGCGATCCGCACGCTCGTGAATCCGGCACCCCTCATCGCTGTGCACATGAGCAAGACGGCGGAAGAACCCCCGCCCAACACCGATGTGGTCTTGGTCGGCTTGACCGATCTGGATGCCGCGACCAAACAGATCATGGGCGAGCTGAAGAAACGGGGCGTGTTGGCCCAAGCCATCGGCACCAAGCCGGTGTTCCAGTACTCGATTTAGGGACTGAGGGTAGCCGGATGGTTCCCTGCCGCAGGTCCCCCTCATCTGAGTGGTTTGACTCGCCTAAAAGCCCCGTGTTACGGTACTCCCGCTCACGATTCTCACCAGTTCGAACTTGTGAAACTGCTGCGCAAGTAGACGGATCGAGGGATACGCGTCAGCTGTTGCGAGAGGAGCGAATATGAAGTTCGTGTGTCTCAATTGTGAAACCTATATGAATCTGGAAAAGGTTGAAAAGCCTGGTGAAAGCTCTCTTGGAGTGTTCTTCGGTTGTCCGTCCTGCCATGCCAAGTTTTCGATGGTCACCAACGCCGGCGAAACGAACATGATGAATTCCCTTGGTTTGAAGCTCAGCCCGAAGGCCGAGCCGGCCGCCTCTCTGGATGGGTTGCGCGCCCTCGGAGGCAATGGCCAGACTGCCTCCGCTCCAACGCCCAATCCGGCCGCACCAGCGATCGCGGCCACGGCGACATCGCCTGCGAAGGCCCCTGAAAAAGCGAGCGGCTGCCCCTTCTCCGCCATGGTCGCTGAGATGGGATTGACGAACTCCGGGAAGCCGATGAACGGCGGACCTGCGGAATTCACATGGACGGCGGATGCAAAAGAGAAACTGGATCGGCTGCCGGCGTTCGTGAAGCCGATGGTGCAGGCGAGTGTGGAGGGCTATGCGCGCAAGCAGGGGTTCAAGAGCATCACGCTGCAAGTGATGGATGATTCCAAGAATTACTCTCCGGAGGGCATGACCTGGTCACGCGAAGCCGAGCAGCGGTTGGAGAACATTCCTGATTTCATCCGTCCGATGGCACGGAAAGAAGTGGAGCGGATGGCCAAGGAGCGAGGGCTGGCCACCATCACGGCGCAAGTGATGGATGATGCCAAGGACAAGTTCATGAAATTCATGTAGTGGATTCGGCAGTAGTAGTTTCATCGGTCACAATCAGTTGGTGGTTCTCACGCATCTCTAGCCGACCACGTGTGCAAGGTTGGGTAGAGGAGGGTAGATATGGGTGGACATAGCCATTGGGCGACCATCAAACGACACAAAGGCGCTCAGGACGCCAAACGCGGGAAAATCTTTACCAGAATTATTCGTGAGGTGACGATCGCCGCTCGCTCGGGTGGGGACCCGGACGGCAATCCCCGTCTGCGTTTGGCCATTGCCAAGGCCAAGGAAGCCAATATGCCAGGGGATACGCTGAAGAAGGCGATCCAGCGCGGCACAGGTGAGTTGCCAGGGGTGACCTACGAAGAGTTTACACTGGAAGGGTATGGGCCAGGAGGCACGGCGCTGCTGCTCGAAATCACCAGCGACAATCGCAACCGCACGGTGGCGGAAATTCGCAGTCTGTTTACCAAAAACCACGGGAATATGGCGGAAGCGGGGGCCGTGGCGTGGCAGTTTCACAAGAAGGGGCTCTTGACCGTCGACAAGGCTAAGGTGGACGAAGACCGGTTGCTCTCGTTGGCGCTTGACGCCGGGGCGGAAGATGTCAAAGTCGGCGACAAATCCTTCGAGGTCATCACGGATTCTCACGACTTTGAAGCGGTCAAGAAGGCGTTGGCCGATGCCAAGATTGAGACCGTGCTTGCCGAGATTACCTACATCCCGCAAAATACCGTTCGTCTCGATGAAAAACCCGCCGAGCAGATGCTCAAGCTGATGGAAATCATGGACGAGCACGACGATGTGCAGAAGGCCCACGCGAATTTTGATATCTCCGATGAAGTGATGGAAAAGGTCGCCATCACCGCTGGATAGGCCGGCTGGGTCCACCGCTGTTACCGGGATCATGAGATGAGATGATCGCCTTTTTGACGGGGCGGTTGGCGTTCAAAGCTCCGACGCACCTCACGCTGGATGTTCAAGGGGTCGGCTATGAAGTGCATATCCCACTCAGCACCTATTACGCCCTGCCCAATCTCGACGACATTACCGCGCTGAATATTCACACCCATCTTCGGGAAGATGCGATCCAGCTGTTCGGCTTTCTCTCAAAGAGCGAGAAAGATTCGTTTCTTCTCCTGACGACCGTGTCGGGCATTGGTCCTAAACTCGCCCTCAGTGTGCTGTCCAGCTTGCCCGTGGCTGAGTTGGTCCATGCGATTCAGACCGAAGACGTGGACAAATTGTCGACGGTGCCTGGAATTGGGAAGAAGTCCGCAAGCCGGATCGCCCTCGAGTTGAAAGACAAGGTCGGGAAAATTCAGCCGGTTTCCGCCCAAGTTCCCGTACGTGAACCGGACGGCGTGGATGGGCCGTTCGAGGATGCGCTCTCAGCTCTGGTAAACTTAGGCTATCGCCCACAAGACGCGAAAGAGGCGTTGAAGCGAGTCACTAAGGCTGTTGCAGGCCCGGTTGCGCTCAAACAGTTGATCCGCGAAGGACTCAAGGAACTTGCAAGGGGGTAACCATGTTCACACAGGCGTCGGCTCATATCGGAAGGCTGGTGATCATCGTCGGCCTAGGAGGTTCGCTGGTTGCGGGGACTTTCCCGAGTTTGGGAATGGCGGACGAGTCTGCCGAGCCCAAAAGCATCAGGATGACTTGCGGGAGCTGTCCTGACGGGTATGCAACCACCGGTGTCACGCAGTCGGCAGAAATTTGCAAAGAGGGGGATCCGACACTCGTCGAATGTGTGCCGCTTGGAGCCAACATGCTGGCCGTCTGCGGTTCTTGCCCGGAAGGGTATGCGGAAATCGGCGGCTCATCCGTCCCGTCCCGTTGTGGCGCGAAGGACGGTGGGCGGGTCTCCCAGTGTCAATTGAGGAAAATGGACACGACCTTCCCGGACCCGAAGCAGGGAGGAAGGGTTTGTCCCCCGGATTGCAGCAGCACGGCGACGCCGGGGCAAGGCGCGGTGCCACCACCGCCCAAGTATCAACAGATACCTGACAGCAAGTAGTCCTACGCCAAGATGACCGAGCGAGTTCTGACGAACCGTGTGATGGACGACGAGCGAGGGCTCGAGAACGTGCTGCGTCCGCAGACGCTCGGCGACTATGTCGGGCAAGAGAAAATGAAAGAGTCGCTGCGCATCTGCATTGAAGCAGCGAAGCAACGGGGCGATTCGCTGGATCACGCCATCTTCTACGGCCCGCCTGGCCTGGGGAAGACCACGATCGCCCATATCATCGCCAAGGAAATGGGGGCCACTCTGCGGTCTACCTCCGGGCTGGTGCTTGCCCATGCCGGTGATCTGGCGGCGATCCTGACCAATTTGCAGGAATACGATGTGCTTTTCATCGATGAAATTCATCGGTTGCCCGCTTCGGTCGAAGAAGCCCTCTATCCGGCGATGGAGGACTATCAGTTGGATTTGGTGATCGGCCAAGGTCCTGCGACCAAGACGGTCAAACTCGACCTGCCTCGGTTTACCCTCGTGGGGGCGACGACCAGGGCCGGCGCGCTGACATCGCCCCTGCGAGACCGGTTCGGACTGGTCTACCGGCTGGAATTCTATTCGCCGCCGGAACTTCAAGCCATTGTGACGAGGTCGGCCGGGGTCCTGGGCGTGGAGATTGATCAGGACGGGGCCGCGGAGATCGCGCGCCGCGCACGCGGGACCCCCCGGATCGTCAACCGGCTGATCAAACGGATCCGGGACTATGCCCAGGTCAAGGCCGACGGCCGTATTTCCAAACGAGTGGCGCAGGACGGTCTGGCGTGGGTGGGCATCGACGAAGCCGGGTTCGACGACATGGACCGAAAGATTCTGCTCACGATCATCGACAAGTTCAACGGTGGACCGGTCGGCGTGGATTCGCTTGCCGCGGCAGTGCAGGAAGACAGAGGCACCATCGAGGATGTCTACGAGCCCTATCTGATTCAAGCCGGGTTTTTGGATCGAACCGGCCGTGGCCGCCAAGTGACCAAGCTGGCGTTCGAGCATTTTAAGAAACCGCCGGCCAGGCTCCTGTAGGCGCCAGTGGAGAGAGGCCCGGAATCCGGTGCGCTCATGGCCGGTTCTCTTGAGTCCTCAGCATCTTCCTTGCAAGAGATTTGACCGATCCTGTACAATTCCAGACTTCTCCCTCCACAGTGGGATGGGTGGGCCCAAGCCGAGCCATTCGACTGGCCGGATGGCCGAGCGAGCGCATGATGCCCAAAGACATGTTCGAATATCGGCAAGAGATCGATCGGATCGACGACGAGATCATCCGCCTGCTGAATGAGCGTTCCATGAGCGTCATCGAGATCGGCAAAATCAAGAAGGCCAAGGATGCGGAGGCCAACCTCCATACGCCGGGACGGGAAGCCGCGATCATCGAACGGCTGACGAAGCTCAATACCGGCCCGTTTCCCACCGACGCCATCCGCTCGGTCTATCGGGAAATCATGTCGGCGTCGCTGTCGCTGGAGGGACCCCAGAAGGTTGCCTATCTCGGGCCGCGCGCGACCTTTACCCACATGGCCTGTATGCAGAAGTTCGGCTCATCGGCTCAGTATGTGCCGGCCCATAGCATCACAGAGGTGTTCAATGAGGTCGAACGGGGGCGGGCCAATTTCGGAGTTGTGCCGATCGAAAATACCACCGAAGGGGTCGTCAATCACACCCTGGACATGTTCATCGATTCCAACCTGCTGATCTACGGCGAAGTCCTGCAGGAAGTCTCGCACCATCTCCTGTCGAAGTCCGGTTTGATTGAAGACGTGAAGAAGATCCACTCGCATCCGCACGCGATCGCCCAATGCCGAAACTGGTTGGAGACCAATCTTCCGCACGTCCCGGCTGTTGAGGTCGCCAGCACCGCGCGCGCGGCCGAGCTCTGCATCGACGAACCGTCGTCGGCGGCCATTGCCTCCGAATTGGCCGGCCAGTTGTATGGGCTCAAAGTCATCAAGGCCCGCATCGAAGACAATGTGAATAACATGACCAGGTTTCTCGTGTTGTCGCAGAAACCGTCGGAGCGGACGGGAAGGGACAAGACGTCCTTGATGTTGTCCATCAAGGACAAGGTGGGCGCGCTGTACGACCTGCTTCGCCCGTTCGCCTCACACGGGATCAGCATGACGAAAATTGAATCCAGGCCCTCGCAGCGGAAAGCCTGGGAATATATCTTCTTCGTTGACGTCGAAGGCCACATTGCGGAAGACCGGCTCAGCAAGGCCATCGAAGAAGTGAAGGGGCGGTGTCTCTTCATGAAGATTCTCGGCTCCTATCCGGCTCATCAGTAGACCCATGGCGCTCCACGTCCATCCAGACATCCAATCGCTGAGCCCGTATGTGCCGGGCAAGCCGATCGACGAACTCCAGCGTGAGCTTGGGTTGACCCGTGTGATCAAACTCGCCTCCAATGAAAATCCGCTCGGCCCTTCCCCGAAGGCCGTGGCCGCGTTGGAGGGTGCAGCCGGCCAGCTGCATCGGTACCCTGATGGGGGTGCCTATCGGCTTCGTCAGGCGATTGCCGATCGCTGGAAAGTGACACACGAGCAGGTCATTCTGGGTAATGGGTCGGATGAGATTATAGGGTTGCTGGCCCGAACATTCTTGGCCCCAGGCGACGAAGCCGTGATGGCCGATCACACCTTTGTCATCTACAAGATGGAAGTGACAGCCGCGCACGGCAAGCCGGTCATCGTCCCCTTGGCCGATTGGACGCATGATCTCGAGTCGATGGTCCGGGCTGTGACTCCCCGAACAAGGCTGCTCTTCCTCTGCAACCCCAACAATCCGACGGGAACGATCGTGTCGGGCGAGGCGGTCACCCGGCTCATGGCCGCCGTGCCGGAGGATGTCATCGTGGTGTTCGACGAGGCCTATTATGAATATGTCCGCGATCCGCGATTTCCCGATACGCTTGCGTACGTGAAACAAGGACGCAATGCCATTGTCCTGAGGACGTTTTCCAAAATCTATGGGTTGGCGGGATTGCGGATCGGGTACGGCATCAGCACGCCAGCCATCAACGATCTGCTGAATCGGCTGCGGCCCCCCTTCAACGCCAATAGCCTTGCCCAGCGGGCGGCCTTGGCTGCGTTAGAGGATGATGAGCACGTCACAAAGAGTCGGGCCGTCAATGCCGCGGGGATGGAGCAAGTAGGGCAGGGACTGAGAATGCTGGGATTCACGCCGATCCCAAGCGAGGCGAATTTTCTCTACTTCGACGTCAAGCGGGACGGGCGCCGGGTGTTCGAATCGTTGTTGCGCGAAGGGATCATCGTACGCCACATCGAAGGAACCATGCTTCGGGTCACCATCGGCCAGGCGGAGGAGAACGCCGTCTTCCTCCATGCGCTCAAGGCCGTGTTGAAGTAGAAGAGCAGAACTGCGAGGGAATCATGATTATCGTGTTGAAACCGGATGCGTCCGAAAGCCAAGTGGACCATATCATCGATCGCCTGCGGGATCTGGGATTGAAATCGCAGATTTCCACCGGACAGGAACGCACGATCATCGGGGTGATCGGCGACGACCGGATCTTGCACAACCAGCCGCTGAACGCCCTTCCTGGTGTCGAGAGCGTCTTGCCGATCCTGGCGCCGTGGAAACTCGTGAGCCGGGAGTTTCAAAAAGAAGGAACGGTCATCGATGTGAACGGGGTGAAGATCGGCGATAAGAAACTGGCCGTGATGGCGGGTCCTTGCGCGGTCGAGCGGCTTGAATTGACGCTGGGCATCGCTCATGAGGTCAAAGCCGCCGGAGCGTCGGTGCTGCGAGGCGGCGCCTACAAGCCCAGAACGTCACCCTATTCCTTCCAAGGGTTGGGCCGGGAAGGGCTGGACTATTTGGTTGAGGCGAGGAAACAGACCGGGTTGCCGGTCGTCAGCGAAATCCTGGACACCCGCGACATCGAACTGTTTCTGGAAAAAGCGGACATCATCCAGGTCGGCGCCAGGAACATGCAGAACTTTGAGCTGCTGAAGGAAGTCGGCGCCTATGACAAGCCGGTGCTTCTGAAACGGGGCCTTTCCGCGACCATCAAAGAGTTTCTCTTATCCGCGGAGTACATCATGTCGCGGGGCAATCGGAATGTCATGCTCTGTGAACGGGGCATCCGGACGTTTGAAACCCAATATCGGAATACACTCGATCTCGCGGCCATTCCGACGCTGAAAAAACTGTCGCACCTCCCCGTTATCGTGGATCCCAGCCATGCCACGGGCAAGTGGGACTTGGTGGAGCCCATGTCGAAGGCGGCGGTCGCCGCCGGCGCCGATGGCCTCTTGATCGAGGTCCATTCCAATCCCGAATGTGCGTTGTGCGACGGCGAGGAGTCGATCGTGCCGGCGAAATTCAAAGCGTTGATGCACGACCTGGCCGCAATTGCCAAAGCCGTCGGGAGAGAGGTGTAGGCTTTGCCGATGGCGGTTCATTTCAAACAGGTGGCGATTATCGGGGTCGGGCTGATCGGCGGATCGCTGGGGATGATCCTTCGGCGCAAAGGGCTGGCGGATCATGTTGTGGGCGTCGGTCGGAGCCTGGAGAATCTCAAAACGGCCGTGAGCGTCGGCGCGATAGACCGGTATGTGGCCGATCCCACAGACGGGGTGCAAGGATCGGATCTGGTGATTCTGGCGACGCCGGTCGATACGTACGAACGCCATCTCAAGCAGTGGGCGCATTGCTTGACGCCGGGCACCATCGTGAGCGATGTGGGCAGCGTGAAGGGGACATTGGTCGAGCGGTCGGAGGCGGCCATGCCGGCCGGCGTGCATTTTGTCGGAGCCCATCCGATCGCCGGGAAAGAGAAGACCGGCGTCGCGGCCGGATCCGATCAATTGTTCAAGGGCGCGCGCTGCATTCTGACGCCGACCAAGCGGACCGACCCACGCGCGTTGGAACACATCAAGCAAATGTGGGAGGCCACCGAGTCGATTCTGTTGACCATGGACCCCCATCTCCATGATCAAATCCTCGGCGCGGTCAGCCACCTGCCGCATGTGGCCGCTTTTGCGCTCATGAATGCGCTGGCCGAGCTGCGCGATCACCAGATTCCCTCGCTGGATCTGGCCGGCCATTCCGGAGGCGGGTTGCGGGATACGACACGGATTGCCGCCAGCTCTCCCGAAATGTGGCGCGATATTTTCTTATGGAATCGGGACAACGTGGTGTCGTTCATCGAAGGATACGAACGAGCCTTGGAAGAATTGAAGCAGTTGATCAAGGCAGGTGATGCGGCGGGAATCGAACGCGCGCTGGAGCGGGCGAAAGCCGAACGAGAGAAATTGAACGTGCGTCCCTCGATGCCCCTGTGACCGTATGAAGACGTCATTAACCACCACGCCGGGCCGGCCGCTCAAGGGAACGATGACGGTTCCAGGTGATAAGTCTGTCACCCATCGTGCCCTCATCCTCACGGCTCTAGCGGAAGGCACGAGTACCGTGTCCGACTATTGCCGGGGGGAAGACTGCCTGAACACGATGCGCGCCTTTCAGACGCTCGGCATCAAGATCGACGAGATGCCTGAGCGGTTGACTGTTCACGGCAAAGGGTTTTGGGGGTTGAGTGAGCCGAATGGGCCGATCGATTGTGGGAATTCCGGGACGGGTATCCGCTTGCTGGCCGGAGTGTTGGCCGGCCAGGATTTCTTTACCGTGCTCACCGGAGACGAATCGATTCGTCGGCGTCCCATGGGGCGTGTGGTCAAGCCGTTGCGCGAGATGGGTGCCGTGATCGCGGGGCGGAAGGGGGGCGAACTGGCTCCGTTGGCCATCACCGGCAAGCGGCTCCATGGGGTGGAGTACCGTTCGCCGGTCGCCAGTGCGCAGGTGAAATCCTCGCTGCTGCTGGCCGGCTTGTTTGCCGAGGGCGTCACCAGGTTTGGAGAGCCGCGTCTTTCTCGCGATCACACTGAGCGGATGTTCCGATTTTTCGGTATTCCGCTGACCAAAGACGGCAGCGATTTGGTTCTGCAGGGGCGGACAACGGTGAGATGGGCGGGCCGTCGCGTCGTCATTCCCGGCGATTTCTCGGCGGCCGCGTTTTTTCTCGTGGGTGCGACGATTATTCCCGGCTCGGACGTGACCATCCGAAACGTTGGGCTGAATCCGACCAGAACCGGGTTGATCGAGGTGATGAAGAAGATGGGGGCCGACATTCAGGTCCTGGCCCAACGTGAAGAGGCAGGCGAGCCGGTGGCCGATCTCCGGGTGAAGTCTGCGTTGCTCAAGGGGGTGACGATCGGTCCCGATCTCATTCCACAGACCATCGACGAATTTCCCATCCTCTGCGTGGCTGCGGCCGTGGCGGAGGGCGATACCGTGATTTCCGGTGCCGAGGAGCTCCGGGTGAAAGAAAGCGACCGTATCGCCACCATGAGCCAAGAGCTGCAGGCAATGGGGGCGCTGATCACCGAACGGCCGGACGGCATGGTCATTCAAGGACTAGGGCGAGGCGGAGAGAACGGCCGCCTGCGCGCGGTGTCCGGGGCCACGAGCCATGGCGACCATCGGGTGGCCATGGCGCTGGCGATCGGCGGGCTTACGGCGGACCGGCGCATGACGATTGCCGACAGTGGGTGCATCGAGACGTCGTTCCCAAATTTTGAGCCAACGCTCTCCCAATTGTTGACGCACTAGGCGAGAGGACTATAATACGCGCGGCGTAGCTTCTGAGGGGATGGAAAGGAACCGATCGAGCGTGATTATCGCGATTGATGGACCGGCCGGAGTCGGCAAAAGCACCGTGGCGAAATTGTTGGCGGCTCGCCTGGGGTATCTGTATCTGGATACAGGAGCGCTCTATCGGGCTATTGCCTGGAAAGTGTTACATGAAGGGGTGGAGCTAGCAGATCATGCGCGGGTCGCCAATCTCTTGGAAGCCATGTCGGTCAACATGCAGTTTCAGAATGGCTCTATGCAAGTGTCGGTCGACGGGCACGACATCACCGGTGAACTCCGCAAGCCTGAGGTGACGAGTGCCGCCTCCATCGTGTCCGCTATCCCGATGGTCCGAGCGTGGCTGCTTCCCATCCAGCGCCAGATCGGGCAGCAGGGATCGGTTGTTGCGGAAGGACGCGATATCGGCACCACGGTCTTTCCCTTTGCGCCGCTCAAGTTTTTTCTGAACGCAGACGCGACGGTGCGGGCGGAGCGGCGGCACCGTGAGTTGGTGGCCGCCGGCCATCGAGAGACGGTCGAGACGACCTATCAGAATCTGTTGGGTCGAGATCTGCGGGATCGAAACCGTTCCGTGGCACCGCTGGTTCCCGCCGTCGATGCGCGGCCCATCGATACCTCGACCCTCGATGTGGAGCAAGTGGTCGCGCAAATGATGGCGGTGGTATCGGCCGCGTTGTGACGAAGGTCGCGTACGGCATTCTGTGGGTGCTAGCGAGGGCGGTCGGCGCGCTCTGTTTCCGCTATCGGGTCGAGGGGCAGGTTCCTCCGACGGGAGGAATCCTGGTTGCCGCGAATCATGCGAGCTATCTCGACATCCCGATGCTTGGCTGCGGAATGAAACGGAGGGCCTGGTATCTCGGTCGCAGCGATCTGTTTCCCGTTCCGGTTGTGAACGACGTGCTTCAATCGCTGGGATGGATTCCCGTGCGAATGGGCCGGTTGGACCGGGAAGCTTTTGGCAGAGCTATCAGTTTGATTCGAGCCGGGGAGGTGGTCGTCATCTTTCCGGAAGGCGGACGGAGCCGTGATGGACAGTTGCGAACGCCAAAGGCAGGCATTGGCGTCATCGTCTCCCAGACTGGTTGCCCCGTGGTCCCCGCTTACCTGAAAGGGACCTTCGATGTCCTGCCGACCGGCGCCCGGTGGCCTCGATGGCGGCAAGTGACAGTGCATTTCGGGAAGCCAATCACGTTTGAGACAGGAGAGCGGCAAGAAAGAGCAGAGACGAAACGGTTTTATGAACAGGTCAGCCGAACGGTGATTGAACGGATCGCGGGGCTGGGCCACGTCCCTTCTCCCTTTGAGAAGGACGGCCAGACACCCGGATCACCGGATGGGCCGATTGCCGAGGCTCGCAACGCTGAGTGAGCTCGGTGTAATTTCACCATCAGCACCCGACAACAGTCGGAAGAGTAGGACGTCCACATGGGTACGGTATTCAACAGCAGTGAGGCACAGTTAGACCGCGACGCGCTGGCCGCGTTGTACGAAGAAACCTTCCGCAATTTGGAAGAGGGCACGATCACCGAAGGCCACGTGGTGGCGCTCACTAAGGACAAGGTCATTGTCGATATCGGCTACAAATCGGAGGGGATGATCCCCATCGACCAGTTCTCGTCCGAGGAACTGCAAAATGTGAAGGTCGGCGACCGACTCCAGGTCTACATCGAAGAATGCGAAGACGCAGACGGCAATCTCGTGTTGTCCAAAGAGAAAGCCGACAAAATGAAGATTTGGGAGGAGCTGGAAAAGCTCTATAAAGACGAGAAGAGCATCGAGGGCAAGATTGTCTCGCGTATCAAAGGTGGCATGATGGTGGATATCGGCGTCAAGGCGTTTTTGCCCGGGTCGCAGATTGATCTCCATCCCGTGCGTGACCTCGACGGCCTGGTGGGGAAGACCTTCCCGCTCAAGATCATCAAGATCAATCACCGCCGTGGCAACGTGGTGGTGTCCCGCCGCGTGCTATTGGAAGAAACCAGAGACAAGAAGCGGCAAACGACCATGGCCATGCTCAAGGAAGGACAGCTGATCCAAGGGACGGTCAAAAACATCACCGATTACGGGTCCTTCATCGATCTCGGCGGGATCGACGGGTTGTTGCACATCACCGACATGTCGTGGGGCCGCGTGAATCATCCGTCCGAGATGTTTACCATAGGCGACAAGGTCGAAGTGACGGTGTTGAAATACGATCGTGAGACGGGCCGCATCTCCCTGGGACTCAAGCAGAAGTCGGCGGATCCTTGGACCAATGTAGCTGGCAAGTACCCTGTCGGCACCCGTGTGCGTGGGCGGGTCGTGAGCCTCACGGACTATGGCGCGTTCATCGAGTTGGAGCCTGGGGTCGAAGGGCTCGTGCATGTCTCGGAAATGTCCTGGACTCATGAAGTTCGGCATCCGTCACGCGTGGTGGCGGTTGGCGATCAGGTGGAGGCTGCAGTCTTGAACGTCGATCCGGCGAGCCGAAAGATTTCGCTGGGGATGAAGCAAACAGCGCCGAATCCTTGGGATATGATTGAGAACAAGTATTCAGTTGGGACTCGCATCGAAGGGAAGGTGAAAAGCCTGACTGATTTTGGTGCTTTCATTGGCCTTGAAGAAGGGATCGATGGGCTTATCCACATCTCCGATATGTCCTGGACGAAGCACATCAAGCATCCCTCGGAGCTCTTCAAGAAAGCGCAGAAAGTGGAAGCGATCGTCCTGCGCATCGATAAGGAGAAGGAACGGCTGTCGCTGGGGTTCAAGCAGCTGTCGCGCGATCCATGGGATGACGCGATTCCGTCCCGGTACCACGTGGGGGACCCGGTGACCGGGAAAGTCAGCAAGGTGGCCGATTTCGGGATCTTCGTCGAGTTGGACGGCGGTGTCGAAGGGTTAATTCACATCAGCGAAACTGGTGTCGAACCACAGATGAAGCTCGAAGAGAAGTTCAAGCTGCAAGATGCGATCGCCGCCAAGATCATCAAGGTCGATCGGGAAGAGCGCAAGATCGCGCTGAGCTTGCGCGATCATCAGCTGGACTCCGAGCGCCGGCAGGTCGATGAATATCATTCCACCCAGGGGGCGCCGGATCAAAGTCTCGGCCGCGCGGCCAAGCAGAGTCGGAAACGGCAGCAAGCGGACGATTAGGGTGGTAGGGTGCCGTTGGTCGCGATGTAGGTGACGACTCATGGTTGAGGAGGCGGTACAAGTGGATCGCCCACAGAAGCGCCGGCCGCTGCGCACTCTCTTCTGGGTGCTGGCGGCGGGCTTCGGGTCGCTGATATTCCTGAACGTTCTCTTTCCCGATCTCGACATGTCGAGCGGGGATCGGATTGCATTAGTTCGCGTTGAAGGGGTCATCATGGACTCGCAGCAGACCGTCGAGGACCTGAGACGCTTCAGCCAAAATCCGGCCGTCAAAGCGATTGTCTTGCGTATCGACAGTCCTGGCGGAGGGGTCGTCCCATCCCAAGAAATCTATGACGAGGTCAAGCGGGTTCGTGCCAAGAATAACAAGACGGTCATTGCGTCGATGGGCAGCGTGGCGGCATCCGGCGGCTATTATATCGCGGCGGCCACCGACCGAATCGTCGCGAACCCCGGCACATTGACCGGCAGCATCGGCGTCATTATGGAAACGGCGAATGTTGAGGGATTGCTGGAAAAGATCGGAGTGGAAGGGGTAGTCATCAAGAGTGGTAAATATAAGGATGTCGGCTCTCCCCTTCGGAAGATGAGCGAGGAAGAACGGGGACTCTTGCAGGCGGTGATGGACGACGTACACCAACAGTTTATTGAAGCGGTGGCAGAAGGGCGCGAGCTGGAATTGCCTGCGGCTCAGGCATTGGCGGACGGACGGATTTTTACCGGCCGTCAGGCGAAAGAAGCCAAGCTGGTCGATGAGTTGGGCGATCTCGAGGATGCCATTCAATTGGCCGCGGACACCGCCGGTATTGAGGGTGAACCGAAAGTGGTCGAGCCCAAGCGGCGGTTTTCCATCCGTGAATTGCTCGAATCCAAGTTCGCAGGGGTGTTCCCCAAATTGGATTTTCACCCGGGCGTCAGCATGAAATACCTGATGGCGTTTTAGCCGTCTGCAAGGAACAGATCCGCCTAATCGGCTGAGCGAAGGGAGAGGCACATGACGAAAGCGCAGATCATCGAACGGGTGTCCGAGCAAGTCACAACCTTGACAAAGCGGCAGGCGGAGGTTGTCGTCAACACCATATTCGATTGTGTCAGGGATTCGCTGAAAAACGGGGACAAGACCGAGATTCGCGGCTTTGGCAGTTTTCGTCTGCGGGCACGCCGTATGAAGGAAGGGCGTAATCCGAAAACCGGCGCCACTGTGGCCGTGCCGGCCAAACGGGTGCCGTTCTTTAAGGCCGGCAAGGAACTCAAAGAGCTGTTGAACCAATAGGTTGACGAGAGGAATAGACGTGTCTACCTCAGATTCATCGGAATCGAATGCCACGGAAGTTCGCTGGACGCCCGGCGCATTGACACGCATGGACCGCGCGCCAATCTTCCTGCGTGGGATGGTTCGCCGTGTGGCTGAGAAAAAGGCCCGCGAGCTGGGCATTGCGGAAATTACCGAAGATGTGCTGGATCGCTTCAAGGGCCAGATGATGGGCAGTATGGGCGGAGAATCCGGGCTGGCCACGGCTGCCGAGGCGATGGCGGAGGGACGTCTGCCGTGGACAGCCGCCGCCAGGGAACGATTGTCCAACGTGCCCGAGTTCATGCGTCACATGATTCAGCAAATTGCCGAGGAGATTGCCAGGGAGCGTGGGCACCTGGAAGTGAACGTCGAGTTGTATGAGAAGGTGGAAGCCCTCGGGGATCTGCAAGACGCTCCGGGGCCCGCTATCGAATGGACCGAGGACGCGCTGGTGCAGTTGCACGAGAAGGTCAAAGAGTCGCCTCCGATTGCCGCAGAATTTGTGACGGACATGCTCAAGCGGGACGCCGAGGATTTGGCGCACGAGCGAGGCCTCGCCGTGATCGATGCCCAGGGGTTGTCCCAGCTGTGGGATACCCCGCAAGACCGTATGGCTTGGACCGACGAGGCGTGGAAACGGCTGCAAACCGCTCCGGATTTCGTGCGCAGCGGTATTCGCAAGGCGGCGGAGCGGCGGGCGAGGAAATTAGGATTAGCCGAGATCGACTCGGACCATCTGACGACGTTTCGCAATCAGGCGATGATGAAGGCCGTGAAACGCATTCGGGCGTTCGGATACAGCGAACTGACCTTCGATGCGTTTGAAGCCGCGCTGCAGAAAACCAAACGTCTGCAAGGAAACGACCAAGCGGAAAAACGGCTCCAGGAAATCCGCGGCCACTTTGCCGATCCCTCGACCAAGAAGCCGGAGGGGGGAACGCTGGGGGCCGAACTGATGGACCGCTTCCGGAAATACCTTAAAGGTGAAGGCCCACTCTAACCCTCAAGGGCCCTCACCTCACACCTAGCGGGACAACCGTCCCTGTCAATGGGCGGCTGCTTCTTCTTTCGGCCAGAATTTATGGCGGATTTGCGGCAGCGGCTCGTTGTCGAAATTTGGAATGTCGTACAGGCACCGGTCGATGGTCTCGACTTCTTCTTCGGTCAGCTTGAGTGTCACCTTCTTCTTCCAGAACTGGTCCAGCGTGAAGTAATCCCCTGACTGAGGTTTCTCAGCCAGCAGCGCCTTCATGTTCTCAAAGCCGGCAGTGTCAACGCCTCCGACGCGTCCCTTGTTGCGGTCATGGCACCAGTGGAGCACCTCGGCGATTCCGTACATGGTAATGTCGACGTTCACGATTTTGCTCATTGTGGCATCCTCCTCAAAGAAGCGGCATTCTAACGCAGGCTGTGCGTGAAATTCAAAGGCCCGATTGCATGATTCTTCCATTGCCAGGGTGCAAGAAGGCCCTTATACTGCGCCATCCGGTTTCCCATACTGGGAAATATCCCGGTGCCTCAGAGCACAGAAGCGCGACAGGCATTGTGAACGCGTCCTATTGGAGAGAGAACCCCACCATCGGCTCGTTGTTCACGGCGCTGGCCATCGGACTGGTGTGCGGGTGGACTGTTGCTTGTGCGAAAACGGAGCCGTACACCCCCCCCGACCCCTTCTACTATTTTGCGAGTTTCAAAGTCGGCAAGAATCCCACAACCATCACGGCGGTCGATCTCAATCACGACTCTTTGACCGACCTGGTCACGACCAATATTTCAAGCAACACGCTGTCGATTTTGCTGGGCAACGGTGATGGGACGTTTCAAGATCATGTGCAGTTACAGGTCTGTCAGGAGCCGCGTGCGCTCGCGATGGCTGACTTCAATCATGACGAACATGCCGATGTGGCCCTGGCCTGTTCCGGCGGGGACGAGATCGCGGTGTTGCTCGGCCGCGGTAATGGGAAGTTCGAAGAAGGACCGCATTATCCGGTCTTTCGCACGCCGGTGTCGCTGACCAGCGATGATGTGAACGGCGATCGGCATCCGGATCTTGTCGTGGCACTCCGGAACGACAAGGTGAAGATCTTTCTCGGCACCGGCACCGGGGAGTTCCGGCATGGGGCGCAGTACGAATACGGCGATACACCGACGTGCGTGGCCTTGTCCGACTTAAACGGAGACGGGAAGTTGGATCTCGTCGTGACCAATGGGGGCCCTATGTCGAACAAGGTGTCGATTTGGCAGGGCAATGGCGACGGGACGTTTCGCCGCCCCAAGGACTATTCGGCGGGGAAGCGGCCGCTGGGTGTTAGTTTTTCGGACTTCAACAGCGATCGGCACAGCGATTTGCTGGTGATCAACGGCGAGCGAGACAGTTTCACGACGTTGCTCGGCAACGGTGATGCGACATTCAATGCCGGCAAGGACTCCGGTGCCAATGCCGGTCCCAACTTCGGCCTCGCGCGGGACTTCAATGGCGACCGTCTCATGGACGTCGCCATTGTGAATCTTCAATCCAATGACCTATCGATCTTGTTCGGCAAGGGCGACGGCACGTTTCATTATCCGCCCAGGAATTACCGGACCAAGGCGGGTCCGTTTGCGCTCTCATCTTTTCGGGCCACCACAACCGGGACGGAAGAGCCGGGCTTGGCGGTTGCTGACAATGGAAGCGGCAGCGTCTCGATCTTCCTGCATCGCGGATTGAAACAGGGCCAGAAACCTGGGGTGGAATAGAACATGCCTGTGACAGGCTGTCGAATCATGAAAGCCGGTGCCAGGCAGGTGGTATAATTGCCTCATTCTTGACAGCCTGTCGGCCCTTCGCTAGAGTGGCCAACAGGGCGGTCCGAGCGGGTTTGTAGAGCCAGTCATGGCGTTCCGATCTTTTGCATGGTGGTTTGTCCTGGGCTCGCTGCTGACCCTCGCAGTCTTGATGGTCCAGGGTGGAGTACGGGACTTGTGGGAGGGGACTCAGCCGGCTGGAGACACCAACGTCTTCGTGTACTTCGGCACGACCCTATTCGGCGGAGGGTTGTTGGCTGGATGTGTGGCGTTGGTGATGAACCGCATTCGCTGACTCGGCTGTGGAAGCAGGATATGTATGCAATGCCTCAGGTGCAAGGGATTCATGCTGGTCGAGCGGCACTATACCCTCCTCAACCGGAGGATCCACGCCCGCTGTCTCAACTGTGGGTTCTGGATCGATCTGGCCGATCTCCTTCGATTCTTTCACAAGGTCATCGATAGCGGATTGAAGGGCGGAAAGGTCCGAGAGACCTATTCACTGTGAAAGGTTGGATCATGGTTGCGCACCAGGATGGGATTCAATACGACCGAGGCACTCGAAAGCGACGGCAGGCCATTGGCGTCGTGGGCCTCGGAGTTGCGCTGTCCTTGTGCCTGATCACGATGCTTCCGGATGTGGTATCCGCCAAGGACCGTCGTCATCACAGAGCGTCAATCCATTCCGTCAGCTCATCCCAACAGGATTTCCCTTGGAAAAAAGTTCCGGCGAACAGCGTGCTATTAAAAGAGCTCAGGTCTGGACGGGTGCTTTATCAACATGAGTCCGAAAAGAGACTGTCTCCGGCCAGTTTGACCAAGATTATGTCGGCGTTGGTCATTCTCGAGCATGGGCGGCTGGACGAGCATGCGACGGTTAGCAAGAACGCCGCGCGTGCGCCAAAGACGCACCTCCGGCTGCGAACGGGTGAGGTATTTCGGCTGGATGACCTCTTGAAAGCCATGTTGATCGTCTCCGCCAATGACGCGTGTTTGGCCGCGGTCGAGCATGTCGGAGGCACGGAAGAACAATTCGTAGAGATGATGAATGCCAAGGTGGCACAGCTGGGGCTGACCGATACGCATTTCAGCAACGGGTGTGGATTCGATGGCCCGGAGCACTATTCGACGGCGGAGGATCTTGCCAAGCTCAGTGAAGTCGCGATGCAGAATCCGGTCTTCCGTGAGCTCGTGCGGGAAGAGCGGGACCTGATCATGCCAGTCAGCGGTCACCGTCCCTACCTCCTGCATACCACCAATCGCCTGCTGGGCCGCATTCCCGGGGTCGAAGGGGTCAAAACCGGATTCACCTCGAAAGCCGGTCGTTGTCTCATTGCCAAGGTCTCTCAAAACGGCAGTGATCTCCTGCTGGTCATTCTCAATTCCAACCGCCGCTGGAACATCGCCCAAAGCCTCATCAGCTACGGCTTGCGAGTCAGCGAGCCAGTACCAGTACAGTAGCCGGTTCTATTTTCTTCCGCGATCCGTATAGTCCCAGATCCTTGGCTGTATCCCTCCCGATACGAGCATTCTCCCGCGAGATACGACTTGGTTCACCCGCAGGGGTCAATCATTGGTATTTCTTCCATTCGATAGTGGAACGAATCTCGCAATAAGCCCGATGCCGGCATAAACCGATCAATTCCAACCGAGGCGCACGGTTGGAATCCATACAACTGTCCAACGGGACTTACCATTGAGGAGGTATGCCATGACGTATTCTGCCAAATTTCTGATCCTTTCAATCGCTCTGCTCGCGCTAGGGTCCACCGCTACAGCCGGCACGATGCCGAGTCCACTGCCCCACTCGGAAGCCGTGAAGGCTGGGGGCGCAGGCAGCGTCGATTCGAAATTGATCGACATCAATTCGGCGACGCTCACGGATCTGAAGTCACTGCCAGGTATTGGAACCGCCTACGCCAAGAAGATTGTGGAGGGCAGGCCGTATGCGTCTGTTGACGATTTGAAAGCGCGCAAGGTCCTCTCCCATAGCACCTATGACAAGATTCGTGAACGAATCAGCGCGAAAGGACATGCGAAAGCGGGAGTCGGGGACAAGCCCGGCGTGTCCGCACCGAGCAGCAAGATGCACTGAACAACAGAACGCTGTACGTTTGAGCGACTCCATCCAAGGGGATGGAGTCGCCGAACACGAGGCGGGAGGTGACTTACCGCGGCGGAGCGAACTCGATATTGACGTCCTTGCCCAGATAGTTCACCTGAAACCCCTGTTTGTCGTAGGCCAGCACGGCGCCCATCACGTTTTCATCCCCGTACTCTTCCTTGCCCAACAGCTTGCGGATCTCGTCGGGACTTTCGCTGTTGAGTACGTTACGGAAGACGCCTCTGGCCTTGTACGCAAATCGATTGTTGATGAAGATCAGATCGACCTTGCCGTCTTGGATCCGCACGCCGGCCATGGGGCCGGTGGGCTTTCGCTGGTCGAGTAGAAAGATAAAGGTTGATTCCTGTTCAGCTTTGACGCCGGCGATCTTTTCATTTACCAGCAACTCAACGGCATGGGCTTCCGAGTCGCCGAGTTTGACGCCGAAGAGCGATACCTCGACGCTTGCGATCGCTTTGGGTTCCATGACGTCGCTCTTGCTCAGCTCATACGGCTCGGCGTAGAGGGCAGAAGGAGGTCCGGTGAGCGCCCCCGCGAGGCCCCATGCCACTGCCCAGATCGCGCAATGATTCTTCAGTTCCATATGTATGACTCCTCTATTCCGTGGCCTCAATCGTTTTGTCTCGGGTGTGTAAATGGAGAATGCCTTGCGGACTGGATCGTGGTTATTCTTGAGGCGCCGTGGCGAGCAGCATCTCACCGAGCCGGCGAAGGCGAAGAAAATAGGCCTGCGAATCGTCATCCAAATCTCCGGTCAAGTCATCCAAGTCCTTCACGCAATCTTCCACAATCGCGACACGTTGCCGATCGAGGCCCTCGGGAGTATCGAGATAATAGACGACACAGCCGCTAATGACCGTATCGAGGGTCATCAAATGACCTTGGTGCGAGCTGGTAAATTGAGGCCAGTCGTTTCCGCGATGCTGGTCCCATGCCGTTTCGATCGATTGTCTGGTCATTATCTGCTCCGGGGCCCGTTCCGCGCCGGTCGATGTGGCGCACGATCAGGGATACAGCCCGCGCTGGAGATGGGCTTGGGCCACTTGATCGATCCCGCTCATGAGCGCGGCCATGCGCATCGATGTTCGGCGTTCCGTTGACATGTGCAAGGTGCGCTGGAACGCGGACGTAATGATGTCTTGGAGCCGGCGCTGGATGTCTGTGGCGTTCCAGAAGAACCGCTGAAGGTCCTGGACCCACTCGAAATATGACACGATGACGCCCCCGGAATTTGCCAGAATGTCCGGAATAATAAAGACGCCCTGTTCTTCGAGAATGCGATCGGCATCGAGTGTCGTGGGGCCGTTGGCCCCTTCGGCGAGAATGCGACAGCGCAGCCGTGCCGCGTTCTTCTCGGTGATCTGCTCGGACAGTGCGGCTGGGACGAGCACCGTACACTCCAGCTGCAGCAGCTCGTCGTTCGTGATCGCGTCCCCCAACTTCGTGTCGCGCAGCGCCTGGCCTCTGTCGCGGTATCGCCGGATGAGTTCGGGCACGTCCAGTCCGTTGGCGTTATAAATGCCTCCAGTGACATCGCTGACGGCGATCACGCGAGCACCCTGTTGTTGCATGATGAGTGCGGTGTGCGAGCCGACGTTTCCAAATCCTTGGATGGCCACAGTGGCCTGTTCGATGGAGAGGTTCAGATGGCGGAGGGCTTCCAGTGTCACATAGACGACTCCGCGTCCCGTCGCTTCTTCACGGCCCAAGCTGCCGCCAAGGGACAGGGGTTTGCCGGTCACCACGCCGGGGACGGCATAGCCCACCTGTTGACTGTAGGTGTCCATGATCCACGACATGACCTGCGCATCCGTTCCCACGTCCGGAGCCGGGACATCCTTGTCCGGCCCGATGAGCGGGTAAATTTCTGCGGCGTACCGTCTTGTGAGCCGTTGCAGCTCAGCATGGGAGAGTTTCTTGGGGGCGACTTGGATGCCCCCTTTGGCTCCTCCATAGGGCAAGCCGGCTAGGGCGCATTTCCATGTCATCCACATCGCCAGCGCCGCAACTTCCCCGAGGTTCACATCGGGATGGTATCGGATCCCGCCTTTGCAGGGACCGCGCGCCGAGTCATGCTGCACACGATAGCCGGTAAAGACTTCGACTCGTCCGTCGTCCATGCGCACCGGCAGGCTGACCACCATCGAACGTTGGGGCAGTTTCAGCCGTTCCCGAAGATTGGGGTCCAACTTCATGGATTCGGCGGCTTGATCGAACTGGGCAACCGCCAGGCGAAACGTGTGGGTGTCGAGTTCCTGCATGGCCCCTCGTAACGTTACGGGATGGATGAGTCCCTCGGTGTCGAGTTCCCGGCATCGGTCACGCCTCCGTCCAATGTGCCGGCTGCGAGTGTCCACTCAATGGCAAACATTCTGCTCACGATGTCGGCAAGATCGCTCTTGATCGTATCCATCGAGATTTCTGTGCGGAGGAGGGTTGCCATCGAGGTTACTGGACAGTGGGGCAATCCACAGGGATGAATCCGTTGAAAGGGCTCAAGGTCCATATCGACGTTGAGGGCAAATCCATGCAACGTGATGCCTTGTTGGATTCGGAGGCCGATGGAGGCGATTTTTGCCGGTGTGGGTGTCATGACCCAAACTCCCGGCTTTTTGTCGATCCGGTGCCCGGTGATGTTCCATTGTGCGAGGAGGCGAATGATGACCTCTTCGAGCTGCCAGACCAATTGTCTGGGGCCAGTCGCATGCTGGTTCAGTCTGATGATCGGATACGCCACGATTTGTCCAGGGCCATGGTAGGTGACGGACCCTCCTCGATTCACGCGACACAGGTCTGCGCCGTTCGCGCGCAGCGCCGCTTCGTTGCCACCCCAATCTGTGAGCTTGGTGGTGCGTCCCAGCGTATAGACCGGTTGATGCTCGAGGATCAGGATCGTGTCCGGCCTCAGGCCCAGTTGCCGTTCCCGATGGAACCGGGATTGTAACTCCCAGACAGTGGGGTAGGGCATCGGTTTGGAGAATGTGAGTACCACACCATCCGAGGAATGGTGAACCACAGGGGTTGATGTCTCCATGGGGGATTTCATGGTTCCGGAGCAACTCACGCACTCACCTTCTGCATCCGTACGGGCGCGCATTGTCGCATAACCGACCGTGTGGGGGGAAGACGTGAACAGGGGGGAGCGCGTGCGCCCTCCCCCCTGATGGGAAGAATTTACCTGATGGCGGCGAAGAGCTCTCGTATCTCCGGAGTCTTGAGTTTCTTGAGCGCTTTGGCTTCGATTTGGCGGATGCGTTCACGCGTGACGGAGAGGTTCTCGCCGACTTGCTCCAATGTGCGACCTTCCTCGTAGCCGATCCCGAACCGAAGGCGAATTACGGTTTGCTCTCTCGGTGTGAGGGTGTTGAGGATTCGGTCCAATTGTTTGGTCATCTCGGTTCGGTGCACGTGGGTGTCGGGAGGAACGGCCAAGTGATCGGGAATCATGTCTCCGAAATGAGTCGTTCCGTCCCCGATCGGTGTTTCCAGTGCCACCGGCTCCTGGAACGCCTGCACCGTTTCATGAAGCCGCTCAGGCCTCATACGGAGTACGTGCGCAATTTCGTCCAGCTTGGCCGGCCGACCGAACTGCTGCCCCAATCTTCGCGTGACCCGAAGAATCCGATGTGATGCTTCGGTTTGGTGGACTGGAATGCGGATGGTTCTGGACTGATCCGCAAGCGCTCGCGTGATGCCCTGCCTGATCCACCATGTGGCATAGGTGCTGAACTTGAACCCCTTTCGATATTGATAGCGCTCGGCGGCCTTCATCAGGCCGATGTTGCCTTCTTGAACCAGGTCCAGCAGAGCCAACCCCCGACCGGTGTAGTGTTTGGCGACATCGACGACCAGGCGCAGGTTGCAGCGTACGAGTTCATCTTTGCCCTGCTCGAGAAGCGTCCGTGCAGCTCGGAGCTCTTCGATCAACACCTTGAGCCGCTTTTCTATCGCCGCGGCTGGTTTCATGTCACGAACCGCCGGATTCAGGATCCCAAGCAACGCCTGCTCCGCGCCGTTCAGCGCCGTGGCGGACAGTCCGCTTAGGCGCTTGACCGTCTGGAGTGTCTTGATCGTGTCCAGCGCAGTCGGTGTGCGTTTCGTGCGGCCCAGCGTTTTGACGGCCTGGTGCAAGGCGACACGGATGCGTCTGGTGCCCTGATCGACACGCTTGGCGATCGTGATTTCTTCTTCGCGAGTCAAGAGTGCCCGTTCGCCGAATGACCGGAAGTACAATGATTCCAAGAGAAATGGGCTGGCGCCGCGACTGGTTCGCAGGGCCGGCGCGGGCTTTTCTGTTTCTCCGCGGCCGATCGCTTCCATCAGGACGCTTGCTTGCGGATCGTCGGCGTCTCTCTCAACCGCGGCGGGCTCTTGATTCTGTACGCTGTCCACCGTCTGCAGTTCTTCGTCATGCATGGCATCACCTCTCGGTTCTTGGTTATGCATCGATGTACCTCGTTAGAGTCCTATCACGCGACGAGGATTCAACCGACTCGCACCGTTCTCAGTGATACTACGAAGCAAAAGGGATGCTGAATTGAAGATGAGAATGAGCCAGGAAAATCCCATGGAAAATACAGAACTATTAGAGATGCTTAATGAGGAGAGTGAGGAGATGCTGTTGCAAATGTGCGGCAACTATGCGGGATTGCCTACACTCCGATGCCGAATCGCCTCACTCTTTTCTTCCGTCGGAGCGGTCGCATTCCTCTGATGATCCTCTGCGCCATTTCTCAGCAGCGGCCCACGCATCAGCAGCTCCCTGCAGGGGACGCGCACTGAATCATGGGGACGCAAGAGATCATCCGTTCCCCTGTGAAGTGAGCCAAGCCTGTTGGTTGCAAACGATCGAACGAACCCCCTAGAATGCCCGCCATGTCGAAGCTCTCCAACGGCGAACGGATTCACCTTGTCGATAAGAAGGGGCGGCAGTACGCCCTGACACTGAAGGCCGGAGAAACCTATCAATTTAGCGGCCAGACCATCGCGCACGATGCGCTCATCGGGCGGTCTGACGGAACGCTGGTGACATTGTCCGGCGGCAAGAAGATGCTGGCCCTCCGCCCCACGTTCGGTGACTACGTGCTCAAGATGCCGCGCGGCGCGCAAGTGCTTTATCCGAAAGATCTGGCGCTCATTCCCATGTGGGCGGACGTCTATCCCGGCGCACGGGTATTTGAAGCGGGAACTGGTTCTGGCGCATTGACGATGGCGCTCTTGCGGGCAGTGGGGCCGAAAGGCTTGGTGGTGACCTATGAAATGCGGGATGATTTTGCCCGGACCGCCTTGCTGAATATCGATCGGTACATGGGACCGATGCCCAACTTGCTACCGTTGCGCCGGAGTGCCTACGAGGGTATTGCGCTGCTGGATGATGGCATTCCGTTTGACCGAGTGGTGCTTGATCTTCCCGAACCGTGGCAGGTGATTCCTCATGCGGCCACGGCCCTGCGGTCTGGCGGGATCTATTTGAGTTTCGTTCCCACAGTTCCCCAAGTCACCCAAACGGTCGAGGCTCTTGAGCGAACGGCGATGTTCGCCATGGTGGAGACATTTGAAACGTTGTTGCGCACGTGGTCGGTTCAAGGCCGGAGCGTGCGGCCTGATCACCGAATGGTCGCCCACTCGGGCTTTATTACGGTGGCAAGAAAAGTTGACCCCAACTTTGTCACCGAGACGAGTGGGCAGGGGCGTGCGACCGAAGAGTTGAACGACACGTCGGTGGTTGAGGAGACGGAGGCGCAGGAGCGATGAACCGGTTGGCGGGAAAAGTGGCACTCGTGACCGGAGGCAACGCGGGGATCGGCGAGGCGATTGCCAAGACCTTTGTTCGAGAAGGGGCGGCTGTGGCGATTACCGGCCGGCGCCCTGAAGAGCTGGACCGCGTCGTTCGTGAGATTGGGCCACACAATGGCCGGGTCATTGCAATTGCCGGCTCTGTGACGGACGACGGCCATGCGCGGGCGGCAGTGGCCGAGGTCATTCGGCAATTCGGTGCGGTGGATATCCTTGTCAACAATGCGGGGGTCGGTGAGTTCGGCCGCCGGCTTCATGAACTGGATGATGCAACCTGGGCCCGTGTGTTGGATGTCAATCTGACCGGCGTATTTCGCATGACCCGGGCGGCGGTTCCGGAGATGCTGAAGCGAGGGCGTGGCGCGATCGTCAATATTTCGTCGATCGCGAGCCTGGTCGGTATTCCCTGCTTGTCTGTGTATGCGGCCTCGAAAGGCGCGCTGGACGCACTGACTCGTGCCATCGCCATCGACTACGCGAAAGACGGTATCCGATGTAACGTAGTCAATCCCGGGCTGATTGCCACACCGATGGCCGCGCCGCTGATGGCCAATCCGGAGCAACTCGATCCCATTCTTGCCCACTACCCAATTCGCCGGCCGGGCAAGCCTGAGGAAGTGGCTGACATGGTGCTGTATCTGGCTTCCGATGAGGCGGTGTGGGTGACGGGGGGCACGTTCACGATCGATGGCGGCATGACGGTGTGGTAAGTTCCTCTGTCGGCAACGCCTAACCATTCAATCAATATCATGGAACTCAGCGTTCAGACTCAGTTTTGCGGCGTCATCGGCAATCCCGTTGAACATTCGTTGTCTCCGGCGATTCATAACGCCGCCTTCCGGAAACTCGGCCTCAACTATGTCTATCTGGCCTGGAAAGTAGACACGATCGGTGACGCAATCAAGGGACTCCGCGCTCTTGGGAACTTTCGCGGCGCCAGTGTCACCATTCCGCACAAGGTTTCAGCCGTCCCGTTTCTGGACGATGTGGAGCCGACCGCGCGTCACATCGGCGCGATCAATACCATCGTGGCCGAGAACGGTCGGCTGATCGGCTACAACACGGACGCGACCGGCTCCTTGCGCGCGTTGAAGGAGGGTGGAGTCGTTCTCGAAGGGCGGCGCATTGTTCTGCTGGGGTCCGGCGGTGCCGCGCGTGCCATCGCCTTCGCCCTGGCGGCGGAGTCCGGAGCGGACAAGCTGATCTTGCTCGGTGTTGACGACAGGGAGCGTACGGCGTTGGCCAGCGATCTCCGGTCCAAGACGAACGTGGCCATTGAGGATGCGTGTCTCGACGACAGCACGCTTGGCCGGACAGTCCCTGACGCGCAGATCCTGATTCACTGTACGCCTGTCGGCATGTCTCCAAAGGCCGATGCCTCCTGCGTGCCGGCCTCGCTGCTCCACCCAGGGCTTGCCGTCATGGACATTGTCTACAATCCCAGGGAGACCCGATTACTCACGGAGGCCAAGCGCGCCGGGTGTAAGACGATTCCTGGCCTTGAGATGTTTCTCAATCAGGCGGTCACGCAGTTCGAACTCTGGACAAACCAATCCGCTCCGGTTGATGTGATGCGCGTGGTACTGGAGTCCCGCTTCCAATGAATGTCGTGCTCATCGGGTATCGTGGGACCGGGAAGAGTACCGTCGGGAAAATCGTCGCGGCACGTCTCGGCCGGACTCTGGTATCCACAGACGCGGAGATCGTGAAACGGGCCGGACATGGTATTCCGGAGATCGTGGCCCAGCACGGATGGGAGTACTTTCGTGATCTGGAGTCGCAAGTGTGTCGGGATCTCTCAGGCGGCGAGGGGTTGGTGATCGACACGGGCGGCGGGGCGATCCTGCGGGCGGAGAACGTCGAGCGATTGAAACATCACGGCAGCGTGTTTTGGCTGACCGCGTCGGTTGACACGATTATGAAACGCATCGGCCGGGACACTCAACGTCCGTCCCTTACGGGAACCAAGTCGTTTGTCGACGAAGTGCAAGACGTTCTGCGCGACCGGACCCCGAAGTATGAGGCCGCGGCGGATCATGTCATCTCGACCGATGGGCGGTCGGTCGTGCAGATCGCGGACGAAATTCTTGCCCGTCTCTAGCGGTCTCGTATCCTTGACAAGCTTCCGCAGTCCATGATTCATGTAGCCCTGTGCGCCCGTAGCTCAGTTGGATAGAGCGCCGGGCTTCGAACCCGTAGGTCGCAGGTTCAATTCCTGCCGGGCGCACCACACCGCACTTCGTGTGTGCCGCGGGCTATTTAGGCGTAGCCTCTCCGTTATTGAGCCCGCGGATAGACGCCACCAGTGATCCTGTCAGGATCTTCTCGCTCGTACCGCCGCCTCACCAGGCGCAGCCGCTCTTCAGTGTGTCACCATTAAGATCATTGCATAATCAATAGGTTACAAATGGGGGCTTCTTGCGCCACATCCTTTGTGTCCCTAGAACCCCCGCCAAAGCTGCATAGACCTTGGTCCAGTGATGATCTAGATTCGATGATGTAAAATCTAACAAGGATTTACTTGTGAGAGTAATCCGCCGACAGAGGATGCAGACCGTCTTACACCGATGGCAATTGGATCACAATGGCCGGTACGCGTGGACTCGCCAGTGCCCTGCCTGCGGGCGAGTGCTTCAAGAAATGGATCCGATGAGTCCGTGGGTGTGTGAATGCGGGTGGCGGAGCGAGTGACTCAGTCAACACGAGGAGGGCACTATCATGATCCCTATGTTGCATGATGTCAAAGCCGGCTTCTTCCTGGTGGTGGTGTTGGCCATGATCGTGTTTATCTGTGCGATTGCTGGATTGGGAGCTGTGCTGCGACCGGCTCGTTGGTCTGATCGGAAGCCGAGTCGGTAGTGCCTGTGGTTTCTTGATGTGGCAGTATGAGCCCTACTGCGTTTCGCGGATGTCTGGAGCGACGCAACCATCGACGGTGTTGTCCTCTATCTTCAGTCAGGTCGTATCGTCTTCTTTGGCTCATCGCGTAATCGTGTGGGTGAATAATGGGGCATTGCATGGCTGACCCCTGTGCCAATAGAGACATTCTGCTGTTTGCAGTTGCCGGCGAAACTGGCATGCTGTGCGGATGGCTACTATACGTAAACGAAAGCGTCTTCTGGACGCATACGCTTTCCCCGGATTCCGCCCGACGGAAACAGTCACGGGCGTCTTCGGCGATCCGAAGGCGCGGGGTATCACCCTCGTGCGGCGCGCAAAAAAACGGTGTGCGGGACGTGCGGCACGGTGCATTCCGGCTGGTACGACCGGAAGACTCGCCGGGTGCGCGACCTGTCCTGCGCCGACACGCGCATCTACCTGGACATTGAGGTGCGGCGCGTCCATTGCCGGAGCTGTGGCAAGGTGAAACGCGAGCGTCTCGACTTTCTGGCCGACAACCCGCTCTACACCAAACGCTTCGCCTGGTTCGTCGGCAGGCGCTGCCGGCAGTCCACCATCAAGGACGTGGCACGCGAGTTGAGTCTGGACTGGCATACGGTTAAGGAACTGGACAAGCAGTACATGCGTATCCAGTTGGAACGGACGGGCACGCCCGGCCCCAAGGTCATCGGCATAGACGAACTCTCGATCCGGAAGGGGCACAGCTACCGCATCGTGGTGAGCGATCTGGTGCGAGGGCGCCCGATCTGGTTTGGCGGGCAAGACCGCTCGGAGGCCAGCATGGACCAGTTCTATGAATGGCTGGGCGAGAAGAAGGCGCACGGCCTTCGTCTGGCGGTGATGGACATGTGGAAGCCGTTCGGCAACTCGACGCGCAAGCAGGCGCCGCAGGCGGCCATCCTGTTCGACAAGTTCCATGTCATGCGTCATCTGGGTGAGGCGCTGGACGCAGTCAGGAAGAGCGAATATGCACGGCTGGAGGGACATGACCGGCGCTACATCAAGGGGCAGAAATACACCCTGCTGTCCAACCGGGAGAACCTGACGCTGGATGGCAGGCAAGCCTTGAAGAAACTGCTGTCTGCCAACAAGCGGCTGAACACGGCGTACCTGCTCAAGGAATCGTTCGGCCAGTTGTGGAGTTACCGGAGCGAGGCATGGGCGCGCAAGTTCTTCGAGAACTGGAAGGCCAGCCTCAAGTGGCAGCGGCTCAAGCCCTACGAGAAGTTTGCGGAAATGATTGCGCGTCATTGGGATGGGATTGCTGCGTTCTGCAAAGTGGAGAACAAGGTGTCGCTGGGGTTCGTTGAAGGCTTGAACAACAAGATTCGCGTCATCCAGCGCAGGGCATATGGACTGAAGGATGAAGAGTACCTGCGGTTGAAAGTCCTCACCTGCATCCTCCCTGCGATCTGAAAAATATGAAAAATGACCCACACGACTTCACGAAGACCCGGAATTTGCTACAAGGAGGATGGTTCCAGAAATCGTTCCCGAGCTCCCGAAAACAGGTTGCGCAGCATCTGGGTCAGAGGGCCCGGTTTTCCATTCCCGATCGGTCGGCGATCAACGGAGGTCACCGGCATGATTTCCATACTGGTATTGGTCACAAAACATTCGTCAGAGTGATAGAGCTGCGCCGGCGTGAATCGTCCTTCCGTGACGGGGCACCGCTGCTCCTTCGCCAATTGCAAGACGATCGATCGCGTGATGCCATCAAGGAGGCCGCACTCGAGGGAGGGGGTGTGCAGGTGTCCTGCTGTCACAAAGAACAGATTGCTGATGGTGCACTCCGTCAGATGTCCTTCCCAATTGAGCAAGACGCTATCGAAGACGCCTGCGGCGATCGCTTCGCGTTTGGCAAGGATGTTGTTAAGAAAATTGAGGGATTTGATCTGAGGTGGCAACGCGCCGGGCACATTCCGTCTGGTTGAAGCCAGAATCACATCAATTCCTCTTTCATACAGTGCCGCAGCCGGTGTCACGAGCGGCTGCGCCATAATCACGACGGTGGGAGACGGGCAGAGTGACGGATCCAGTCCGATGCCGCCGGCTCCACGCGATACGGTGACCCGCACATACGCATCTCGGTGAGCGGTTCCCACGTCGTTGCGCGCCATCGATTCATGCAGGAGCTCGGGCCAGCGCTCTCGCTGAATCGGAACGGTCAATCCGATGGCCTCCGCGGAGCGAAACAACCGCGCGATATGCTGCGCACACATGAATAAGCGAGACCCATAAGAACGAAGCGTTTCGTAGACCCCGTCTCCATACAGAAATCCATGGTCGAAGACCGAGACGACGGCCTCTTCCTTCCGTACGAACTTATCGTTCAGAAAAATCCACATCGGGTTGAAACTCGCTAGGCGAACGCGCTGAGAAATGCCTGGGCTTTGTGAATCGTTTCCTCGTACTCGCGCGCCGGGTCGGAGTCGGCGACGATGCCGGCGCCAACCTGGAGGTAGGCCTTGCCGTTCGTCCGCACGAGCGTACGAATCACAATGTTGAAGTCCAGATCGCCGCTCCAGCTGAGGTAGCCCATCGAGCCCGTATAGGTGCCGCGGCGGACCGGCTCCAACTCTTCGATAATTTCCATACAGCGGATTTTCGGAACACCGGTAATCGTTCCTCCTGGGAACACGGCTTTGAGCACATCAAAACCGGTGGCATCGTCTTTCACAGTTCCCGTGACGTGAGAGACCAGATGATGGACATGGGAATAGCGTTCCAGGGTCATCAGTTCATCCACTCGGACGCTTCCATACGTGCACACTCGGCCGAGATCATTCCGTTCGAGATCGACCAGCATGACATGCTCGGCCCGCTCTTTCTCGTTGCTGCGCAGTTCATCCGCGAGTCGGTGATCGTCGGCGGTATTCGCTCCACGCGGCCTCGTCCCGGCGATTGGACGCGTATCGGCCTGATGCCCGTTGAGCCGAACGAGCCGTTCAGGCGATGAACTGATCAAGCTGACTCGATCGAGCCGGAGTAATCCGGAAAACGGGGCAGGATTGAGCGCGCGCATGCGGCCATAGGCCAGCAGATCGGACCGGAGATCGGGTTGAGGAGACAAGATGTCGCCCGTGACGGTAAAGCGATGGGATACATTGGCTTGGTAGATATCACCCGCCGCAATATAGTCTTGGCATCGGCGGACACGGTCCATGTAGGACGACCGGTCTTGGTCCGGCGAAAACGTGAGACGGATAGCGGGTGCATCCGTTGCGGCGGTTACGGGAGAGTTGAGCAACTGCGCATGCAGGGCAGTCAGCCGGTCGCACCCCTCGCGGTACAATTGTTCACGAGTTTCGCTCAGGAATCGTTCGAGCGGCGGGCAGAACATGAGGACCAGGACATTCAACTTGTGGTCGATCGCCGCGACGAGGTCGAAGAATGCGAATTCGAAGTCCGGTGTGGCCAGGTCATCGAGCGCCAATGACGGCAATCGTTCGAATCGGCGGGCGAGGTCGTAGCTGAAATACCCGATCGCTCCCCCGAAGAAGGGCGGGGCGTCACGAGGGCGGGCGATCGATGACGTGCCTACGAGTTTGGTGAGGTAGTGGAACGGGGCCGGCCCGGACTCTTCCCGGCCTTGTGCCGAGCGCCGCAGATAGCGATCGGCTGTTCCGCGGAGGGTTTGGTATGGGTTGCTGGCAAAGAACGAGTATCGTCCCATTCCGGCCGTGCCGCCGCCGCTTTCGAAAAGAAAGGAGGGGCATCGAGGCGACGCCATGTTGGCATAGAGATCAAATGGATCTGCCGAAGGACGGGGGCACGTGACGACAAGCGGTGACGGGGGGCCCTGTAGGAAGGTCGTGGGCGGAGATGTCATGAGTGGCATGGCGCTCACACAGATGTTCGAAGACTGTGGGTCACTATACCGCAGCCACTTCGATAAGAAATAGGCCCATCTCGGCTTGACATTCTGAACATGGCTCTGCTTAAATTGCACGCCCATATATCGGAAGAGTTCTGCTGACGTGCTCTCGCCTTCCGTGGGTTTGGGATGCCCCCTCCACAAGATCCCTTATACGCGGGGCTCGGCCAGGCTGTTCGAATCGGAACGGAACTGCTGGCTGCGCTGATCGTCGGAGGTGGGCTTGGATGGGCCGTTGATACGTATCTCTTCGGGACTATTCCGTGGGGACTCGTCATCGGGTTAGTGTTCGGTCTCGCGGCCGGAATGAGGAGTGCGTATCGATCTGCGCAGCGGTGGCAAAACCCGCCCACCGATGTGGATAAACAAGGATAACCATGGAAGAAAGTCCCCTGCATCAGTTTGAGCTTCACCCCTGGATCCCGATGTCGATCGGGGGGGTGGATATTTCCATCAATAAAGCCGTGGTCTTTATGTGGGTGGTCATCGCCGTGGCATCGGTGTGCATGGTGATGGCGGGATCGTCACGCAAGCTGGTGCCCGGCAAATTGCAGAGTTTGGCCGAGATGATGGTGGAGTTCATTCGCAACATGATCCTGGAGACGATGGGGAAAGACGGCATGCGATTTTTCCCGCTCGTCGCCACACTCTTTGTGTTCATTCTGTTCTCCAATTACATCGGGCTCATTCCAGGGACCTACACCGTGACGAGCCAGATTATTGTGACGGCCGTCTTTTCCTTCCTGGTGTATGGGATTAGCCTGGTGGTCGGATTTTCATTACATGGGGTCAAGTTTCTGGGCATTCTGGTTCCGCCCGGCACACCGGGATGGCTGGTGCCCCTCATGATTCCGATTGAGATCATCAGCCAGATTGCCAGGCCCATTTCGTTGGCGGTCCGGTTGTTTGCGAATATGACGGCAGGCCACGTGATGCTCGCCGTGTTGTTCGGCCTCACGGTCGGTGGCGGAGTGTTGATCGGGTGGTTGCCGTTTGTGTTTACGGTCGCGATCTACGGGTTGGAATTTGGCATCGCCTTTATCCAAGCCTATATTTTCACGATTTTGACCTGCGTCTATTTGGGAGACGCGTTTCATTTGCATGGACATGAAGAGCATGCGCATTAGCGCGTGCGAGTTTAGACAAGGGAGGAGTAGGCCACAATGGATTCAGCAGCAGCAGGGTTGATCGGGATGGGTTGTGCCGCGGCAGGATTTGCCGGGGCCGGGGTAGGGATCGGCTATATTTTCGGCAAGATGATCGAGGTGGTCGCACGTCAGCCTGAAGCCGAAGGGCGCGTCACGAAGTATATGTGGATCGGGTTCGCGCTGGTGGAAGCCATTGCGTTGTATGGCCTGGTCATCGCGTTCATTATCATGGGATTCCGCAAGGGGTAGGAGCAGGCGTAGGTTTGGGCCAAGGCCGAGGACACGGATCCCAGCCTGAGCCTCAGTCTACCGGAAAGAAACCATGCCACAGTTTGAATCCGACTTTTTTTCTTCGTTGATTTTTTGGGAAGTCATTTCGTTCGGCATTCTGTTGTTCGTCCTGTACAAGTACGCGTTTCCAGGGATTTTGAGCGCGCTGGAAGAGCGGGAAAAGAAAATCAAGGACAGCCTCGATCAAGCCGAACAGCACCGATCGGAGGCCGAGCGCCGGCTCAAGGACTATGAAGCCAAGTTGAGTGCGGCGGGGAAAGAGGCCGAAGCGATCCTTGCGGCGGCCAAGGAACGTGCCCAGCGCTTGCTTGATGAAAACGAGCAACGGATGACGACGGAGGCGGAACGGATCAAGGGCGAAGCCACCCGCGCGATCGAACAAGAACGGCGGCGGGCCATTCAAGATATCCGCGCGCAGACGACCGAGATGGCGTTGATGGTGGCCGAGAAAGTGGTGCAGCGCAGCTTGACGGAAACCGATCACCGCAAATTCGCCGACGAGGCGCTCGACGCGTTGTCAAAATCCTATCAGCGGTAATACCGAACGGCTGGGTGGAGTTTAGCCGAGGCTGACTCCACCAGGCCGGTATCCCTCCAGATCCACGGTGACGAACCGGAATCCCAGCGCCTTGATCCCGGCGCTGATTCGCGCGCGCCGTCCGCTGTCCAGGAGCCCAGGCACGTCCTCCGGTGCAACCTCAATTCTTGCGATCTCACCATGATCTCTGACACGAACGTGGCGGAGTCCCTCGCGATACAGCAGCGCTTCCGCGCCTTCGACCCGGCTCAGTTTTTCGATCGTGATAGGCATCCCACGCGGAATTCTTGACGAGAGGCAGGCTGCCGCAGGTTTATCCCAATTGGAGAGGCCGAGGTCTCTGGCGAGGCGGCGAATGTCGGCTTTCGAAAGTTCCGCTTCCACTAACGGGCTTCGCACGCGCCATTCTCTCGCGGCCTTGATCCCAGGCCGGTCATCGCCGAGGTCGTCGAGGTTCGTGCCATCCACGATATAGGCGGCATCGCCAGTTCGACGGAACGATTCCAGCAGTTGGTAGAGGTCGGTCTTACAGTGAAAGCAGCGGGCCGCATCGTTGCTGACGAATTCGGGTATCTCCAGTTGGTCTGTCTGCACGATTTCGTGGCGCGCGCCGATCTCTTGGGCGACCTGTTTGGCCGCGTCCAACTCGATCGAAGGGAATGTCGGCGAGACGGCCGTCATGCCGACCGCTTTTTCCCGAAGCTGTTCATGGGCGACCTTCAGCACAAACGTGCTGTCGATCCCGCCTGAATAGGCAACCAGCACCGACCCCATGTCCCAAAGCACGGTGCGCAGTCGGTCGAGTTTCCGCTGAAGAAGGGCCGGTTCCATGGACATCGCTGCCTCGGGGTCCTCGTCTAGTGCCGAACTTTTGCCTTCGCTTGGTTGCCCACCACCACCAAGGCATAGTGTTGAGGATTGAGGTACTGTTTGGCAACCCGCTGCACATCCTCTTTCGTCACGCGCTCGATCCACTTCGGGTACTGGCTGAGGTACTCGAAGCCCAAACCGAAGAATTCTACCTGGGCCAGCACACCGGCTAATTTGGCCGTCGAGTCCAGCCGCAACGGGAAGCTCCCCATCAAGAACGACTTCGCTTCGGCGAGTTCTTGATCGGTGACCGGAGACTCGCGCAGACCCTTGATCTCAGCCACCACGCCGGCGATCGCCTGATTCGTGGTGTCTGTCTTGGTTTGGAGATTGATCCAGAACGAGCCCGGCATCGCCCTCGCGTCATAATGGCTCATGATGCCATAGGCGAGTCCTTGCTTGTCCCGGATCGTGTCCATCAAACGGGATGAGAATCCGCCGGCGCCGAGGATGTGATTCATGACCGTCACAGCATAAAAGTCCGGGTTCGTCCGGCTGATTCCGCCATGGCCCAGCATGATGGTCGACTGGGTCAAGTCCTTTTCAATGAGCTGAACGGTCTTTCTCTCGATCACTGCTGGCTTCTTGGTCGATCTGGCCGGCGGCGGGCCCTTTTTCCACGAACCAAAGTGCGTCTGGACCAATGTCGTGGCTTGCTCCATCGTGATATCGCCGACGACGGTGAGGATAACCTGATTGGGGAGATATTCTCTTGTGTAGAAATTCTGCACATCTGCCAGCGTCATCTTGCTCAACGTCTCTTCTGTCCCGTTCACGGGCCATCGATAGGGGTGATTGGCGAAGACCAGCTGGTTGAACGCTTTCATGGCGACTTGGCCGGGATCGTCATTGTCACTGACAAGTTCACCGAGAATCTGGGAGCGCACCCGATCAAATTCCTGTTTGGGGAACGCGGGATGCAGCAGGATGTCCGCCAACAGGGTGAAGCCCAGCTCCACATCCTTCTTGAGGATGCGTGCCGACGCCGTCGTGAAATCTTCGGCGGCTCTGACCTCGAGCGAACCTCCGACAAAGTCAATTTGCTCGGCTAGTTGTTTGGAGGATCTGGTCGACGTCCCTTCATCCAGAAGGCTCGCCGTCAAGTTGGCCAACCCTGCCTTGTCCGGTGGATCTTGGGCCGAGCCGGTTTTGATGAGCGCATGGATTTCAACAATCGGGAGGAAGTGCTGTTCCAGCACCACGACTGTGATGCCGTTTGCCGTCGTGATCCTCGCCGGGGTCAGGTCCGCGGCCGATCCGCGGTCGGCAAGGCCGAGCAGTGTGATCAGCAAGGCTCCAAGAACGAGTCCGGCGCAACTCCGTCGCGAGCGGTACCGTGCAACCCAGGATGGGCTCGTCGTTGAGTGGTTACGCATGGCTGCAGCTAGGGCTTCCCTTGGTGAGCCGGAGGCGGAGACTCAGGCTGTTTGGATGGTGTCGGTACGAGGATGCCCACAGTCCGATTGTCCGGAGTCAGATACTGCTTAGCCACGCGTTGAATATCCTTGGCGGTAATCGTCTGGGTGTGTTCCAAGAACTGATCCACCCGGCGCCATCCCGCGCCGATGGATTCCGATTCTCCCAACAGCATCGCGTGGCGAAAATTGGAGTCCTGCTCGAAGATGCGGGCGGCTTCCACTTGATTCTTCGCCCGCTGGAGTTCTGTTTCAGAGGGCGGCTCATTCTGCAGACGCGTGATTTCACGCTGCAGGGCGTCTTCGACCGCTTCGACTTTTGCCTCGGGGCTGACCACCGAGTAGAAATAGAACAAACCGGGGTCGGTCTGCATCACGCTGTATTCCGCACCGACCGCCAGGGAATTCTTCTGCTCGTAGACCAAGCTTTGATAGAGACGGGAACTCTTGCCGTGCGACAGAATCGTTTCCAGTAGATTAAGGGCATACGAATCATCGCTGGAATAATTGGGGACGCGAAACCCCATCATGACGAACGGGACTTGCGCGTCGCGCTTCAGAAGGAAACGCCGCTCGCCCCGCTGTTCCGGTTCCGCCATGGACGCATGTTTGGGGGAAGGGCCTTTGGGAATCGGTTCGAAGAGATGCTTGATCGTCGGGAGTAACGCGTCCGCCTTGATGTCACCCACCACGATCAACGTGGCGTTGTTGGGAGAGTAATAGGTGTCATAGTGACGCTGGAGGTCTTCCAAGGTCATCGCGTCGAGATCCGTGAACCAGCCGATCACCGGCCAGTGATACGGATGGCTCAGAAAGGCTTGGGCATACAAGGTTTCGACCAGCGCGCCCTGTGGGTCATCCTCGTTCCTCAGTCTCCGCTCCTCTTTGACGACCTCGCGTTCGGTCTGAAATTCGTTGCGGTCGAGTACCAGGCCCTGCATCCGATCCGCTTCCAGTTCGAGGGCCAGCTCAACCCGATCCGCCGCCAGGTTCTCGAAGTAGGCGGTGAAGTCTTGTCCGGTAAACGCGTTGTCGATTCCGCCGTTCTTTCGAATGAGCCGGGAGAACGTGCCCTTGGGATGCTTCGCCGTGCCTTTGAACATCATGTGTTCGAGCATGTGCGAGAGCCCGGCCCGGCCCATCACTTCGTTTCTGGACCCGACCTTGTACCACACCTGTACGGTCGCCACCGGTGCCTTGGGGACTTCGACCAGCAACACTTTCATGCCGTTCGACAACACGAACTCAGAGGGCTCGACGGCGGCTGCGGGGCCGGTGTAGAGCAGGAACAGGAACGAAACCAGGAGGTATGTCGGTGAGAAACGATGGATAGCCGGCCTCGTCATGATGGACTAAAGTAAAGAAGGCATGCTAGCAACGAGATTCGATAGGTGTCAAGGTAATCGGGCCCGGGCTTGCCGGCGGGTTTCCCAGTTGTCCGCATGCTCCAAGCACGTCGCGTCCCCGGCTCTTGCGGATGAACGCATCGATGCCGGCCTGGCGGAGTGCGGCTTGAAATTGGAGGACCTCGCGGTCTCGGGGGCGGTGGAAACGGCTTCCAGGAAATTCATTGAACGGGATCAGATTCACTTTGCACTGGATATTCCGCAGCAGGGCGGCCAACCGCTGGGCGTCGGATGGAAGGTCATTGACCCCGGCCAAGAGGACGTATTCAAACGTCAGGCGGCGATTCAACGCCAAGGGATACCGGCGGCAAGCCGCGAGCAACGCTTTCAGCGACGCGAGCTCGCTGGCGGCGGGCATCAGATCCCGGCGCTGCGCTTCCGTGGTGGCATTCAGCGAGATGGCCAGGTTGACGCCAAGCGCCGCGACGTGTTTTAGGCGTGACGCAAGGCCCGCCGTCGATACCGTGATGCGTCTTGGGGACCATCCGAGGCCCCAGGATTTGTTTGTGAAGCAGGCCACGGCCTCCTCAAGCGCATCCACATTGGCCAAGGGTTCTCCCATTCCCATGAAGACCAGGTTGGTGATGCGCTCGCCGCCCTCCAGCCGGTCTTGCGCTGCCAAGACTTGGTCGACGATTTCGTGGGATTTGAGGTTGCGTTTCAAGCCCATCGTGCCTGTGAGGCAAAATCCGCAGTCCAGCATGCAGCCGACCTGGGTGGAGACACACAATGTCAGTCTCTCGTCATCCGGAATCAGCACGGCTTCGATCGTCATCCCGTCGTCGAGTGTCATCAGCAATTTGCGTGTGCCGTCCTGGGATTGGAGAACCGTGCAACTGGTCGCGCGGCCGATCCTGGCGCATTCGGCGAGCGCCGTGCGGTCGTGCAGGGACAGGTCGGTCATGGCGGCAATGGTCTGCGCGCGCCGTTGGTAGAGCCACCGGAGAATCTGGGTGGCACGATAGCCGGGCCACCCTTGCGCACGGACAAACGACGCCATCTCAGGCTCCGTGAGCGCCAGCAGGTTGACGGGGGCGTTTCGTGTCGATGCGGTAGTGGCCATTGGCAGAGCCTAACATAAATACGATCCGGACCAACACGGGTCTGAGGGGAAGGCGAAACCTTGGTGAAACTTCTTTTCTTGCTGCCTAGGCTGTATAGTGAACGGCTATGAAGAATCTGAACGACGGTTCCAATCCCGAGGTAGTCCGGGACCGCAGGCTCGTGTCGGTTTCGCTGGTGGCGATGTTGAGCCTCGCCGGGTGGGTGCTTCCCTTGAGCACGGCTTCGGCACAGGTGGCCGGGTCGGACGTGCCACAGGTGGAGATCTGTGGATCGCCGGAGGAATGCTTTGCCGCCGCGGTCTGGCCGAAGGAGCGGCTCGGCACCACGTTGACGAAAGACCAGGTTCTCGCGCTGAAGCTGGAACGGCTTCGCCGAGTGATGGAGCAGTTCCCCGATTCGGTCTGGGCCAAACGGGCCGGCTTGTTGTCGGGTGTCATGCTTGTCGACAAGAATCCGGCTTCCGCTCTTCCCTCTCTTCGGAAAGCCCAGCAGGAATTCCCGATCCTGGACGATTATGTCCGGTTGTGGATCGGAGAGGCCCAGCTTCGCCAGGGTGAGGCAAGAGAGGCGGCGCTGGCATTCGAGGGCATTTCACAGTCGGTACCAGACTCCAATCTCCTCAGTCACGTGGCGCTCCGCGCCGGTGAATCGTGGTATCAAGCCTCCAGTTGCCCTGAAGCCGTGGTGTGGCTGACCAAAGCCGTGAGTCTGAATGATAAGGAGACTGGCGTGTCGCAAGCCTGGCTGCGGCTGGCCAATTGCCAGCTCCGAAACGGGCAGCAGGCTGAGGCCAGAGAGACACTGAAGAAATTATGGGTCAAATTTCCACAGACCAAGGATGCAAAGGAGGCGGAAGCGCTGCTGGCGACCGGCCTCGGCGGGGAAGCCTGGACTCCGCAGCCGGATGACCTGTTTGCCAGGGCGCAAGTGTTTCTTGGACAGGCGTTGCATGTGGAGGCGATTGACGAGCTGAAACGGTTTCTCGCGCGCGAGCCGGTTTCCGCTCGGCGCGGAGAGGCGAAACTCAAGCGTGGCATTGCCCAGGTTCGATTGAAGCTGTATGACCAGGCGCGCGAGAGCTTTCATGAGTTGGCCAAAGAGCAGACGGCCCATTCCGATGAAGCCGTCGTCTGGCTGGCGCGGGTCTATCTGCGGCAGGGACTCGGGGAGAAATTACTGGAGCTGAGCCGAGCGGCGGCCAAGCGGTCGCTGTCTCCCGAGCAGAAGGGCCAGATCAATTTGTTTGCCGGAATTTGGTTGGAGGATCGGGCGCAGTTCGACGAAGCCATCGCGAAGTATCGGCAGGTTGCGAGATTCGGGGAACCGGCGTCCCAGAGGGCTGAAGCGCAATGGCGGGAAGGCTGGGTGCTCTATCGAACGGGCCGATACCCTGGAGCGATCGAGGTCTGGCAACAGATCGTCGACCAGCGAGACAGCGAGTTCGAGCCGCAGGCCCTCTATTGGATCGCCAGGTCCCACGACCGTAACGGAAAGACGAAATCGCGGGATCTCTTCCAGACGCTGTGCAAACGCTATCCCTATACGTATTATTGCCAGCTGGCGCAGGGGCACACGGACCCCTCGATTGTCGCTCCGTCGGATACCGTCAAGACAGTGGAGCAACCTGTTGCGGTGACAGTCGCCGCGCCATGGCCTGTGGGTACGGTTTCTGAACCGGTGCGCCAAGACGACAGCCGAAGGGAGATCGAGCAGCAGCCGGCCTATCAGCGGGCGGTTGAGCTCAGAACCCTCGGTCTTGAGCAAGAGGCGGCACGAGAACTCACCGCACTGACGGACCGCTACGGTCACGATCCCAACGTGTTGACCACGTTGTCCATGCTGATGAATGAAGTCGGGGCCTACCATCACGCGCTTAGGCTTGTGCGGGCTCGATTTCGCGACCGGCTGGAACGGACCGGCGGGACCGTTGCGGATGGCTTGTGGAACGTGGCCTATCCGACAGGACTGCTTCGGACGATCAAAACGCAAGGCGTCGAGGGAGTCGATCCGTTTCTTGTTGCGGCGATCATCCGGGAAGAAAGCCAATACGACCGGCGCGCGGTGTCCCGTGTCGGCGCCATCGGCCTGATGCAAATCATGCCGGCGACCGCCAATGCGGTCACCCAACGCCATCGCCTTCCAGGCGTGGTACGGGATGATTTGTTCGATCAGGACACCAACATCCAGATCGGCGTGCGGTACGTCCAGCAGTTGCTCGGGCAGTTTTCCGGCAATATGGTGCAGACCATTGCGGCGTACAATGCCGGGCCGATCGCCGTCGAGAGATGGGCGACGGTGTATCGTGGGCGGAGTGAAGACGAATTTGTCGAGCTCATTCCCTACCAGGAGACCAGGCAATATGTGAAACGGGTGCTCCGCAGTTATAAAGAGTATGTGCGGCTTGCCGGCGTCGCGAAACCGGTTTCTTGACAAGATTTTGCGAAGTTTTCTATAGTGCGTCCAACCGGATTCATTTGTGAACGAAAGCGGGATTGTCATGGCGCTGGACCGTCTCGATGTGTTGGAGACTCGGATCAAGGACTTGGTGAAGCTCGTTCAGGAGCTCAAACGGAAAAATGTGTCCTTGGAAGATGAAGTCAAAGCGGCGCGTCAACAGATTGTGTCGCAAGACGAAATGAATCGGCGGTGGGAGAAGGAACGTCTCGATATCAAGTCGCGAATCGAGCGGGTCATGAGCGAGATTGAACTGCTGGAATGTGCCGACGACCCCAAGGAGGTGGCTCTTGACTAAAACCATCGATGTCGAAATCTATGGACAGCGGTATGCCATTCGCGGGGATGCCGATGATGCCTACATCCGGCGGCTGGCCCACTTCGTCGACGATCACATGAGACATCTGGCTGAAGGGATGAAGACATCGACCCCGTCGAAATTGGCGGTGCTCACGGCCATCAATTTGGCGCATCAACTCTTTGAGTCCGAGAAGAAGCGGGCACAAGGAGAGGCGGATGTCGAGCGGCGCATGGCCGTGCTTATGGACTCCATTGATGAGCAGATGCCGACGTCTCTTTTTCGCTGATGCCATCCGGTTCATATCCTCTCATCGCGGAGCAAGTTTGACCTTGCTTTCAAAGAAGCCCTTTGTTATCGTGCCCTCAGTGAGTGAATCGTGGAAGTGGATTTGTGGATAAGCCGGCATAGAGGAGTCTTTACTCAGGACCGTTAACTCAACTGGAAATCAGCGTTGTGAGAACGAGAGCCAATCTGTGGACACGGATGCATGAGACGGCAACCCGGTGGGTGGTGGTCGAAACAGTCATTCCCATGCGGCGATTGTGGATGCGTATATGGGAAGGTGCATTGAGATGGCCGGGTGGTGAGAACGAATTGACGTATGCCATTCCTGTCTTCGGCATAGACTCTTCGAGAGAGGGCGGCCCTATCGCAAGACGAGCCGTCCGATCACAGAAGAGAGATGTGCGGCAGGGTCTCACCGGTGTCGTACAGCAAGCCAGATGGTCTCGTGTGTTTCCGGGCTGACCAGTCAGTGATGGCCTGAGCCGCTCCCCTTCGTGCCCTTTCCTCGAATCCCCCGTAATCTGTTCAGGATGCATGTGTGAATCAGGCTGGCGCCTGGTCATGCCGACAAGGGGGTGATTCCCATTTCAACCTCAATCGTGTTGTACATCGTATGCGGACTCGTCGGGGCCCTCCTCGGTACCGGTGTGTTCGAGATGGTGCGTCGGAACATGGCCGCCTCGAAACAGGCCGAGCGTGAAGGGCAGGCCAAGCAGATTGTCCAGAACGCGCAGCGTGAAGCTGAGAATCTGTTGAAAGAGGCTAAGCTGGAAGCCAAGGACCTGGTATTCCAGGCCAAATCCGAGCTTGAAAAAGAGCAGAAGGCTAAGCTCGTCGAGTTCTCGGCGTCGGAGAAACGGCTGGTCCAGCGGGAAGAAGGCCTCGATCGGAAACTTGCCGCGGTAGACAAACGGGACAGTGAGTTACAGAAACGCGATCAGGACTTCATGCGGCGAGAAGAGGGCTTGGCCGCGAAACAAGCTGCCTGCGCCAAGGCTGAGCGCGAACATCGTGAGGCGCTGGAGCGTGTCGCGGGGATGACGGCGGACGAGGCGAAGAAACACTTGATCGCCGAAATGGAATCGCAGGCCCGGCTCGATGCGGCGGGTATTGCCAAGCGGACCATCGAAGAGGCGCGCGAGAACGCCGAGCGGGAGGCCCGCGAAATCATCACCAGCTCCATTCAGCGGGTGGTGCGCGACTACGTGTCGGAATCCACGATCTCGGTGGTCCAGATTCCGAACGATGCGATGAAGGGACGGATCATCGGCCGGGAAGGGCGAAATATCCGTGCGATTGAGGCGGCCACGGGGATCGATTTGATCATCGATGAGACGCCGGAGGCCGTGATCATTTCGGGGTTCGATCCCTTGCGGCGAGAGATTGCCAAGGTATCGCTTGAGCGGTTGATGCACGATGGGCGGATCCATCCCACCCGCATCGAGGAGATTGTCGAGAAGGTGAAAGTCGACATCGACAAGCTGATGTACGAAGAAGCCGAAAAGATTATTTTCGAGTTGGGGCTAGCAGATTTTCATCCTGAGTTGATCAAAGTACTGGGGCGGCTCAAGTATCGGACGAGCTACGGACAGAACAATCTGTATCATGCGCGGGAAGCGTCGTATATCTGCGGCATCATGGCGTCGGAACTCGGCTTGGACGTGAGGTTGGCGCGGCGCGGCGCCTTGCTCCACGACATCGGCAAAGCGGTGAGCCACGAAGAAGAAGGGCCGCATGCCATGCTGGGGGCTGAGATCGCCAAAAAATACGGAGAATCTCCCAAGATCGTCAACGCGATCGCTGCCCATCATGAGCAGGTGGAGCCGATCTGTCCGGAGAGTGTGCTGGTGGCGGCAGCGGAGGCGCTCTCGGCGGCCCGGCCTGGCGCCAGACGAGAGGCGCTCGAGTCCTACGTGAAACGGTTGGAAAAACTCGAATCGCTGGCCACGGGACAGAAGGGCGTGCAAAAAGCCTATGCGATTCAGGCGGGGCGAGAGATCCGTGTGATCGTCCGCCAGGAAGACATCACCGATGCCGAGTCGTTTCAACTGTCGCGTGAGTTGGCGAAGAAGATCGAGCAGGAATTGACGTATCCCGGCCAGATCAAGGTGACCGTCATTCGGGAGAGCCGATACGTGGAATATGCCCGATGAAGGTCTTGTGCATCGGCGACATCATGGGCGAACCGGGCCGGCGGGCCGTGGCCCGCGCGATGCCTCGCCTGGTGGCGCAGCGGCACGTCGATGTCGTGATCGGGAACGGTGAGAATGCCGCAGGCGGATTCGGTATTACGCCGGAGCTGGCGGAAGAGTTGTTCGAACTCGGCCTCTCGGTCATCACGACGGGCAATCATGCCTGGGACAAGAAAGAAGTGCTGGACTATTTCCCGCGCGAATCGCGCCTGCTGCGTCCCGCCAACTATCCGCCGGGTGTGCCGGGCAAGGGGAGTGTGGTCGTCGAAACCGCCGGCGGAGAGAAATTGGCGGTGCTTCAGCTGATGGGACGGGCCTATATGCCGACGATCGATTGTCCGTTTCAAACAGCCAAACGGGAAGTGTCGAAGCTGAAGCAGGAAACATTGGCGGTCGTGGTCGATATGCATGCCGAGGCCACATCGGAAAAGATGGCCATGGCACACTATTTGGACGGAGACGTGACGGCGGTGGTCGGGACCCACACGCATGTGCAAACCGCCGATGAGCAAATCCTGCCGAAGGGCACGGCCTATATCACCGACATCGGCATGACCGGGCCGTTGCACTCGGTGATCGGTGTGAAAAAAGAGTTGGCGATCGAGAAGTTCCTGACCGGCATGCCCAAACGGTTTGAAGTGGCGTCCGGCCCTTCGGTGTTCTGTGCGGTGCTGCTCGAGCTGGACGCTCGGCTGGGGAAAGCCGTCGCGTTTGAGCGAATCAGACTCATTGATTAAAGGAGACTGTCCACGAGCCGCGTCCCATCCACCCCGCTGTTTTCCGACTCTCCCTCGAGACAGGTCTTCACCGTCTCCCAACTGACCGGATTGGTTCGAGCCTCATTGGAACGCGATTTTGCCGAGGTGTGGCTCGAAGGGGAAATCTCCAATCTGCGCGCGCCGGGGTCCGGGCATCTCTACTGTACCCTCAAGGATGACTCCAGCCAGATCAGGGCCGTGATCTTCCGGCCGACTGCGCTGCGGCTGCGCTTTGGTTTGGAGGACGGCCTCCACGTCATCGTGCGGGGGCGTGTGACGGTCTATGAGCCGCGCGGAGAGTACCAGATTATTCTTGAGTACCTGGAACCCCAAGGGCGCGGCGCACAGCAACTGGCGCTTGAACAGCTCAAGAATCGCCTGGCTGCCGAGGGTCTCTTTGATCAGGGTCGAAAGAAACCGTTGCCGGCTTTTCCTCGAACCGTCGGGATTGTGACCTCGCTGTCGGGGGCGGCGGTTCGAGACATGATGACCGTGCTGCATCGTCGCTGTCCCATTCTCCACCTCATCCTGGCACCGGTGTTGGTCCAGGGGGACGGTTCGGCGGAACAGATCGTCGCTGCCATCCGATCGTTGACGGCAATGGGCCATGTCGATGTGATCATCGTTGGGCGTGGCGGAGGGTCTTCGGAAGATCTCTGGAGCTTCAATGACGAACGGGTTGTGCGTGCGATTGCCGAATCGCCTGTTCCCATCGTCTCCGCTGTGGGACATGAGACGGATGTCACTATGGCGGATTTTGCGGCCGACGTGCGGGCGCCGACACCGTCGGCGGCTGCCGAGGCAGTGGCTCCGGTGTTGAGCGAGGTGCTGGATCGTCTGGGGGAGCTGACCATGCGCAGCCGGCGCGCGATCCGCCGGCACTGTGAAGGCACACGGAGCCAGCTTGACCTTCTGGTCAGCTATCTGGCGAATGTCCGTTTCCAGGTGTTGGAGGACATGCAGCAGGTGGACGGAGCGGTGATCCGGATGTGTCAAGCCATGCAGGAGTTGGTGAAACAGGGATGGGATCAGCTCCATGCGTTCCAGCACGTATTGATCGGCAGAAGCCCCGCTGCGCAGGTGCGACACGGAACCACCTTGGTGCCTCAGCTTCTCTCGCGTTTGCAGCAGGTGATGAGGTTCGGGATGGACCGGCGAACACAGGAGGCCCATGCCTGTCTGGCGCGGCTGCATGCGCTGAGCCCGCTGGCCATTCTCGACCGGGGATACAGCATCGTGGAAACGGTGCCGGCTCGTCGAATCGTTCGAGCCGCCAGTCAGGTTTTGGCCGGCCAGGAAGTCGTGGCCCGGCTCTCCAGGGGACAGCTGCGCTGCACGGTCAATGAAACCGTGCCCGAGGGATCAGTTTAAACGGACGCCACGTCCGGCTATAATAGCTCACTGCTTATTGGAGAGGAGACGACCGTGGCCGGTGTGAAATTTGAACAGGCGATGGCACGCTTGGAAGCCATTGTAGGCGAATTGGAAAAGGGAGACTTGCCTTTGGATGAATCGTTGAAGATCTTCGAAGAGGGAATCCGCCTGTCCAAGAACTGCCTCAAGGTCCTGGAAGAAGCCGAGCATAAGATCGAAGTGCTGGTGCAAGATAAGAATGGGAAGCGACAACTCAGGGCCTTTTCTGCCGATGACGGCGATGGAGAGACTTCCATCGGCTGACGCGATGCGCTCCACTGTCCGGGGGCTTTTCTTCCCCGCGAGTTTTTCCCAACAAGTCCATGGTCTCCACGACGCGCGCTGACAAACACCGGCTCGATCAATGGCTCGTGACACGGGGCCAGGCACCCAGCCGCGAAGCCGCGGCCCGGATGATCCTTGCCGGGGAGGTCACGGTCAACGGTGTGATGGTCGACAAGCCGGCCAAGGCCGTGTCCGTCGACGCGCACATCGAGATCGTCCAACACGCCTCCCGGTATGTCAGCCGAGGGGGGGAGAAGCTGGAGGCGGCGCTGGCCGCCGGTTCAATTGATCCTCGTGACGCCGTCTGTCTCGACGTCGGCTGTTCAACCGGAGGATTTACCGACTGTTTGCTGCAGCACGGCGCCGCGCGGGTGTACGCAGTCGATGTCGGGTATGGTCAATTTGACTGGAGGCTCCGGCAGGATCCTCGCGTGGTCCTGATCGAGCGGACCAACGTCCGCTATCTTGAGCCGTCGGTGATTCCGGAGCGGATCGGCCTGACAGTCATCGATGTCTCGTTCATCTCATTGACGAAGGTGCTCCCCCCCGTCTTGCGATTTTCCACGCCGGGGGCGCGAGTGATCGCGCTGATCAAACCCCAATTCGAGGTGGGCAAAGGGCAAGTCGGGCGGGGAGGAGTGGTTCGTGACGAGGCGCAGCGCCAGGAGGTGATGCAGCGGATTCTGCGTTTTGCATCCGATATCGGCTTACGCACGGTGACGTCAGTGGATTCTCCTATCAAGGGGAAGAAGGGGAACCAAGAACATTTGGCAATTTTTGAGGTTGTCTCCTCATTTCGTGATATGTAAGGGGTGGCAACGGCCTTACTCGACCGGAGGGATGATGAAGGTACTGGTGACGGGCGGCGCAGGATTCATCGGGTCTCATATCGTGGATCGATTGGCGGAGGAGGGACATGAAGTGGTCGTCGTCGATAACATGGCGACCGGACTGCGGAGAAACGTCAATCGCGCCGCTAACCTGTACAAAACTGATATTCAAGGTTGGCGTCTTGAGCGGATCTTTCGGAACGAACGGCCCAATGTCGTTCTGCATCTCGCAGCTCAGGTCAATGTGCGGCGCTCGGTCGAAGATCCCGTGTTTGACGCGCAGGTGAACGTGCTGGGGACGATGAATGTGTTGCAGCAAGCTGTTCGCCATGGAGTGAGAAAGGTGGTGTTCTCATCCTCCGGGGGGGGCCATTTATGGGGAACAGGAACAGGGTCCAGCACCTGAGTCCCATGCCACGAACCCAATGTCGCCCTACGGCATCAGCAAGCTCTGCGGCGAACATTACTTAGGAAGGTCTGATTAATTCACGTTTACACGAAGAACTCTGTTTCTGAATGGAGCAACACAGGTACTCTGCTGGAAATTCGCTAGGCCGGGAGCGTCCGCCTCGGGTATCGCCCGCTGTCGGGCCGCC